>NZ_JBIWPA010000004.1:343688-443707 GCF_044768035.1 Kitasatospora sp. NPDC101176
TGTTGTGCCCGGGGGGGCTTTGGGGGGGGGGGGGGGGGGGGGGGGGGGGGGGGGCGCGGGCGCCGCCCCCCCCCCCCCCGGGGGGGGGGGCCGCGGCCCGTTCGGGTGGTGCGGGGTCAGGCGGGCGCGCCAGCCGGGGCGGGGCGCACGTCGCCGGCTGCCGACCCGTCGAGCACGAAGGCCTCGTCCACCTGGGTCGCCAGGTCGATGCCGACCTTGGCGTTGGCCCAGCTCTCCGCGTTGCGCAGGTGGAAGAGGACGGCCTGCTCGGTGTAGCGGTGCGGGTCCCGCCGGCGGTGCGCCGCCTCGGCCTCGCTCCGCAGCTGCTCCAGCACGGCCCGGTTGGCCGGCTCCAGTGCCCGCAGCGGAGGCTCGGCACCCTGCTCCAGGCGGCGCACCCAGTCCGAGTGCCCGAAGGTGGCGAGCAGGTCGTCGCCGACCTCGCGGCGCAGGAACGCGAGGTCGTCGGGGCCCTGCACCTTGTTGCCGATCACCCGCAGCCGGACGCCGAAGTCGCGGGCGTAGTCCTTGTACTGCCGGTACACGGAGACGCCCTTGCGGGTCGGCTCGGCGATCAGGAAGGTCAGGTCGAAGCGGGTGAACAGCCCGGAGGCGAAGGAGTCCGAGCCCGCCGTCATGTCGGTGACCAGGTACTCGTCGGGGCCGTCCAGCAGGTGGTTGAGCAGCAGCTCCACGGCGCCGACCTTGGAGTGGTAGCAGGCCACGCCGAGGTCCTCCTCGGTGAAGGCGCCGGTGGCCAGCAGGCGGACCGAGCCCTCGTCCAGGGCGATCGGGCGGGCGCAGGCGGCGTAGACCGGGTTCTCCTCGACGATCCGCAGCAGGCGCGAACCGCGGCCGGGCGGCGTGGTCTTGATCATCTCGTCGGCCGAGCGGATCAGCGGGTTGTCGCCGCGCAGGTACTCCTTGATCTCCGGCAGGTGCGCGCCCAGCGAGGGCAGTTCCGCGGCCTGGGCGTCCGTCAGGCCCAGGGCGGGGCCGAGGTGCTGGTTGATGTCGGCGTCGACGGCGATGACCGGCCGGCCGGCGGCGGCCAGGTGGCGGATGAACAGAGCGGACAGCGTGGTCTTCCCGCTGCCGCCCTTGCCGACGAAGGCGATCTTCATCTGGGACTCCGACTCTCGCTCCGGGCCCGCGTGCGGGGCCGCCTGCTCAGGGGTCGCGCCCGCCCGGGGCGCCCTAACTGGAAATCGTTATCGTCTCCGATAGCGGTCATGCTAGCCGGGGTTTGGGCGTGCCCGGTGGAGGGAAGTGAGGATTGCCTCTAAAGGGTGATGCGGGGTTGCTGTTCCGGGAGGGGCCGCCGGTTCATTACTCTCGGGTAGGTGAGCACTGGAACAGATCCCCTCGCCCCGCTGGCCCAGCTCCCCGGGGTGCCCGACGCCGTCGCCGAGGTCCGCAAGGCCGTCGACCGCCTCTACGGCCACCGGGTGATGCGCCGCCGCGCCGCCGAGGTCACCTCCGAGTCCGCGCTGCGCGGCGCCCGCGCGTCGGCGGCGCTGGCCGGGGCGAACTGGCCGCTGGAGGAGGTCCGGCGCCGCAGCGACTTCAGCGCGGACCCGGAGGCCCGCACGGTCGGCGCGGCGCTGCGGATCGCCGCCGAGGCCGGTCAGCTGCTCAGCGTCTGGCGGCACTCGCCGCTCCAGGTGCTGGCCAGGCTCCACCTGCTCGCGGTCGGCGACGCCGACCCGGCGGCCGGGCGGCCCCGCCGGGCGGGCGAGGGCGCGGAGGAGCTGTTCCCGCTGGAGCTGGAGCCGGTGGAGGGCGTCGGGGCCGTCGTGGAGGACGGGCCGCCGCCCGTGCTGCCGCCCGGACCCGGCGCGGAGGAGGTGGCCGCCCGGCTGGACCAGCTCTCCCGGCTGCTGGTGGCGCGCGCGGAGGGCCAGGGCGTGGGGACGCCGGCCCTGGTGGTGGCCTCGGTGGTGCACGGCGAACTGCTCGCCCTGCGCCCGTTCGGCGCGCACAACGGGGTGATCGCGCGGGCCGCCCAGCGGATCGTGCTGCTCGCCGAGGGGCTGGACCCGAAGTCGATCTGCCCGGCCGAGGTCGGGTTCGCGGAGCTCGGCACCGACGCCTACCGGCGGGCCCTGGCCGGCTACCTGGCGGGCACGCCGGAGGGGATGGCGGCCTGGATCGCCCACAGTGGCAGGGCGCTGCGGCTCGGCGTGCGGGAGAGCACGGCGGTCTGCGAGGCGATGCAGCGCGGAATGGTCTGAGCGGCCCGGCGGATCCGCCCGCCGGGGCGTCCCGTCACGGGGGTCGGCGGGCGCGCTCCGGGCACACGGATGCGGCGGCACCTGATACTGCCGGGTGCCGCCGCTGGTGCAGATACCGGGTGACCATGCATGCACCGGAAGTGCCGATCAGACGGGGATCCTGCCCGTTCGTCTGGTCCGGCGGCCCGACAGCGGGTCGGCTGCATGTGGGTGCTCGGCTATCTGTACACGCGGTCCGTGGGGCCTGAACTGCGTTGTCGGTTTGACCTCTTCAGGTCCTGACCGGGTCTCGCGGGCCGTGCTTCCTTTGTATCGCGTTTCGGGCGAAAGGGGAACCCGAAACGAGAAGTCTGTGCCAATTGCCCGATTCGCCCGGAACTCCGGGCGGGGAGGAGAGCCGGGCCGGCCCGACCGGGCCCGACCGGACCGGTCCGGTCAGGCCGTCGGACGGCGCCGGCGGGCCAGGTGCCAGATCACCCCGGCCGTCACCGCGGCCGCCCCGACCGCCACGGCGGTCAGCACCGAGCCGCTCGGCGCGGAGAACTCCGGGAGCCGCCGCCGCAGTTCCACCGGCCGGTCGAAGACCAGCACCGGCCACTCCCGGGCCTGCGCCTCCTTGCGCAGAGCGCGGTCCGGGTTGACGGCCGACGGGTGGCCGACGGCCTCCAGCAGCGGCAGATCGGTGGAGGAGTCGCTGTAGGCGTAGGACTCGGTCAGGTCGTAGCCCTCGGACGCGGCCAACTCCCGGATGGCGGAAGCCTTGTTCTCGGCGTACGCGTAGTACTCGATCTCGCCGGTGTAGCAGCCGTCCTCGACCTTGAGCCGGGTGGCGATCACGTGGTCGGCACCCAGCAGCGCGCCGATCGGCTCGACCACCTCGGAGCCGGAGCTGCTGACGATCACCACGTCCCGCCCCGCCGCGTGGTGCTGCTCGATCAGCGAGGCGGCCTCGTCGTAGATGATCGGGTCGATCAGGTTGTGCAGGGTCTCCGCGACGATCTCGCGGACCTGCTGGACGTTCCAGCCGCGGGTGAGCGAGGAGAGGTACTCGCGCATCTTCTCCATCTGGTCGTGGTCCGCGCCGCCGACCAGGAAGACGAACTGGGCGTACGCGCTGCGCAGGACGGCCCGACGGTTGATCAGGCCGCCCTGGTAGAAGGGGCGGCTGAAGGCCAGCGCGCTGGACTTGGCGATGATGGTCTTGTCCAGGTCGAAGAAGGCCGCCGTTCGCAGCCCGCCCGGCCGGGGGGCGACGGCTGAGGGGGTCCGCTCGGGCCCGGTGGCCTCGCCCGGGGACTCGTCGGCGCGGTCGTCGGCGTTCTCGGTGGTGTCCACGGGAACCGAGGATAGAGGGAGCCACAAAACAGGCGGCCATTCGGCGTACTCGCGGGCGTGCGGGTTTGTGTTTCTGGCCGCTCGGGTACACCATGGAAGTCACGGATCGTTCGCGACCGTGCTAACCCGGTCCGGCTCCTCCCCCCCCGAGTCGGGCTGTGGATAGACGACCCCCGCTCTCCCCCCCGGCGGGGGTCGTCGCACGTCCGGGCCCATTTTCAGGGCCTGAAGGCCGCTCGCCGCGGGTGCCGCGCCGGCCGACCGGGCGGTGTACAGGGGGTGTCGACACTTCGGCCCATCGGCCCCCTTTCGTCACTCTGCGTCGCTGATTGCTCATGGCTGCCGCTGCCGGCCCGACCGGTTCCCGCCGGCGGTCCGGGGCGGTCGCGGAGGCGTGCCGCGGGACTCGTGGAGCCGCCGCGACCTGCCGCGGGGCGGGGCGGGCCGGGGTTCCGGTTCGGCCCGGTGATCCCCGATCGTCAATTCTTTGTCGAATAGCCCCCCGCCCGGGTGAACGTTTTCATCCACAGCCCCCGAGTTGTCCACAGGGATTCGGAACGTGGATGACGGAAACCGGATCTCCCCCCACCGTGATGGTCGGCGGCGGTCGCCAGGCGGATCCCATCCCCTTCCTCTCCCGGGGCCCGTCAGGCGGCCGCTCGCCGCAACCGTCCGACGTGCGCCGTCGGCCGCCCCGGCGGCCCGCGGCGCGGAGGGGAGCCACCATGTCGACGCCGATCGCCGACCACACCACCACCGAGGGGCCCGGGCCCGACGGCCCGCTCGTCGTCACCGAGGACGCGGGGCTGGCCGAGCACCTGCTGCGGGTCTGCGCGGCCGCCGGTACGGAGCCCCGGCTGATCCGGGCCGCCCCGCCGCCGCGCGAACTCTGGGAGGGCGCCCCGCTGGTCCTGGTCGGGGACGACCAGGCGGCCCGGTGCGCCGGGCTCGGCCGCCGCGCCGGAGTGCTGCTGCTCGGCCTCGACCTCGACGACCCCGGCGTCTGGGTCAGGGCCGTCCAACTCGGCGCCGAGCACGTGCTGTTCCTGCCCGACGCCGAGGCCTGGCTGCTCGACCGGATCGCCGACGCGGCCGAGGGCGTGGGCTCGCCGGCGCTCACCGTCGCCGTGCTCGGCGGCCGCGGCGGGGCCGGTGCCTCGACACTGGCCTGCGCCCTCGCCGTCACGGCCGCGCGGGCCGGCCGGCGGGCCATGCTCATCGACGGCGATCCCCTGGGCGGCGGCATCGACGTCCTGCTCGGCGGCGAGACGGCCCGGGGGCTGCGCTGGCCGGACCTCGCCGCCTCGCGCGGCAGGGTCAGCGGGGCCGAACTGGCCCGGGCGCTGCCGGTGCTCAGGAGGCTCTCCGCGCTCTCCTGCCTGTCCTGGGACCGCGGCGACATGCTGACCGTGCCCCCGGAGGCCATGCGCAGCGTGCTGGCCGCCTCCAGACGGCGCGGCGGGCTGGTGGTGGTCGACGTGCCGCGCCACCTCGACGCGGCCGCCGGGCAGGCCCTGGAGCAGTCCGACCTCGCGCTGCTGGTGGTGCCGGCCGAACTGCGCGCGGTGGCCGCCGCCGACCGGGTCGCCGCGGCGGCGCGGATGAGGCTCGCGGACGTCCGGGCCGTGGTGCGGTCGCCGCGGGCCTCCGGGCTCCCGGCGCACCGGATCGCCCGCGGGCTGCGGATGGAGCTCGCGGGGGAGTTGGGGCCCGAACCCGGGCTGGCGGAGGACGCCGAGAAGGGCGTCCCGCCGGGGATCCGTGAGGGCGGTCCGCTCGCCCGCTTCTGCGGGGCCTTCCTGAACGAGGTGCTGCCGCCGGTTCCGGCGGTCGGAGGAGGTGTCTACTGATGGTCCGTCTGCGCAGAACGGGATCCGCGAGCGGGCCGCCGGGTGGCGGTGACGGCCCGCGGGAGCGGCGCCCGCTCAGGAGCGTCCCGCCGCTCGGCGGGCCGCCCGAGGCGGGGCCCCGGCCCTGTCCCTACGGGCGGACGGCCCGGGAGGAACGGACGGCGGCCCTGGTGGACGCGGTGCGGCTGCGGCTGGCCGAGTCGGGCGCCGCCCCGACGGCGGGGTCGGTCGCGGCGGTGCTGCGGGCCACCCGGCCGCCGCTCGGCGGGGACGAAGTCCTGGACACCGTGCGCTCGCTGCGCGCCGAACTGGTGGGTGCGGGCCCGCTGGAGCGGCTGCTGGCGGCGCCCGACGTCACGGACGTCCTGGTGAACGGTCCGGACGAGGTGTGGGTCGACCGCGGCGGGGGCCTGGACCGGGCCACCGGGATCCGCTTCGCCGATGCCGAGGCGGTGCGGCGGCTGGCGCACCGGCTGGCCACCGCGGCCGGTCGGCGGCTGGACGACGCGCGGCCCTGGGTGGACGCCCGGCTGCCGGACGGTACCCGGCTGCACGCCGTGCTGCCGCCGATCGCGGCCGGCTGCACGCACATCTCGCTGCGGGTCTGCCGGCCCCGGCCGTTCACGCTCGACGAGCTGGTCGCCGGCGGGGCGCTGCCGCCCGAGGGCGCCGAGCTCCTGGCCGGCGTGCTGCGGGCCCGGCTCTCGCTGCTGGTCTCCGGGGGGACGGGCACGGGCAAGACCACGCTGCTCGCGGCCCTGCTCGGGCTGGTCGGGCCCGCGGAGCGGATCGTCGTGGCCGAGGACTCGGCCGAGCTGCTACCGGACCATCCGCACGTGGTCCGACTGCAGAGCAGACCGCCCAACCAGGAGGGGCGGGGCGAGCTCACCCTGCGGGATCTCGTCCGGCAGGCGCTGCGGATGCGCCCGGACCGGCTGGTGATCGGGGAGGTCCGCGGGGCCGAGGTGTCGGACCTCCTCGCCGCGCTGAACACCGGGCACGAGGGCGGGTGCGGCACCGTTCACGCCAACACGGCGGCGGACGTGCCGGTCCGGCTCGAGGCGCTGGGAGCGCTCGCGGGGCTCGACCGGCCCGCCCTGCACAGCCAACTCCGTTCCGCGCTCGACCTGGTGGTGCACCTGGTCCGGGAGCCGGGGTCGGGGCGGCGCCGGGTGGCGGAGATCCACACCCTGGTGGCCGGTCGGGACGGCCTGGCCGTCACCAGCCCCGCGGTGGAGTTCCCGGCGGCCGGGGGCCTGGTCCCCGGGGCGGGCTGGGAGCGGTTGGTGGGCCTGCTGGCGGCACGCGGGGTGTCGTTCCCGGCCGGGCGGGTCGGGCCGCCCGTGCGGGGGCCGTCGTGACGGCGGCGCCGGGGTCGGCGGGAGCCGTCGTGCGGGCGGCGGAACTCGCGCCGCCCCTGTTGCCGGGCGGGTGTGCGACGGGCGCCCCGGAGCTGCCGGGGGCGTGGGGTCGCAGGGGTCGACGAGAGGGAGGTACCTGAGGTGATGGATCGTCAAACGGCTTTCTGGTGGTCGGCGGTGTTGTGCCTGCCGGCCGCCGCCGGGTGGTGGGCGGTGCAGGGCCGCGTGCCGGGCGGGCGGCGTCGCGGGTTGGTGCCGGCAGGTGGTGGTCCACCGTCCGGGCCTGTGCCCGGGCCGCCCTTCGGTTTCCCGCCCGGTTTCCCGCCCGGGTCTCCGGTCGGCGTTCTCCCCGGCGTGCGGCCGGGGAGCCCGGGCGCGGGGCGCCGGTGGTGGTGGGCGGCCGGCCGGGCGGCGCCCGAACTGCTCCTGCTGGTGGCGGGATCGGTCGCCGGGCTGGCCACCGACTCCCCGGTGCCGGTGCTCGCCGGGCTGTTCGCGGTGCTGCCGCTGCGGCGGTGGCGGCAGCACCGGCGGCTGGCGGCGGAGGCGCGGCGGCGTGCGGCCGCCGTGGTGGAGCTCTGCGCCGGGCTGGCCGGGGAGTTGCGCGGCGGGGCGACACCGGAGCAGGCGCTGCACCTGGTCACCGTCCGGATCGCGGCCGAACCGGACGGGCCGCGTCGCCTCGGCGAGGAGGCGGTGGCGCGGCTCGCGGCGGGCCGGTACGGCGGGGACGTCCCCGCCGCGCTCCACCTGCTCGCCGAACTGCCGGGCGGGAGCGGGGCGTCGGCGATCGCGGCCTGTTGGCGGGTCGCCTCCGACGGCGGCTCGCAGCTGGCCGCCGCCCTGGACCGGGTGGCCGAGGCGCTGCGCGGCGAGCAGGCGCTGGCGGAGGAGGTCGCCGGGGAGTTGGCGGGGCCCCGGGCCACGATCGCCGTCCTGGCGGCCCTGCCGGCCGCCGGGCTGCTGCTGGGCGCGGCGCTCGGGGCCCGGCCGGTGGACGTCCTGCTGCACACGCCCGCGGGACTGGGCTGCCTGGCGGCCGGGGCGGTGCTGGAGGTCCTGGGGGTGCTCTGGACGGTCCGCATCGTCCGGGCGGCCACCAGGGGCGCGTTGGCGTCCCCTGGAGCGCCAGGGGCGTCCCGGAGGGCCGTCGGCCCCCGGGGCGGCGGCCGGGGCTGCGGGATCGCGCGGGTGCGGGCACCCGGACCGGGCGTGGTGTCGCCGTGACGCGGGGGCGGCCGGTCCCCGGGTTGCCGGCAGCGATCGGGCTCCCGGTGCCCCGGCGGGCGCGGTGGGGCGGGGTGCTCGCCCGGGCCCGGGCGGGCGGAAGGGGGTGGGAGGCGCCGGCGGCGCGGGCCGGGCCGTCGGTCGGAGGCGGCCGGGGGCGACGGCGGCGGGCCTCCCTGGCGGTCGGTGCCGGGGCCGGTGCGGCGCTGCTGCTGGGCGGGGTCGTCGGGGTGGTCGTCGGGGCCCTGACGACGGCGGGCACGTACTGGTGGTCGGCCCGGATGCCCTCGCCCGTGGACCGGCGGGCGGCGCTGGAGGAGGACCACCTGGCGCGGCAACTTCCCCTGGGTGCGGAACTGTTGGCGGCCTGCCTCGGGTCGGCGGCCTCGCCCTCCGCGGCGGTGTCCGCGGTCGGCCGGAGCCTGGGCGCACCGATCGGGCCCCGGCTGGTCGCCCTCGGCGGCGAACTCGCCCTGGGGGCGCCGCCGGAACTGTGCTGGACCCGGCTGGGCGAGCAGCACCCGGCGCTGGCACCGCTGGCGCGCTGCCTGGTGCGGACGAGCCTCGGCGGGGTGCCGGTGGCCGGGCCGCTGGTCGGGCTCGCGCAGGCCCAGCGGTCGGCGGCCGCCCGGTCCGCCCGGGCCGGGGTCCGCCGGGCGGGGGTGTTCGCGACCGCTCCGCTCGGGCTCTGCTTCCTGCCGGCCTTCGTGCTGATCGGCGTGGTGCCGGTGGTCATCGGCCTCACCGCGCGCTTCACCCAGGGCATGTGAACGGCGGCCGGCACCGACCCGGTACCAGCGGCGTGCGACGACCGGATCCACGGCGGCTTCGACCGCTGGATCGACATCGGAGACAGGAGAGGTCCATGACGGCAGTGACGGCAGTGACGACAGCGGCAGCGGTGACGACAGGGGTGACGGCGGAGACAGGGGTGACGGCGGAGATGTCGGTGACGGCGACGGGGTCCGGTTCCGGGCGGGCGCCCCGGCGGTCGCCGGCGGCGTGGCGGCGCCGGCGGCGGTCGGACGCCGGGATGACCACGGCGGAGTACGCCGTGGGCACCCTGGGCGCCTGCGCGCTCGCCGCGGGCCTGTACAAGGTGGTGACCAGCGCGACGTTCACGGCGGCGCTGACCGAGGTGCTGGAGCGGGCCCTTCATGCGACCTAGGACCTGTCGTCGGACCCGCGCCTGCGGGGCGGCGTCGGGGCGCGCGCTCCCACGGCCTTCGGCCGGGGGTACCCCCGACTCGCGTTGTCGCCGGTCGGCGGCACCCCACGGCCGTCGGCCGTGGGGTGCCCCCACCGCAGTGGCTCTCCCCCGGCCCGGCGGCCGGGAAGTGCCCCCGTCCTCCGCTTGGCGGTCCACACACCCCGGTGCCGCCCCGCCCGCCCTCCGGGCGGACGACGGGGGTGCGAAGACGGACCCTGGGGGGCCTCGTCGGACCGGAGTGCCCCGGCACGGGCGCGGAGGCGTGGGCCCGAGGACGGATCCAGAGGTCCGCCGGGCCCACCGGGCCGCCCGGTGGCGGTGGTCGCGACCGAGCGGGCGGCGGTGGCGGGGCGACGCCGGATTCGTCACGGCTGAGACGGCGGTGGCGCTGCCGGCCCTGGTGCTGCTCGCGGCGCTGCTGATCTGGGGCGTGCTGGCGGCCGCCGCGCAGATCCGCTGTGTGGACGCGGCGCGGGTCGGGGCGAGGGCGGCCGCCCGCGGGGAGGTGGACGCCGCCGGGCTCGCCCGTGCGGCGGCTCCACCGGGGGCGCGGGTGCGGGTGGAGCTGGCGGCCGACGTGGTGCGGGTCGAGGTCGACGCGCCGTGCGCGGCGCCGGGCCGGCTCGGCGGCCTGCTCGCGGTACGGCTGGGCGCGGCCGCCGTGGCGGCCAGGGAGGACACCCTCGTGGGCGCGGCCGGAGGGCCGATCGGAGGTGGTGGCGCATGAACGGGCCGAACGGGCCGGCGATGCCGAACGGACTGAACGGGCTGGGTGGGCCGGCCGGACGGGCGGTGGGGCGCTCGGCGGTGGGGTGGCCGGCGGTGGTCTGGCCGGCGGCGCGGGGCCTGGCACGGGCCCGAACCGCCCGGGCCGCCGCCCTCGGCGGGCGCGGGCCGGACGCCGGCTCGGCGACGGTCTGGCTGCTCGCCCTGGCGGTGCTGGGCACCGCGGTGTTCGCCGGGACGGTCGCGGTCGGGGCCGCGGTCACCGCCCGGCACCGGGCCGAGTCGGCCGCCGACCTGGGCGCCCTCGCGGCCGCCGACCGGCTGCTGCTGGACGGGGACGGCGGGTGCGGGCGGGCCGCGGGGATCACCGCGGCCCAGGGTGCCGCACTGGTGTCCTGCACGGTGGACCGCGACGCCGACGCCGTCGAGGTGGTGACCGAGGTGGCTCCCCGCGGGCTCCCGGCAGGTCTGCCGGTCGGCCCTGCCCGGGCGCGGGCCCGGGCCGGACCGGTGCGGGCCGCGGTCACCGCCACCGAGGACGGTTTCGGCGGGGCGACCGCCGCACCGGTGGCGGGGTCATGAACCGGCCGGCCCCGTGCCGTCGGCGTCGTCCGGGGGGTCGTCCGGGGCGGTGTCCGGCCCGGAGCCCACCGCGGAGCCGCCGGACGGGGCAGTCGGGTCCGCCGGGTCCTCCGGTCGCTGCTGGTCCGCCCCGTCCGCCGCCCTGTCCGCCGCGCTCGCCCCGTCCGCCGGGCCGGGGGCGCCGGACAGCAGGACGTCCAGGAGCCGGATGGCGGCCGCCTTGTCCAGCGGTTCGTTCCCGTTGCCGCACTTCGGGGACTGGACGCAGGAGGGGCAGCCGCGCTCGCACTCGCAGGAGGCGATGGCGGTGCGGGTGGCCGTCAGCCACTCGACGGCCCGTCGGAAGCCGCGTTCGGCGAAGCCGGCCCCGCCCGGGTGGCCGTCGTAGACGAACACCGTGGGCAGTCCGGTGTCGGGGTGCAGCGGGACGGAGACGCCGCCGATGTCCCAGCGGTCGCAGGTGGCGAAGAGCGGCAGCAGGCCGATCGAGGCGTGCTCGGCGGCATGGGCGGCGCCGGGCAGCCGGTCGAGCGGGATGTCCGCGTCGAGCAGCTGGTCCTCGGTGACGGACCACCAGACCGCGCGGGTGCGCAGGGTGCGGGGCGGCAGGTCGAGCTTGCTCTCGCCCATGATCTCCCCGGTGGAGATCCGCTTCCGGAGGTAGCCGACCACCTGGTTGACGACCTCCACCGAACCGAAGGTGAGCCGCCCCTCGCCCCACTCGACGGTGGTGTCGGTGCCCAGCACGGAGATGGAGGTGACGTCGCGGGCGGACGTGGTGTACGGCGGATCGGCGGCCTCGACCAGGGCGACCGAGTTCTCCAGGTCGAGCTCCCGGACCAGGAAGGTGCGCCCCTGGTGGAGGTGTACGGCCCCGGTGTGCACGGTGGTGTGGGCGGCCGCGGCGTCCACCGTGCCGAGCAGCCGACCGGTGTCGGCCTCGACGATCTGCACCGGGTCGCCGCCGCTGCCGCGCAGGTCGACGGCGTCGGCCGCGCGCTCGCGGCGGGTCCAGTACCAGGAGCCGTCGCTGCGCCGGCGCAGCAGTCCGCGTCGCTCCAGGACCGGCAGCAGGGGAGCGGTGGACGGCCCGAACAGGTCCAGGTCGGCGTCCGTGAGCGGGAGTTCGGCGGCGGCCGCGCACAGGTGCGGGGCGAGGACGTGGGGGTTGTCGGGGTCGAGCACGGTGGCCTCGACGGGCGCCGCGAACAGTGCCTCCGGGTGGTGCACCAGGTAGGTGTCCAGCGGGTCGTCCCGGGCGATCAGGACGGCCAGCGCGCCCTGCGCCTCGCGGCCCGCGCGCCCGGCCTGCTGCCAGAGCGAGGCCCGGGTGCCGGGGTAGCCGGCCATCAGGACGGCGTCGAGCCCGGAGACGTCGACGCCGAGTTCGAGCGCGGAGGTGGAGGCGACCCCGAGCAGCCGGCCCGACTGCAGGGCGCGCTCCAGCGCCCGGCGTTCGTCGGCGAGGTATCCGCCGCGGTAGGCGGCCACCCGCTCGGCGAGCGGCCGCCCGAGCTGGTCCTGGGCCTGCAGGGCGACCAGTTCGGCGGCCCGGCGGGAGCGGACGAAGACGACGGTGCGGGTCTGCTGCTCCACGAGGTCGGTCAGCAGGTGCGCGGCCTCGGCGGTGGCGGTGCGGCGGACGGGCGCGCCGTGCTCGCCGACGTTCTCGGTCAGCGGCGGCTCCCAGAGGCCGAAGACCATCGGTCCGCGCGGCGAGGCGTCCTCGGTGACGGCCCGGGCGGGCAGCCCGGTCAGGCGCTCCGCGGTGGCGGCCGGGTCGGCGGTGGTGGCGGAGGCGAGCAGGAAGGTGGGTGACGACCCGTAGCGGGCGCAGACGCGGCGCAGCCGCCGCAGCACCTGGGCGACGTGCGAGCCGAACACGCCCCGGTAGGCGTGGCACTCGTCGACCACCACGTAGCGCAGCACCTTGAGGAAGGAGGACCAACGGGCGTGGGCGGGCAGGATGCCGCGGTGCAGCATGTCAGGGTTGGTGAGCACGTACGAGGCGTACTGGCGGACCCACTCGCGCTCCTCGGGCGGGGTGTCCCCGTCGTACAGGGCGGCCCGGACCCGGGGCGGGGCGAGTTCGGCCGCCCGGCGGCGCTGGTCGGCGGCGAGCGCCTTCGTCGGGGCCAGGTAGAGGGCGGTCGCGCCGCGGCCGTTGCGGGCCTCGGTGCCGTCCAGCAGGTCGCTGAGCACCGGGGCCAGGTAACCGAGCGACTTGCCCGAGGCGGTGCCTGTGGCGATCACCACAGTCTGACCGGTTTTGGCCAGTTCCATCGCTTCTGCCTGGTGCGCCCAGGGCTGTTCCACCCCGACCTCGTGCGCGGCGGCCACGATCTCCGCCCGGATCGATCCGGGCCAGGGTGCATAACGTGCAGGTCGGGCGGGAAGGTGCTCCGTATGGGTGAGCCGGTCGGACCGCCCTCTGCTGGTGGACAGGGTCGTGAGCAGTGCCTCGGGCAGGCTGTGTCGGGGCGGCATGGGGACCCAGTGTGTCACCGGCGTGACGGAGAATCGTCGTAAGCCATCGTGCGGTCATGGTCACAGGTGGTTGAATGTGGCCGTGACGGCCGGATGGCCGTGGGTCGCAGCGCCGGGGTTCGCCACGCGTTGCTGGGCGTGCCCGGGCTCGCGACCATGCGGTGGCGGCTGCCCGGCCGAGGATCGCACATGACGTAGCAAGGCAAGGTGCTGGAGGTTCCGTGGACCTGTCCCTGTCGACCCGTTCAGTCGGCGATCGTACGGTCGTCGAGGTTGGCGGCGAGATCGATGTGTACACCGCCCCGAAGCTGCGGGAGCAGCTGGTCGAGCTCGTCAACGACGGCAAGTACCACCTCGTCGTCGACATGGAAGGCGTGGACTTCCTCGACTCGACCGGCCTGGGTGTGCTGGTGGGCGGTCTGAAGCGGGTGCGCGCCCACGAGGGCTCGCTGCGCCTCGTCTGCAACCAGGAGCGCATCCTGAAGATCTTCCGCATCACCGGCCTGACCAAGGTCTTCCCGATCCACACCTCGGTGGACGACGCGGTCAACGCGACCGACTGACGCGGCCGGGCCGGCCCGCGGGCCGGCCCGTTCGTTTCCACGCGTCCGGGTGCGCCGGGGTCTCGACGGCCCCGGCGCCCACCCGGCCGCCCGGGGCCGGTTCGACCGGCCCGCAGGGGCCGCACTGCCGGCCCTTGGCCGGAGCACCCCGAGGGGGAGAGATGGCAACCGTCGAACTTCGATTCAGCGCGCTTCCCGAGCACGTGCGGACGGCCAGGCTGGTCGCCGCGGCCGTCGCGAGACGGGCCGGGGTCGACGAGTCGGTGCTCGACGAGGTGCGCCTCGCGGTCGGCGAGGCGTGCTCCCGTGCGGTCGGCCTGCACCAGCGCGGTGGTGTCGGCGGCACGGTCCGGGTCGCGTTGACCGACCAGGAGAAGCGTTTCCTCATCGAGGTCGAGGACGAGGCCGGTCCGGTCGGCGTCCCGGCCTCCGGGGCCGCCGAGGGCGACCCGGACGAGGACACCCTGGGCCTCGCGGTGATCACCGGCCTGGTCGAGGACCTGGAGGTCACCGACGGCGCCGAGGGCGGTCTGATCCGGATGAGCTGGCCGCTCTCCGTCGAGTCCGTCGCGGTCTGACCGGCCGTCCGCGCCGGTCCGCGCCGGTCCGTACCGGCCTGCGCCGGTCCGCGGTCTCCTGCGGCCCTTCCCGGCCCTCCGCCGCCACGCCCGTCACCGAACGCCCCACAGCCCTGCGGTCCGTACCGCCCCCGCACGGCCCCTGCGGTCGTACGGCCCGCACGGCCCCTGCGTCTGAACGGCCCCGCACGGCTCGTGCGCCCGTGCCCGGTGCGATCGGTACGGGCCGCTCGGCCGCCGCTCGCGGAGCGGTCGCGCGGTGGTCCAGTCCCTGGGAACGCGTTGACAAACCGTCGCGCACGGCGATTCGCTGCTTCCGGCACGACCGGCTCCGATCACTGATCGGACCTGTCGCGGAAGAAGAAGAGCATGCGGATCCGCATCCTGTGGCCGGCCGGTCAGGCCACCGCCACGCTGGCGACCACGCCCACCGCCGAGGCGCTCTGGGCCGAGCTGCCGATCAGTTCCTCGGCCAGCACCTGGGGCGAGGAGGTCTACTTCGGCACGCCCGTCAGCGTGCCGCGCGAGGCCGGCGCCCGGCAGGTCGTCGAGCCCGGCACGGTCGCCTTCTGGACGGACGGCGACAGCCTCGCGCTGCCCTACGGGCCGACGCCGATCGCGCGCGACGGCGAGTGCCGGCTGGCCAGCCCCTGCAACGTCCTCGGCGCCCTGGACGGGGACGCCCGGGTGCTGCGCACCGTCCGGCCCGGTGACCCGATCCGGGTCGAACGCGCCTGAGCGGGCGCCGGGGCGGGCGGGCGGCGGCCGGAGCCGGGAACCGGGGTGCGGGTGACGGCCGTGTAGGTTCGACGACCGAAGACGACCGAACCGAAAGGCTTCTCCCGGTGAACAAGCGACTGCTGGCCGTACCCGCCCTCGGCGCGCTGCTCGCGTTCGGCGCCGTCGGCTGCGGCGACGACAACGCCAAGCAGCTGGAGTCCTGGGCGTCCAACGTCTGCGGGGCGGCCAAGGACCCGATCGCCCAGGCGCAGACGGCCCTCGCCGACACCGGCCAGGTGAAGACCGGTGAGGTCCCGGCCGATCTGCAGAAGCGGCTCTCCGCCGACATCGGGCGGCTGGCCAAGACCAACCAGGACATCGCGGCGGCCATCAACTCGGCCGGTGCGCCCAAGGTGGACTCCGGCGCGAACCTGCAGCAGGACACCGTCGCCGAGCTGACCAAGGCGGCCGACGGCTACCAGGACGTCCAGAAGAAGCTGGACGCGCTGCCCAACGACGACCAGGCGAAGTTCGCGGACGGGCTGCGCAGCGTCGCTGACCAGGTGCAGAAGCTGGCCTCGCTCTCCACCCAGGCGCAGGCCAAGCTGCAGCGCGGCGAGCTCGGTGCGGCGATGGCGAAGCAGGATGGCTGCAAGCCAGGGGCCGCCGCGGCCCCGAGCGGCGGCGCGACCGGCTCGCCGGACGCCGGGGCGACCGGGGCGACGGGTTCGCCGGCGGCGACCCCCGCGCCGGGTGCGACCGACGGCGCCGGCGCGTCCGGTTCCCCCGCCGCGGGCTCCCCCTCCGCCGGTGCCACCGGTGCTCCGGCCTCGCCGCCGGCCGGCCCGGGCAGCCCGGCGCCCAGCGCGAGCTGACCCCGGGACCGGTCCCGCGCCGGTCCGGTACCGGCCCCGCACCGGCCCCGGAACCGCAGCCCCTGCGGGCTTCGGGGCCCGGCCCCGAAGCCCCGCCGCCGGGCGGCCCGGTGCGGCGGCCGGGGCCCGTGGGGCGGGGGACAATGGCGGGGTGACCAGTAGCCCCGTTCTCGACCTGACCCGCCTCGCCAAGCTGCGGGAGGCGTTGCTCGCCGCCTCGTTCACCGCCGACGGGTGCCTCGACCTGCTCGGGCCCACCGGGTACGCGGCGCTGGCCCGCAGCGAGGCGGTGCCCGCGCTGCGCGCGACCCGGGGCGGCAGCCCGCTGGAGACCCTGGTGCGGCTGTTCCTGCTGCAGCAGCCGGTGCCGTACCGGGCGGCGGCCGCGGCGCTGCCGGTGGAGGACTGTCTGGCCGACGGCTGGCTGCGCCCCGACGGTGACCGGGTGCGAGCCACGGTGGACGTCCGGCCGTACGCCAACGAGGTGGCCGGCCTGCCCAGTTCGGACGCCTGGGTGGTCTCCGACCTGGGCTGCGCGGTGGGCGGCGCGGGCGGCATCGGCTCCGGCGAGACCGCGCACGGGGTGGCCCGCAGGGACCTGGTGCTGGGGGTCGGCGGCGCGTCGACCACGCTGGCCAACGTCACCGTGCGCCGCCCCGTCCGGGCCGCGCTGGACCTCGGTTCGGGCTCCGGCGTGCAGGCGCTGCACGCGGCCCGGCACGCCCAGCGGGTGACCGCCACCGACCTGAACCCGCGTGCGCTGCGCTTCACCGAGCTGACCCTGGCGCTGTCCGGTTTCGACCACGCCGAGGCGCTCGCCGGGAGCCTCTTCGAGCCGGTCGGGGAGCGGAGGTTCGACCTGATCGTCTCCAACCCGCCGTTCGTGATCTCGCCGGCCGGCCGGTTCACCTACCGGGACGGCGGCATGGCGGGCGACGACCTGTGCCGCAGCCTGGTCCGCTCGGCCGCCGCCCACCTGGAGCCGGGCGGCTACTGCCAGTTGCTCGCCAACTGGCAGCACGTCAAGGGCGAGGACTGGCACGAGCGGCTGGCCGGCTGGGTGGCCGGCACCGGGCTGGACGCCTGGATCGTCCAGCGCGAGGTCCAGGACCCGGCCCAGTACGCGGAGTTGTGGCTGCGGGACGGCGGCGACCACCGCGGCCCCGGCGGTGACTACCAGGCCCGCTACGGCGAGTGGCTGGACGCCTTCGAGGCGGGCGGGGTCGAGGGCGTCGGCATGGGCTGGATCACCCTGCGGGCGAGCGGCGCCGAGCGCCCGACCGTCCGGGTGGAGGAGTGGCCGCACCCGGTGGAGCAGCCGCTCGGCCCGCACATCGAGGAGTGGTTCGACCGGCAGGACTTCCTGCGCTCGCACGACGACGCGGGCCTGCTCGCGGCCCGGTACGTGCTGGCCGACGAGGTGGTGCAGGAGCAGGTCGGCGCGCCGGGCGCGGAGGACCCGGAGCACGTGATCCTGCGTCACAACCGAGGCATGCGGCGGGCCACCAAGGTGGACACGGTGGGTGCCGGTTTCGTCGGGGTCTGTGACGGGACGCTGTCGGCGGGCGAGATCGTGGACGCCATCGCGCAGCTGCTCGGCGAGGACCGGGTGGTGCTGCGCGACCGGGTGCCGGAGTCGCTGCGGCTGCTGACCGAGCAGGGCTTCGTCCGCCCGGTGGGCTGACCGGGGCCGCGGGCCCCGGAGGAGGGGCGGCGGGGTGCCCGGTTCACCCGCTCGTACCCGCCGGTTCGTCCGGTGGTCGCCGGGCGGCCGCCGCCCGTTGGCCCCCGGCTGTGAGGCTCTGTCCACAGGCTGTGGACAGAGCTGGGGAGCCGGGGGCCAGGGGTGGACACGACGACGGCGACGGTGGGCGGGCTGGTGCTCGCCCTCTTCGGTGGCGTGCTGCTGCTCTGGTGCGCCGCCGAAGTGCGCCTTCGCCACCGGGTGCGCCGCAGGGGGGCCGCGGCGGTGGCGACGGTGGTGGCCGAGGACGAGGCGCACGGTCACCTCGACAGCGCGCCGCTGCTCTCCTTCCCCGTGATGCCCGTGGTCGGCGGACCGGGTGGGGGCCGGATCGCCGAGCTCGTGCTCACCCGTCCGCGCGGTCACACCCCGTTGCGCCGACCGGACCGCTTCGTGCCCGGTGCCACGGTGCGGGTCTGCTACGACCCGAGCCGGCCGGACCGGGTGGTGCTGGCGGCCGGGGAGCTCCGCCGGGCTGTGCTCGCCGACCTGCTGTGGGGCCTGCTGGGCGCGGGCTGCCTGGTGGCGGGTGCCGGGCTGCTCGTCGCGGCCGGCGGCTGAGCTCCGGGCGGCCGGCCCGGAGCGGCGGTGCGGCGACGCTCCGCCGGGACGTCGGCCCGGCGTGGACACGCCGTGGACGCGGGGCCGGGGGGCCGTCCGCTGGGCGGCGCGGCCTGGTGCGCGGGGGGTGGGCCGCGGGGGCGGCGATTTTCCGTTGACAGATTTTGAAATCCGTCATTCCATCCTCCGGAACCCGCCGAAGCCCCCCTCCGCGGGGCGCGAACCTCCGTCATCGGGTTACCGTTCGAGTGGCGTCGGTGAGCCCGGCAAGCGAAAACGCGGGATCCGTCCGTTTGACAAGGGTGGCCGGGGTACGGTCACACTCCGCTGGTGGGGTCGTCGTGCAGCGGCAGCCCCGGGACGGTTGCGGGGTCGGGCGGAGCGCAGCCCGTGCTGCCGGCGCCGACCAGCCACATAACGACCGGGAGAGAAGAGCGAAGGTGTCCCCGAGCAGCGAGACCGCGCACGGACAGCGACTCGTCATTGTCGAGTCGCCGGCCAAGGCGAAGACGATCAAGGGCTACCTGGGCCCCGGCTACATCGTCGAGGCGAGCGTCGGGCACATCCGCGACCTGCCCAGCACCGCGGCCGAGGTCCCGGACAAGTACACCGGCGAGGTGCGCCGCCTCGGGGTGGACGTCGATCACGACTTCGCGCCCATCTACGTGGTCAACGCGGACAAGAAGTCCCAGGTCAGCAAGTTGAAGTCGCTGCTCGCGGAGTCCGACGAGCTCTTCCTCGCCACTGATGAGGACCGCGAGGGCGAGGCCATCGCGTGGCACCTCCAGCAGGTGCTCAAGCCCAAGGTGCCGGTGCACCGGATGGTCTTCCACGAGATCACCAAGTCGGCGATCCAGGAGGCGGTGGCCAACCCGCGCGAACTCAACCAGCGTCTGGTCGACGCCCAGGAGACCCGCCGCATCCTCGACCGCCTGTACGGCTTCGAGGTCTCGCCGGTGCTGTGGAAGAAGGTCATGCCGAAGCTGTCGGCCGGCCGCGTGCAGTCCGTCGCGACCCGCCTGGTGGTGGAGCGCGAGCGGGAGCGGATGGCCTTCCGCAGCGCCTCCTACTGGGACCTGGTCGGCACCTTCGGCACCGGCCGCACCCCGGCCGACGCGGCCAACCCGGAGACCTTCGGCGCCCGGCTCTCCTCGGTGGACGGCAAGCGGATCGCCAGCGGCCGCGACTTCGGCTCGGACGGCCGGCTGAAGGCCGCCAGCACCAACACCCTGCACCTGGACGAGCAGGCGGCGCGTCAGCTGGCCGCCGCCCTGGAGCAGACCTCGTTCAGCGTCCGCAGCGTCGAGTCCAAGCCGTACCGCCGCTCGCCGTACGCGCCGTTCCGCACCACCACGCTCCAGCAGGAGGCGAGCCGCAAGCTCGGCTTCGGCGCCAAGCGGACCATGCAGGTGGCCCAGAAGCTGTACGAGAACGGCTTCATCACCTATATGCGCACCGACTCGACCACGCTGTCGGAGACGGCGGTCTCCGCCGCCCGGGCGCAGGTCACCCAGCTGTACGGCGCCGACTACCTGCCGGACGCCCCGCGCACCTACGCCAGCAAGGTCAAGAACGCGCAGGAGGCGCACGAGGCCGTCCGCCCGTCCGGCGACCGCTTCCGCACCCCCGCCGAGACCGGCCTGGCCGGGGACGACTTCCGGCTCTACGAGCTGATCTGGATGCGCACCGTGGCCTCCCAGATGAAGGACGCGACCGGGCAGTCGGTGACCGTCAGGGTCGGCGGGGCCGCTGCGGACGGCCGGGACGCCGAGTTCTCCGCCTCCGGCAAGATCATCACCTTCCACGGCTTCCTCAAGGCCTACGTCGAGGGCGCCGACGACCCGAACGCCGAGCTGGACGACCGGGAGCGCAGGCTGCCGCAGGTCGCCGAGGGCGACCCGCTGGCCGCCGAGCAGCTCACCCCGGAGGGGCACGCCACCAAGCCGCCGGCGCGCTACACCGAGGCCTCGCTGGTCAAGGAGCTGGAGGACCGGGAGATCGGCCGCCCCTCCACCTACGCCTCGATCATCGACACCATCATCCAGCGCCGCTACGTGTTCAAGAAGGGGACGGCGCTCGTTCCGTCGTTCCTCTCCTTCGCCGTGGTCAACCTGCTGGAGAAGCACTTCGGCCGGCTGGTCGACTACGACTTCACCGCCAAGATGGAGGACGACCTCGACCGCATCGCGGCCGGCGAGGCGAAGTCCGTGCCGTGGCTGAAGCGCTTCTACTTCGGTGAGGGCGAGGGCGTGGCCACCGGCGGCGCCGCCGAGGCCGGCAACGGCGACGGCGACCACCTCGGCGGTCTGAAGGAACTGGTCACCGACCTCGGCGCGATCGACGCCCGGGAGATCAGCTCGTTCCGGATCAGCGACGACATCACGCTGCGGGTCGGCCGCTACGGCCCGTACGTGGAGCGCGCCTCCGAGGTCGAGGGCGAGCCCGGCCAGCGCGCCGACATCCCGGACGACCTGCCGCCGGACGAGCTCACCGTCGAGCTGGCCGAGGAACTGCTGGCCAGCCCCAGCGGCGACTTCGAGCTGGGCGCGGACCCGGTCAGCGGCAACCAGCTGGTCGCCAAGAAGGGCCGCTTCGGCCCGTACGTGACCGAGATCCTGCCCGAGGGCACGCCCAAGACCGGCAAGAACGCCGTCAAGCCGCGCACCGCCTCGCTCTTCCAGTCGATGTCGCTGGACACCGTCACCCTGGAGGACGCGCTGCGGCTGCTCTCGCTGCCGCGCGTGGTCGGCGCCGACGCCGAGGGCGTGGAGATCACCGCGCAGAACGGCCGCTACGGCCCGTACCTCAAGCGCGGCACCGACTCCCGCTCGCTCACCAGCGAGGACCAGCTCTTCACGATCACCCTGGACGAGGCGCTGGCGATCTACGCCCAGCCGAAGCAGCGCGGCCGGGCCGCCGCCGCCCCGCCGCTCAAGGAGCTGGGCACCGACCCGGTCAGCGAGCGCCCGGTGGTGGTCAAGGACGGCCGGTTCGGCCCGTACGTGACCGACGGCGAGACCAACGCGACGCTCCGCAAGGACGACGAGGTCGAGACCATCACGCCGGAGCGCGGCTACGAGCTGCTCGCCGAGAAGCGGGCGCGCGGGCCGGTGAAGAAGGCGGCCAAGAAGGCCCCCGCCAAGAAGGCGGCG
Organism: Kitasatospora sp. NPDC101176; assembly: GCF_044768035.1. NCBI lineage: Bacteria > Bacillati > Actinomycetota > Actinomycetes > Kitasatosporales > Streptomycetaceae > Kitasatospora > Kitasatospora sp. NPDC101176. The sequence continues at coordinate 364,894 of NZ_JBIWPA010000004.1, forward strand.
GCCAAGAAGGCGACGGCGACCAAGACCACCGCCACCAAGACGGCCGCGAAGAAGACCGCCGCCAAGAAGACGGCGGTGAAGAAGACCGCGGCCAAGACGACGGCGGCCAAGAAGACCGCCGCGAGCAAGACCGCGACCACCGACGAGGGCTGATCCCCCGCCAGTGCCGCCGGGCCCGCGCCCCCCGCCCCGGGGGCGCGGGCCCGTGGTCGTCCGGGCTACGTGCGCGAATCGTCACAGGCCGGTGATGAGCGCGAACCGGAACCCCGTTCATCTCATTCCGGTCAAGCCCCGCCCGCTACGCTGACCGTATGACGAGCGAGGAGCAGCCCACCCCCAGCGCCGCCCCGGCCGCCAGAGCCGCGGCGCCGGACCTGCCCGGGGTCGCGCCCGCCGGAACCCCGGTCGACCGGGCCCGGGCGCTGCTGCGGACACGTCCCTACCGGCGCCTGTGGACCACCCAGCTGATCGGCGGCACCGGCGACCGGCTCGGGCTGCTGGTGCTGCTCGTGCTCACCGTGGTCTCCGCCGCCCTCGGCGGCCAGTTCGGCGACCTGCCGCGCAGCCTCGCCTTCGCCGTGACCGCCGTCCTCGCCGTGCGGCTGCTGGCCGCCGGCCTGGTCGGGGTGGCGCTGCTCGGCCCGGTGCACCGGCTGGTCGCCGGGAAGCTGGACCGGCGCTGGACGCTGCTCGGCGCCGACGCGCTGTGCGCCCTGCTGATCGGCCTCGCGCCCTGGTGGACGGTCTGGCTGTCCTCCGGTGCGCGGCCCTCCGCCGCCGCCACCTACGTGCTGCTCGCCACGGTGTTCCTCACCGGCGGTGCCGAGCGGGTCCGGGCGATCGCCAGGGACGTCGCCGTCCCGGGCCTGCTGCCGCCCGCCGACCCGTACGCGCCCGCCGCCGAGCAGCGGCCGGCCGCCGTCAACCTGGACACCGTCCGGAGCATCGACCGCTTCACCGGCTGGGCCACCGCGCCGCTCGCGGCCGCCGGCCTGGTCGCCCTCACCCTCCTGAACAACATCGGCGCGGCGCTCGGCTCGGACTGGCTCCGCGCCCACCAGGTCACCTTCGCCGCGCTCGGCGCGGCCGGCCTGTTCGCCGCCGCGGCCGTCCGCGACCACCTCCAGCAGCTGCCCGTCGGCCCGGTGACCGCCGCGCCGCACTCGCCGCTGCAGGGGCTGCGCGCCCCGACCGACGCCACGCCCGGGCCCGCGCTGGGCAAGGGCCGCACCGGCAGCGCCCCCTACTTCACCTTCGCCGTCGCGGCCGGCTTCGCCTCGATGGCCGGCGTCGCCGCGCTGGCCCTGCTCACCGCCGCCGAGCACCGCGCCGGGCCGATCGGGTACGGGCTGCTGGTGCTGGCCGCGACCGCGGCGCCCGCGCTCGGCGCCCGGCTGACCCGGGCCACGCTGCCCGCGCTCTCCCGCCGCCGGCTGCTCGCGCTGGCGCTGCTCACCGAGGGCGTGGCGCTGATCCTCGCCGGGCTGGTGCTGGACTTCGTGCTGGTCCTGGGGCTCACCGTGCTGGCCGGCCTGACCGCCGGGATCATCGTCTCCACCGGCCGCACCCTGCTCGCCCAGGAGGTCGAGGAGGCCCGGCTGCCGAAGGTCACCGAGCACCTGTACGCGGTGCTGCGGGTCGTGGTCGGCGCCGCGCTGGTGGTCGTCCCGCTGATCGCCGCGGCCTACGGCGACGTCGAGTACGGCACGGTCGAGCCCGGCTCGTTCACCTTCATCCACGGTGGCGCGGCGCTCGCCGTCGCCACCTCGGGGCTGCTCACGCTCGTGCTGGCCGCCGTCGTGCTGCTGCGGACCGACGACCGGCGCGGCACCGCGCCGTTCGGCCGGGACCTGGTGGACGCGGTGCGCGGCGCCGGCGGGCCGACCCCGCACCGGGGCGCCGGCACCGGCTTCTTCATCGCCCTGGAGGGCGGCGACGGGGCCGGCAAGTCCACCCAGGCGCAGGCGCTCGCCGAGTGGATCCGCGGCAAGGGGCACGAGGTCGTGCTCACCCGCGAGCCCGGCGGCAGCCCGGTCGGCCAGCGGCTGCGCGGCCTCGTCCTGGACGTCGGCAACACCGGCCTGTCGCACCGCGCCGAGGCGCTGATCTACGCCGCCGACCGCGCCGAGCACGTCGAGAACGTCATCCGGCCGGCCCTCGCCCGGGGCGCCGTGGTGATCACCGACCGGTACATGGACTCCTCGATCGCCTACCAGGGCGCCGGGCGCGACCTGGCCGCCACCGAGGTCTCCCGGATCTCGCGCTGGGCGACCGGCGGGCTGCTGCCCGACCTGACCGTCGTGCTGGACGTCGACCCGACCAAGGCCCGCGAGCGGTTCACCGAGGCGCTCGACCGGCTGGAGTCCGAGCCGACCGAGTTCCACCAGCGGGTCCGGGCCGGCTTCCTCGCCCTCGCGGCCGCCGACCCGGCGCGCTACCTGGTCGTCGACGGCAGCCAGGCCCCCGGCTTCGTCACCACCGCGATCCGGCACCGGCTCGACCGCGAGCTGCCCCTCTCCGAGCAGGAGAAGGCCGCCCGCGCCGAGCAGGAGCGGCTCGCCCGTGAGGAGGCCGAGCGCCGCGCCGCCGAGGAGGCCCGCAGGAAGGCCGAGGCGGAGGCCGCCGAGCGCAAGCGCCAGGAGCTGCTGGAGCAGCTGCGGGCCGAGCAGGCGGAGAAGGAGCGGCTCGCGAAGGAGGAGGCCGAGCGGGTCGCCGCCGAGGCCCGCCGCAAGGCCGAGGAGGAGGCGCGCCGCCGGGCGGAGGAGGAGGCCCGGCTCAGGGCCGAGCAGGAGGAGCAGCGCCGCCGTGCCGAGGAGGCCCGGCTGGCCGCGGAGGCCGCCGAGCGCAAGCGGCTCGCCGACGAGGCGGCCGCCCAGGCCGAGCTCCAGCGGCAGCGCGAGCTGGCCCGGGAGGAGCAGCGCCGCCGCGCCGAGGAGGCGCTGCAGCGGGCCGAGGAGGCCCGGCTGGCGCAGGCCGCCGCGCTCGCGGCCGCGGCGGCCGCGGCGCAGACGGCGGCGGAGCGGGCGGCCGGCACGCCCGGGGCGGGTGCGCCCGGGGACGCGGTGACCACCGAGCTGCGGGCCGTCCGGGAGGACCGGCCCACCGACGACGCGACCCGGGAGCTGGCGCTGCCGGACCACCGGGCGGGCGCCGGGGCGCCGGAGGCCGTCGAGACGACCGCGCCGCTGCCGGTCCCGCCGGCGGCGGTGGACGAGACCGCGGTGCTGCCGAAGGTCCCGGGGGAGACCGAGCGGACGGCGCTGCTGCCGAAGGTCCCCGCGGACGCCGAGCGGACGGCGCTGCTGCCGCGCGTCGAGCCGGACCGCCCGCAGCCGGAGCGTGCGCAGCCGCGCGGTGCGGAGTCCGGCCGTGCGGAGCGGGCCGGGGCCGAGCCCGTCCGGCCGCAGCCGGGCGGCGCCGGGGCGGACCGGACCGGGGACCGGGTGCCGCCGGGGCTGTGGCGCACGGAGCCGGCGGACGGCACCCGTGAGCTGCCCGCGGTCGACGCGGACCCGCAGGCCACCGCCGAGCGGCCGCGGCCCGAGTGGGCCGAGGAGACGCCGATGGATGACCTGCCGAGCCTCACCGACACCCTGCTCGGCTCGCGAGACGAGTGGGCGGACTGGGAGCAGCGCGGCGCCCGGCCCCCGCAGGACCCGGGCGCCGGTCGCGCCGGGGAGGGCGGAACGGACGGGGACGGGGACGGCGGCAAGGGCAAGGGCCGCCGCTGGGGCCGCCGGGGCTGACCCCGGAGCGGGCGCGGACGACGGGCGGCGCCGCCGGGGTGGGGAACCCCGGCGGCGCCGCCCGTCGCCGTCCGGGCCAGGCCTGGCCCGGACGGGCCGGGTCGGGGCGACGGCGCCGGGGGTGTCGCAGCGGACCCGTATGCTCGACGGCGGGGAAGGGGCGCCCGGAGCGCCGCCGTACGGAGCTTGGGAGCAGCAGTGGCCGTCTGGGACGACCTGGTGGGCCAGGAGCGGGTGGTCGAGCAGCTCACCGCCGCGGCCCGGGCGGCCGGGGCGACCGTCGCGGCCGGTCGGGGTGCGGCCCCGGAGCCGGGCGGGAACGCCTCCCTGATGACGCACGCCTGGCTGTTCACCGGCCCGCCCGGAGCCGGTCAGGTCACCGCCGCGCGCTCGTTCGCCGCCGCCCTCCAGTGCACCAGCCCGGACCTCGCGCTCGGCGGCACGCCCGGCTGCGGGTTCTGCGACGGCTGCCACACCGTGCTGGCCGGCAGCCACGCCGACGTCAAGTACGTCCGGACTGACGGTCTGTCCATCGGCGTCGGGGACATGCGCGAGCTGGTCCTGCGCGCCTCCAGCTACCCGACCGGCGGACGCTGGTCGGTGATCCTCGTCGACGCCGCCCACCGGCTCACCGAGGCCGCCGCGAACGCCCTGCTCAAGGGGGTCGAGGAGCCCTCGCCGCGCACCGTCTGGCTGCTCTGCGCCCCCTCCGTCCAGGACGTGCTGCCGACGATCCGCTCGCGCTGCCGCCTGCTCGTGCTGCGCACCCCGGCCGCCGAGGCGGTCGCCGACATGCTGGTCCGCCGGGACGGCGTCGAGCCCGAGACGGCCCGGCTGGCGGCGCTGGCGGGGCAGGGCGACGTCGAGCGGGCGCGCCGGCTGGCCGTCGACGACCAGGCCCGCAGCCGGCGCACCGAGGTGCTGCGGATCCCGCTGGAGGTCGGCGACATCGGCGGCTGCCTGGCCGCCGCCCAGCGCCTGGTGGACACCGCCAAGGCCGACGCCGAGGCGCTCGCCGAGACCCAGGACGCCAAGGAGACCGACGACCTGAAGGCCGCCTACGGCGCCGCCGAGGGCAGCAAGGCGCCGCGCGGCATGGCCGGGGCGGTCAAGGAGCTGGAGAAGCGGCAGAAGAGCCGGGCCACCCGGACCCGCCGGGAGACCCTCGGCGTCGCGCTGCTCGACCTGCTCGGCTTCTACCGGGACGTGCTCGCGATCCAGCTCGGCTCCACCGGCGCGCTCGCCAACGAGGACCAGCGGCAGGCACTGAACCGGGTCGCCCAGGCCGGCCCGCCGGAGGGCACGCTGCGCCGGATCGAGGCCGTGCTGGCCTGCCGCCGCGCGCTGGACCGCAACGTGGACCCGCTGCTCGCCGTCGAGGCGATGACGGTGGCGCTGCGCGCGGGCTGACCCCGCCCGTCGGCGCACCCCGCCCGTCGGCGCACCCCGCGGAGGGCCGACCCTAGGCCTCCCGGCGCTGGCCCGCTGTCCCACCTTCGAGTGAACGAGCGCCACGCGCCGGGCACACCCGCGTGTGACCGCCCGCCCGTTGTGCACGCTGGGGGCCGACTGCGCCCCGGTGCCGGGGCCGTCGTCTCCCGACGGAGCCGGGCCGCGCCCGGCCCCGGCCCTCCTCCCGAGGTGGTGCGTCCCATGGTTCGTCCGCTCCTCGTCATCCCCCTGCTGGCGGCCGCTCTGGGCGGGATCTGGCTGGCCCGCGGCGCGCTCCAGCGCTGGCGGGACCTGCGGGCCGCCGAGACCTACGAGCTGGCCGGGGACCGCTGGCCGATGCTGCTGCGGGCGGCCGGGGCGATGGTCTGCGGGGTCTGCGTCACCGCGCTGACGCTGCTCACCGCACTCGGGGCCTTCGGTGGCTTCGGCCACGGCGACCGGCCGACGGACCGGGCGGAGTCGGCCGTCGACGCGGCCGAGACGGTGCCGAGCGCGGTCGCCGCGGCGCGGCAGCAGGCGGCGCCGCCGGCCGCCGCCGAACCGGCCGCGGCCTCGACGCCCGCCGCACCGCCCGTCGTCGCCAGCAGGTTCGACAGCGTCGGTCGCCCCGGCGGCGGGGAGCTGCTGCAGTCCGCGGTGCTCGGCCCGGACGGACGCCCGCGCAACGTGCGGGTCTGGTTGCCGCCGCAGTACGCCAAGGAGCCGAACGCCCGCTTCCCGGTGGTGGTGATGCAGGCGGCCGCGCCGAGCAGGACCGCCGACGCCGAGGTCCCGGACGTCTTCGACGGGATCGCCTCGGCGCTGCAGGTCGGCCGGGCCCGCCCGTTCATCCTGGTCGCCCCCGAGGCGCCGAACGGCACCGCGCACCCCTGCGAGCTGGTCGCGGCGGCTCCGGCCGCCGTCGCCGACGACGCGGCGCTGCGCACCACGGTCGCGGCCTCCTTCCGGACCCTGCCGCCCGGCCCGGCCTCCTGGGGGACCCTCGGCGTCGAGGGCGGCGCGCCCTGCGCGGCCGCCGCCGGGCTGGCCCGCCCCGACCTGTACGGCGCGGCCGCCGCGGTCTCCGGCCGGTACGACACCGCCGCGCTGGCCCAGACCGGTGCCGAGGCCCCGGCCGGCAGCGCTGCGAAGCTGCTGCTGGCCGCGGCCAAGGGGGACGCCGCCGGGCTGGACGCGGCCCGCAAGCTTCAGGCCGGGCTGAAGGGCGGCGCCGGTGCGGCGGCCAAGGCCGACGTGCGGATCTCGGACAACGTGCAGGACTACACCCCCGACCGGGAGCGGCTGCGGCTGGTCCGGCAGGCGGCGCAGTTCCTGGCCGAGGCGCTGGCCAAGGCGTCCTGACGGCCGCGCGAGCGGGCTACGCTGCCCGGTACCCGGAGCGGGTACCGGGCGGCTGCTTTCCCGCCGGGCCCCACGGGGCGCCCCGGCGGACTTCTTCGTCTTCGTCGGACCGAGCGCTGGAGAGGAACCGGATGAGGGCCACCGGGCGGGTACTGGCCGCGGCGCTCGCCGCCGGGCTGCTGACGGGCGGCTGCGGCGCGGGCGCGTCCGGGGGGTCGGGGGCCGGGCCGTCCGGCCCCGCCGGGGCGGCCGCCACGGACGCGGCCGGTGCGGGGGCGGCCTCCGCGGCGGCCGGGGCCACGCCGCTGGAGCCGCTGCCCGCGGCGGTGCCGGCCGCGCTCGCGCCCTACTACGCGCAGCGGCCGGGCTGGCAGCCCTGCGACGGCGGGTTCGAATGCACCACCTTCCGGGTGCCGCTGGACTACGACCGGCCGGGCGACGGCGACCTCACCCTGGCCGCCGTCCGGGCCCCGGCGGCTCCCGAGGGGGCCGGCCGGGAGGGCCGGCTCGGCTCGCTGCTGCTGAACCCGGGCGGGCCCGGCGGGTCGGCGGTCGAGTACGTGGAGGCGGTGGCCCGGACGTACGACGGCGGCGTGCGCGCCCGGTACGACCTGGTCGGCGTCGACCCGCGCGGGGTCGGCCGGAGCAACCCGGTCACCTGCCTGAGCGGGGAACGGATGGACGCCTTCACGGCCGTCGGCCTCACCCCGGGCGACCAGGGCGGGATCGACGCGCTGGTCGCCGCGGACAAGGAGTTCGCCGAGGGCTGCCGGCAGCGGGTCGGCTCCGCGCTCGGCCACCTGAGCACCGTCGAGGCGGCCCGCGACATGGACGTGCTGCGGGCGCTGCTCGGCGACGAGCGGCTGAACTACGTCGGCAAGTCCTACGGCACCTTCCTCGGCGCCACCTACGCGGGGCTCTTCCCCGGCCGGGTCGGGCGGCTGGTGCTGGACGGCGCGATGGACCCGGCGCTCGACTCGGTCACCGGCAACCGCACCCAGGCGGGCGGCTTCGAGACCGCCTGGGCGGCCTTCGCCAGGGACTGCGCCCGCCGGGAGGACTGCCCGCTCGGCCGTACCGAGCAGCAGGTCGGCGAGCAGCTCACCGCCCTGTTCGCGACCGTCCGGGCGCAGCCGCTGCCGAGCGCGGACAACGGCCGCCGGCTCACCGGCGCGCAGGCGACCACCGGCGTCATCGAGGCCATGTACGCCGACTACCTCTGGCCCAAGCTGCGCGCGGCGCTCGGCGACGCCAAGGCCGGCGACGGCACCGCCCTGCTGCGCCTGTCCGACGCGTACTACGGGCGGGAGGCGGACGGCTCGTACCCCAACCTGATGTTCGCCAACACGGCGGTGAACTGCCTGGACCTGCCCGCCCCGTTCGCCGGGCCGGGGGACGTGCTGCGCGCGGTGCCGGACTTCGAGCGGGCCTCGCCGCACTTCGGCCGCGACATGGCGTGGATGGCGCTGACCTGCGCCTACTGGCCGGTCCGGGCGACCGGTGCGGCGCACACCATCCGGGCCGCCGGGGCCGCCCCGATCGTGGTCGTCGGCACCACCCGGGACCCGGCCACGCCGTACGCGTGGGCGCAGTCGCTGGCCGGGCAGCTGGAGTCGGGGCGGCTGCTCACCTACGACGGGGACGGGCACACCGCGTACGGGCGGCACGACGCCTGCGTGGACGGGGCGGTCAACCGTTTCCTGCTCACCGGCGAGGCCCCTGAGCAGGGGAAGCGCTGCGGCCGCTAGGGCGCGCCCCGGGCGCGGGGCGGTGCGCGGGTGCGGCCGCGGGGCCGGATGGTTGCAGCTTCAATCGATCACCGGTGCGACGTTACGATGAGCGCCCCCCTGCCCCCGTCCCCACCGGAGCGCACCGTGCTCGGAGTCAACGACCTGGCGACCTACGTCCTCGGCGCCCTCGTCATCATCCTGCTCCCCGGACCCAACTCCCTGTACGTGCTGTCCGTCGCCGCCCGCAAGGGCGTCCGGACCGGCTACCGGGCCGCCGCAGGCGTCTTCGTCGGCGACTTCACGCTGATCAGCCTCACCTCGCTGGGCGCCGCCTCCCTCCTGAAGGCCAACCCGGCCGTCTTCGCGGTGGTCAAGTTCGGCGGCGCCGCCTACCTGCTCTGGATCGGCTTCGGCATGCTGCGGGCCGCCCGCCAGCTCTGGCGCGAGCGCCGGGCCGTCGCCGACCCGGAGGCGGAGGCGGCTCCCGAGGCCGTCGAGCGGCCGTTCCGCCGGGCCCTGGTGATCAGCCTGCTGAACCCGAAGGCGATCCTCTTCCTGCTCTCCTTCTTCACCCAGTTCGTCGACCCGGGCTACGGCCGCCCGGTGCTCTCCTTCGCCCTGCTCGGCGGGATCCTGCAGACGTTCAGCATGCTCTACCTCTCACTGCTGATCTTCGCGGGCACCACCCTGGCCACCGCCTTCCGCCGCCGCCGGAGGCTGTCCGCCACCCTCACCAGCGGCGTCGCCGTCCTGTTCGCCGGCTTCGCCGCCAAGCTCGCCGTCTCCTCCGCCTGACCGGCCCGGCCCGGGTGCCCGGCGGCCGCCCGGTCGGCCGCCGGACCGTCCCGTTACGGATCACCCGCGAACCTGTGTAGACTGGCCCGCGTTGCCGCCGCACGCGGCATCGGTGCCGCCTTAGCTCAGTTGGCCAGAGCAACGCACTCGTAATGCGTAGGTCGCGGGTTCGAATCCCGCAGGCGGCTCGGTGAAGGCCCAGGTCATCCACGTGATGACCTGGGCCTCTTGCGTTCCCGCCGCCGGTGAGTCGCCCCGGCCGGCCCGTCGCGTGTTCGGGGACCCGGGCGTTTTCAAGACCCCCGGACGTGTTCAGGAAAAGGGGCGGAGCACGGATTCGGATATTCGTCCACAGTTGTTCCAGGCCATTGCGGACGGTGAACGTATGTGTTCAGATCACCGGCACTACTCGAGTCGAGCGCGATGTGCGAAAGTCATTCTGCTGCTTGGTTCACACGTAGTGAGGTGACATATGGATACTGCAGTAGAAAGGGCCATCGAGTGCATTCGGGCGCGTTACGGCGATCCGCTTACTCTCACCGAGATCGCCGAAAGCGCCCTGCTCAGCCGCTTCTATTTCACGCGGCTCTTCAAGGAGGAGACCGGGCTCACTCCCGGCAGGTTCCTGGCCGCGATCCGCATCCACGAGGCCAAGCGGCTCATCGCGACCACCTCGATGAGCATCACCGAGGTGTCCTTCGCGGTCGGCTACAACAGCCTCGGTTCCTTCACCAACTCCTTCACCGCCGGGGTCGGGGTGTCGCCGAGCCGGTACCGCCGGCTGGCGCGCGGAGGGGGGGAGGGACTTCCGGAGCCCGATCCGGGAACGTGGACGGGATTCGGGACGGTCGCGGGCACGATCAGCCTGCCGGAGGGCCACGGGAACGCCCGGGTGTTCCTGGGCGCCTTCCGCACGCCGGTCGTCCAGCACCCGTCGCTCGCCGCGGCGGTGATCGACGTGCCGAGCGGTAGGCCGTCCTGCTACTCGCTGACGGACGTCCCCGAGGGGACCTGGCACCTGCTCGCGGTGGCGGTGGCCGACGGGGTCGGGCCCGACGCCAGGGCCCGGCGGACCGCGCTCTTCGGCGGGCACGGCCCGGGGCCGGTGACGGTCACCGCCGACACCGTCACCAGTGCGGCGGTGCGGCTGCGCCCGGGTCGTCCGTCCGACCCGCCGGTGCTGCTGGCGCTGCCGGAGCTCGAACCGCCGGCGAACGTCACGGCCCACCCCGGGTGCGCCTCCGTGGTGCCGGCCCCGGAGCGCGCCGAACGGCACCGGGCCGCGGGCCACCTCCGGGTGGCGTCCGCGGCACCGGTGCCGGCGCGGTCGTGACCGGGCGGGATCACCGCACCATTTCCTGGTTGGTCTTGAGCTGCTCCGCGAGCAGGCTCCACTCCCGGCCGATCCGCTCGGCGATCGAGGCGATGACGCCGCGCCAGTGCGGCGGGACCGCGTCGACCAGGTCGCGCCAGTCCTCGTCGAGGTCGGTGGCGTGGAGCTGCATCCAGCGGAGGAACTCCCGGCCGCCGGTGGTGTAGCGGATGGCGGGGTCGCCGGCCATCTTGGCCGCCACCGTCGCCCACGCGGGCGGCGCGTCGGTGTGGTTCCGGCGGTGCGTCGAGGCGGAGTCGACGCTCGGCGCCACCCGCAGCGGCACCCGGGTGGCGCCGCCGGGGACCCCCACGGGGACCCCGGCGGGCCGGACCGCCCCGTCGACCGGCCGCACGGCCTGCACGGACCGCACGGGCTGCACCGCCTGGACGGCCTGCGGCCGTGCGGCCGTCTGGCGTCCGTCCCGCTCCGGGCTGTCGCCGCGCCGCAGCCGGGCGCTCACGTCGTGGACCGTGCCGAGCGACACGTCGGTCTCCCGGGCCACCTGACGCAGCGGCGCGTTCGGGTTGGCGGCGATGTACTCGGCCGCCCGGCGCCGCCCCTCGCCCGCGTCCACCGGGCGCCGCCGGCCGTCCCGGCCGATCCGCTTGCCGCCCAGCTGCGCGCCCCCGGCCGACTGGTCGCGCAGCGAGGCGATCGTCTTCGCGCTGAGCCCGGTGATGCCGGCGATGGCCCGGTCGGACCAGTCGGGGTGGGAGCCCAGGACCCGCTGGGCGCCGGAGACCCGGTCGGCCTTCGACAGCGGCAGCCCGTGCGAGCCGTTCGCCTTCATGGCGATGACGAGCGCCTCGGAGTCCGAGCAGTCGAGGAAGCGCACCTTGATGCTGTCGTCGCCGCGCAGCCGGGCGGCCTCCAGCCGGTGCAGGCCGTCGATGACGCGGTAGCCGTCCATCTGGACGAGGATGGGCGGCAGTTCGGCCGAACCCGCCGCGTCGATGAGGAGTTGGATGTGGGCGGCGTCCGTGCCGCCCTGGCGCAGGGACACTCCGGGCGACAGCGCGGTGATGGGGACATCGCGTGCCGGCAGTTTCTCGAAGTTCTTCAGATCGAATTCGGTGTGGGCCGATGATTCGGCGTTGCCGGTCCTGACGGGGCTGAATGCACTCGTCACCAGGACGGCGTGCCCGTTGCTCTGAGCCATTCCGTTCTCTCCCTCTCTGCTGCCGCTGCGTCGAGCGTCGCAAGCGGCTCTTCAGCGGCAGTCGAGGGCAGGTGGACGTTCCCTGGAAGCACGACACCGCGGGTGTCCGCCGGTTCGGCGGACACCCGCGGTGGACGCGGAGGGCCTGGTCAGGCGTCCCTGCGCTGGAGCAGGACACCCGCGATGACCAGCACGGCGGCCGTCCAGAGGGCGAGCACTCCGAGGCCCTGCCACGGCCCCAGGACGTCGGAGGCGCGGGAGTGCTGCTGGGTGATCAGGAACCCCGCCTCGGTGGGGAGGTAGCCGTGGACGTGCTTGCCCACACTACCGGGCAGCATCCGGGTCATCGGGGCGATCACCAGGACGAAGGCGATGACGCCGGTGATGCTCGCCGCGGTGTGCCGGATGATCGCGCCGACCCCGAGCGCGAACAGGCCGAGCAGGGACAGGTACAGGCCGCAGCCGAAGACGGCCCGCAGGACGCCCTCGTCGCCGATCGAGACCGGCGCCTTCTCGTTCAGGATCGGCGCGCCCAGGAAGAACGACAGGAAGGCGGTCAGTTCGCCGACGACCAGGACCACCAGGCCGAAGACCGCGCCCTTGGCCACCAGGACCGGCACCCGCTTGGGCACCGCGAGGAGGCTGGCCCGGATCATTCCGGTGGAGTACTCGGAGGCGATCACCATCACGCCCAGCACGCAGACCGCGAGCTGGCTGAGCAGGATGCCGCTGCCGAGGATGGTGCCGGTCGGGTCGAGCCGCATCTCCGCCTGCTGGGCCGCGTCGCTCTTGTCCCAGTTGGCGACGCCCATCTGCATGAACAGCGCGGTGGCGATCAGGGTCAGCACGATCAGGATGACGAGCGACCAGACGGTCGAGCGGACCGAGCGGATCTTGGTCCACTCGGAGAGCATCAGGTCGGCGAAGCCCGGTTCGCGGGCCCCGCCGGTGACGGTGGTCGCGGGGGCGGGTGCGGTCACGGTCGTCACTTCACACCTCCGGCGGTGGTCACGCCGGCGTCGTACTCGACGGCGTCCTTGGTCAGTTCCATGAAGGCGTCCTCGAGCGAACCGCGGCGGGTCGAGAGCTCGTGCAGGACCAGGCCGCCGGCGGCGGCCAGTTCGGCGATGCGCGGAGCCTCGAGCCCGACGACGTCCAGGTCGCCCTCGTCGGTGTCGGTGACGGTGGCGTCCTCGGAACGCAGCAGCTCGGCGAGCCGCTCGCGGTCGGGGGTCTTCACCAGCACGCTCTGCTCGGTGCTGTGCTCGATGAACTCCTCGGTGGAGCAGTCGGCGACCAGCCGGCCCCGGCCGATCACGATGAGGTGCTCGGCGGTCACGGCCATCTCGTTCATCAGGTGGCTGGAGACGAAGACGGCGCGGCCCTCCGCCGCGAGCGACTTCATCAGGTTGCGGATCCAGACGATGCCCTCGGGGTCCAGGCCGTTGAGCGGTTCGTCCAGGATCAGCGCGGCGGGGTCGCCCAGCAGCGCGGCGGCGATGCCCAGCCGCTGCCCCATGCCGAGCGAGAACCCGCCGGCCCGCTTGCGGGCCACCGAGCCCAGGCCGACCTGGTCGATGACCTGGTCGACCCGGCGCTTGCCGAAGCCCTGGGTCTGGGCCAGGCAGAGCAGGTGGTCGTAGGCGCTGCGCCCGGTGTGGACCGCACGCGCCTCCAGGAGCGCGCCCACCACCCGCATGGGGGCGGCGAGTTCGCGGTAGGGCACGCCGTTCACGGTGGCCGTGCCGGCGTCGGCGCGGTCCAGGCCCAGCAGCAGCCTCATCGTGGTGGACTTGCCCGCGCCGTTGGGGCCCAGGAAGCCGGTGACCCGGCCGGGCTCGACGGTGAACGACAGGTCGTTCACCGCGGTCTTGTCGCCGTAGCGTTTCGTGAGGTTCTTGGCCTCGATCATGGTCACCTCGGTTGAAGGGGCTGCGAGAGATTCCGGGGGATAAATCCGCCCCGCCCACCTGTGGTACCAGGAATCCGAATCCGTTCAGTAGGGGCCGGCCCGCTCCGCCGTGAACGGCGGCCGCCGCCCACGATGGCCTCGGCCGCGTCGGCGTGGCAATTTTGACGGCGGTGACGGCCGGCCCGAGCGGCCGTTTCATCTGCTCGTTTTCCTCAGTTGAACCCGGAACCCATGAGGATGTCATGAATTCAGTCGTGAGTGATCCGGCCGCCGCCCGGCGGCCGGTGATCGGGGTCTGCGCCCGGACGGCGCCGGTCACGCTCCAGGGCACCGACATGGTCGTCAGCCTCGCGCTCCAGGCGCACCTGGCCTTCCTGGCCGGGGCGGGCTGCACACCGCTGCTGCTCCCGCTGCTGCCCGGCGTCGAGGAGGTGGTCGACCGGCTCGACGGCCTGCTCGTCCCGGGCGGCCCCGATCTCGATCCGACGCTGTACGGTGAGGCTCCGCACCCGGTGACCCGGGCGGTGACCCCGGACGCCGATCGCGTCGAACTGACCTTGGTCAGAGCGGCACTTGACGCCGGGTTGCCCGTCCTGGCGATCTGCCGCGGCATGCAACTGCTGAACGTGCTGCACGGGGGCAGCCTGCACCAGCACCTGCCGGAGGTCACCGGCCACGAGGGCCACCGCCCGGCGGATCCGTCCTTTACGCTCGGTCGGCACCGGTTGAAGCTCCAGCCGGGCAGCCGGATCGCCGGCGTCCTCGACGAGGACGAGCCGGAGACGGCCTGCCACCACCACCAGGCCGTCCACCGGCTCGGTGCCGGTCTCACCGCCACCGGCTGGGCGGAGGACGGCACCGTCGAGGTCGTCGAGGTCACCGACCACCCCTTCGCGATCGGTGTGCAATGGGAATCCGGGCACACCGCCGACAAACGACTCCATCAAGCACTCGCACGAGCCGCAGGTCGCCCGAAAAACAACTAGCCGCCGAAATTCGGATACTTGAGAAAAAGGCGGCCCTGAGGGCAAGCTGTTTCCTGATCCCAATCCGAAGGAGAATTGCAGATGTCGCCGCGGATGCCTAACCCGTCACTGGTGGTTCCCGATGTCCTGCCGCCCATGCGCGAGCTGGTCAAGGCCGTCAACAATGTCGGTGTGCCGTTGCAGACCCTCGTGCTCATCCACCTGCGGGTGAGCCAGATCAACGGCCGCGAGGTCCAGATCCCCGTGAAGCAGCGCGAGTTCGAGGAGGCCGGCGAGGAGGACTTCCGCCTCCCCCTGGTGGCGACCTGGCGGGAGCAGACCTGCTTCACCGACGCCGAGCGCTCGGTGCTGGCGCTGGCCGAGGGTGCCACCCGCATCGCCGACCGGGAGAACCCGGTGACGGACGAGGTGTGGAACGAGGCCGCCAAGCACTGGAACGAGGTGCAGCTCGGTGCGGTGGTCCTGCACATCGGCCTGGTCAACCTCTGGAACCGCGTCAACGTCGTGACCAAGCAGGAGCCGGTGGACTGGCGGATCAACCCCAAGAAGTGGACCCCGATGACCTCTCGGCTCGCCACGACCACCAAGTAAGCGCTCCACACCAAGAGGCCCTGTCCGGTGATTCCGCCACCGAACAGGGCCTCTTGGTGTGCCCGGCCGGTCGCCCGGCCGGGCAGCAGGATCAGCGCGGCAGCGGGGCGCGGCCGACGGCACCGGTGTTGATCGCCGCGAGCAGGCTGCGCGCCTGGACGTTGACGTAGCGGCTGTGCCCGGTGAGCACGTTCAGCTGGCCCGGGGTGACCCACTGGTACCCCGCCGGGGCCCGGGTGGGCGTCGTGGCCTCGTCCGTCTCGACGACCAGGTAGCGGCTCTCGGCGTCGAGGAACCGGCCGCCCTCCTCGGAGTGGACCGCCGAGTAGCGGACGCGGTCCGGGGCGGCGTTCAGGAACAGGTCCAGGAACGGCGGCCGGTGCCCGGCCGGCAGGTGGGCGTAGTTCTCCGGGACGTACTGCACGGTCGGCGCGAGCTCGACGGTGTCGAGGAAACCGCCCTCGACCCGGGCGTGCACCAGGACGTGCGGGACGCCGCCGAACTCCCGGTAGGCGAACCCGACGACCCCGGTGCCGACCGGTTCGATGATCGGCTGGGTCCAGCCGGCGACCTCGCGGCCGGCGCCCTCGACGGAGACCGCCACCACCCGGAAGAACCGCTCGTCGACCCGGTGGACGGAGTGCTCGTCGCGCCGCCACCCGGAGATCCCGCGCAGCGGCACCCGGCGGACGTGGACGTCCTGCCGGGACCGCTCACCGGTGAACCAGGCCAGCAGGTCGGCGTCGGAGGACAGCGCGCCCGGCTCGGGCGGCGCCATCGGGGCGCTCGCCAGGACGGTGCGCGCGTCCATGTTGACCACGTTGTCCAGCCGCAGCAGCGCGGCGATCTGGCCGAGCGTCAGCCAGCGGAAGTCCTCGGCGACCGGCACGTCCCCGTGCACCTCGACGATCATGTTGCGGTTGCGCTTGCGGTAGAACCAGGCGCCGTGCTCGGACTGCAGGACGTCGGTGAGCACCCGGCGCCGGTCCGGGTCGAGGAAGTGCTCCAGGTAGCGCACCTCCGCCCCGCCGTGCGCCTTGGTGTAGTTGCTGCGGGTGGCCTGCACGGTGGGGGAGAGCTGCACCAGGTTCGGGTTGCCGGGCTCCATCTTCGCCTGCATCAGGAAGTGCAGGACGCCGTCGAACTCCTTGGCCAGGATGCCGAGGATGCCGATCTCCGGCTGCACGATGATCGGCTGCTGCCACTCGGCCTCCGGGCGGACGACGTGCAGGCCCTCGACGGTGAAGAACTTCCCGCTGCGGTGCCGCAGGTCGCCGGTCTCCGGGGCGAACGACCAGGCGTCGAGCTCGGCGAACGGGATCCGGCGGATCTCCGTGCCGCAGCTGCGCCGGTGGTGGTCCAGCCAGCCGGTGACGTCGGCCGTCGCGATGTGGACGCCCTCGGCCGCGGCGGCGGACCGGGCCAGCCGGTCGGCGACCGAGGCGCTGGAACGCGGGATCAGCAGGGTGCTCACGACCGACCACCGCTCTCCTTGACCGGCTTCCACCACTGCGGGTTCTCCCGGTACCAGGCGACGGTCTCCGCGAGGCCGCGGTCGAAGGCGGTGAGCGGCCGGTGGCCAAGCTCCTGCTCGATCTTGGTCTGGTCGAGGGCGTACCGCCGGTCGTGGCCCTTGCGGTCGGTGATGTGCCGGACGAGGTCGGGGGACGCCCCGCACAGCTCGACCAGCCGGTGCGCCAGCGTCAGGTTCGGCACGGCCGTGCCGGAGCCGATGTTGTAGGCCTCGCCGGCCCGGCCGCCGGTGAGCACCCGGTGCACCGCGCGGCAGTGGTCGTCCACGTGCAGCCACTCGCGGATCTGGCCGCCGTCCCCGTAGACCGGGATCGGGCGACCCTCCAGCAGGTTGGTGACGGACAGCGGGATGAACTTCTCGGGGTGCTGGTAGGGGCCGTAGTTGTTGGAGCAGCGGGTGACCGAGACGTTCAGGCGGTGGGTGCGGAAGTAGGCCAGCGCGATCAGGTCGGAGGCGGCCTTGGACGCGGCGTAGGGGGAGTTCGGCAGCAGGGGGGACTCCTCCGTCCAGAACCCCTCGTCGATCGAGCCGTAGACCTCGTCGGTCGAGACGTGCACGACCCGCTCGACACCGAGCGCCAGGCAGGCCTCGAGCACGGCCTGGGTCCCCTCGACGTTGGTGCGGACGAACGCGGCGCCGCTCTCGATCGAACGGTCCACGTGGCTCTCGGCGGCGAAGTGCACCACCGCGTCCTGCCCCTCCAGCACCGAGCGCAGCAGCCCGCGGTCGAGGATGTCCCCGTGCACGAAGGTGAGCCGGGGGTGGGAGGCCGGGAGGTTGTCGCGGTTCCCCGCGTAGGTCAGCGCGTCCAGCACCGTGACGTGCGCGTCCTCGTAACCCGGGTACCCCCCGTCGAGCATGGTCCGTACATAATGCGAGCCGATGAATCCGGCGCCGCCGGTGACGAGGATTTTCATGAGACCACGCCGCAGTCGGAATTCCACGATCGAAGCATGTGCTTGCCCTTTTCGGTGAGGGGGGTGGATGCCGTGCAATTACGCTAAAGAATCGCCTGATTCCGGGCATCTTTCAAATTGCGTTCAGCCGCCGAAAACGCCGCAGGGGGGTGGTGGGGGGGGGGGGGGGCCCCCCCCCCCCCCCCCCCACCCCCCTGACCGGGCGCTACCGGCCGACGTAGGCGGCGAGGTGTTCACCGGTGCGGGTCGAACGGGCGGCGACCAGCTCGGCCGGGGTGCCCTCGAAGACGACCCGGCCGCCCTCGTGGCCGGCGCCGGGGCCGAGGTCGATGATCCAGTCGGCGTGCGCCATCACGGCCTGGTGGTGCTCGACGACGATCACCGACTTCCCGGCGTCCACCAGCCGGTCCAGCAGTCCGAGCAGGTTCTCGACGTCGGCCAGGTGCAGCCCGGCGGTGGGCTCGTCCAGGACGTACACGCCCCCCTTGTCGGCCATGTGCGCGGCCAGTTTCAGCCGCTGCCGCTCGCCGCCCGACAGCGAGGTGAGCGGCCGGCCGATGCCGAGGTAGCCGAGGCCCACGTCGGCGAGGCGCTCCAGGACGCGCCGCGCCGCGGGGATCCGCGCGGGGCCGGCGCCGAAGAACTCCAGCGCCTCGTCGACCGGCATGGCGAGCACCTCGCTGATGTCGCGGCCGCCCAGCAGGTGCTCCAGGACGGCCGGCTCGAAGCGCCGGCCCTCGCAGTCCTCGCAGGTGGTGGCGACCCCGGCCATCACCGCGAGGTCGGTGTAGATCACGCCGGCGCCGTTGCAGGTGCCGCAGGCGCCCTCGGAGTTGGCGCTGAACAGCCCGGGCTTGACGCCGTTGGCCTTGGCGAAGGCGGCGCGGATCGGGTCGAGCAGGCCGGTGTAGGTCGCCGGGTTGCTGCGCCGTGAGCCCTTGATCGGCGACTGGTCGACCGCCACCACGCCCTCCCGGCGCGCGACCGAGCCGTGGATCAGCGAGCTCTTGCCGGAGCCGGCCACGCCGGTGACCACGCACAGCACGCCGAGCGGGACGTCCACGTCGACGTCCCGCAGGTTGTGCCGGGTGGCGCCGCGGATCTCCAGCCGGCCGGTCGGCGTGCGCACCGCCGCCTTGGGGGCGGCCCGGTCGTCGAGGTGGCGGCCGGTGACGGTGCCGCTGGCCCGCAGCCCTTCGAGGGTGCCCTCGAACACCACCTCGCCGCCCTCGGAGCCGGCCCGCGGCCCGAGGTCGACGACGTGGTCGGCGATCGCCATCGCCTCCGGCTTGTGCTCCACGACCAGCACCGTGTTGCCCTTGTCCCGCAGCCGCAGCAGCAGGCCGTTCATCCGCTGCACGTCGTGCGGGTGCAGGCCGGTGGTCGGTTCGTCGAAGACGTAGGTGGTGTCGGTGAGCGAGGAGCCGAGGTGGCGGATCATCTTGACGCGCTGGCCCTCGCCGCCGGACAGGGTGCCCGCGGGGCGGTCGAGCGAGAGGTAGCCGAGCCCGACCTCCACGAAGGAGTCCAGGGTGTGCAGCAGCCTGGCCAGCAGCGGTGCCACCGACGGTTCGTCCAGCCCGCGGACCCAGGCGGCGAGGTCGCTGATCTGCATCGCGCAGGCCTCGGCGATGCCGGTGCCGCCGATCCGGGCGGAGCGGGCCTCCTCGTTGAGCCGGGAGCCGTCGCACCCGGGACAGGTGGCGAAGGTGACGGCCCGGTCGACGAAGGCCCGGACGTGCGGCTGCAGCGCCTCGCGGTCCTTGGAGAGCATCGACTTCCGGATCTTCGGGATCAGGCCCTCGTAGGTCAGGTTGACCCCGTCGACCTTCACCTTGGTCGGCTCGCCGTGCAGGAAGTCCCGCATCTCCCGGGCCGTGAAGTCACGGATCGGCTTGTGCGGGTCGAGGATGCCCGACTCGGCGTAGACCCGGGTGGTCCAGAAGCTGTCGCGCGTCCAGCCGGGGATGGTGAACGCGCCGTCGGCGATCGACCTGGAGTCGTCGTAGAGCTGGGTGAGGTCGATGTCGGAGACGGTGCCGCGGCCCTCGCAGCGCGCGCACATGCCGCCGTGGTAGACGGCCTTGCGCACCACGACCCGCTCGCCCCGCCCCTTGTCGACGTTCATCGCCCCGCTCGCGGTGCGCCGCGGGACGTTGAAGGCGAAGGCGCTGGGCGGGCCGACGTGCGGCCGGCCGATCCGGCTGAACAGGATCCGCAGCATCGGGTTGACGTCGGTGGCGGTGCCGACGGTGGAGCGCGGGTCGCCGCCCAGCCGCTGCTGGTCGACGGTGATCACGGTGGTCAGCCCGTCCAGGACGTCGACCTCGGGGCGGGCCGGCGTCGGCATGAAGCCCTGGACGAAGGCGCTGTAGGTCTCGTTGATCAGCCGCTGCGACTCGGCGGCGATGGTGCCGAACACCAGGGAGCTCTTGCCCGAGCCGGACACGCCGGTGAACACCGTCAGCCGGCGCTTGGGGAGCTCGACGCTGACGTCCTTGAGGTTGTTCACCCGGGCCCCGTGCACCCGGATCAGGTCGTGGCGGTCCGCGGGGTGCGGCCCGGTCTCGGTGGAGGCCTGGTCCGCCCCGGTGTCCTTGCCCATGGTCTCTCCATCTCGCGGGATGGGGACCGTGCGCGCCCGGCCCCGTCCGGCGAGCCTGCGGCGCCGCCCTCGATTCCCCCTCAAGGAACGCTCGAGGGGCGCTCGAGGGGGATTCGAGGCGTTGCCCCGGGTCAGCGGTCCTGCAGCAGCCCGAGCACGTTGCCGTCGGCGTCGGTGACGGTGGCCACCAGCCGGCCGCCGCCCACGTCGGCCGTGGCGTTCTGCACGGTGGCGCCCGCGGCGGTCACTTCGGCCAGCTTCGCCTGGATGTCCGGGACGTGCCAGTAGGCGACCGGCCCGGTCATGCCCTGCGTCCCCGCCCCGGGCACCAGACCGATGTGCTGACCCGCGATGTCGAAGCCGACGTAGAAGTCCTCGTCGGTCTGCGGCTCGACGCCGAGCAGGGCGGTGTAGAGCTTCTTGGCCGTTGCCAGGTCCTTGACGGGATGCAGAACGGTCTTGATTCCCTGGGTGGCGGTGTCAGCCATGGTCACTCCTGGGGTTGAGATCATGTCAATTGATGCTAGGGAGCATTCCAGACGCGGCGCTTCTCCATTTGTGCTCACTCCAGTGCCGGTCCAGCCGCCGTCGACCGGAAATAAAGACGTCCTTGTCAGGCTGCGAGCGCGTTGCATCCAGAAGGGGAATCACGTGAAAAAGCTCGCATTGGTCACGACGGTGATCGCGGCCAGTCTGGTGGGGTCGACCGTCGCCCCGGCCGCGGCGGACGCTCCCGCGCCGGCCGCCGGCAGCGTCTCCTGGACGCTGTGTCCGGACAACGACCCCGTTCTCGGCGCCCTGCTCAAGGGCCTGGAGTGCGGCTCGGTGCAGGTGCCGCTCGACTACGACAAGCCCAACGGCCAGAAGATCAGCCTCGCGCTGACCCGGGCCAAGCACACCGCCCCCGACGCCCAGTACCAGGGCGTCGTGATCCTCAACCGCGGTCAGTGGCCCGGCGGCATCGGCCGTGACCTGCCGACCCGTTACGCCAAGGGCACCACCGGGCTGGCCAAGGACGTGGGCGCCGCCTACGACTGGATCGGCTTCGACCCGCGCGGTGTCGGGGCCAGCGAGCCGTCGGTCGTCTGCGACCCCGACTACGTGGACCCCGGCCACGCCAAGCCGGACCCGGTGCCGAGCTCGCCCGCCGCCGAGCAGGCGCTGGTGGAGCAGGCCAAGGCCTACGCCAAGAGCTGCGGGGACAAGTACGGCGACGTCCTGAAGCACCTCAGCACCAAGGACGCCGCGCGCGACCTGGACCGGATGCGGATCGCGCTCGGCCAGGACAAGATCACGTACTTCGGCACCGACTGGGGCACCTACCTCGGCTCGATCTACGCCTCGATGTACCCGAACCGGGTCCGCCGGATGCTGCTCGACAGCGTGGTGAGCCCCGGCGGCGCCTGGTACGACGACAACGTCGACAAGAACGAGACCTCGGAGGAGAACGCGAAGATCTTCTTCACCTGGGTCGCCAAGTACGACTCGGTCTACCACCTCGGCACCACCGAGCAGGCCGTCGAGGCGAACTACTACAAGGGCCAGGACGCGCTGCGCGCGACGCCGCTCGACGGCAAGATCGGCCCGGCCGAGTGGACGGACGTCTTCGAGCCGGTGCTCTACCGCAGTTGGACCTGGATATCCCGGGCGAAGGTGCTCTCCGACTGGGTCGTCAAGGGGGACGGGACCTCGCTGAAGGCCACCTTCACCGTCCCGGGCTTCCCGCACCAGAACCGGCAGGCGATGAACAACGCCTCCCAGTGCACCGACGCCTCCTCGCCGCGGGACTGGGACACCTGGCACGACGACTACGCCGGCCAGTACGCCGACGGGAACCGCTTCATCACCTGGACCAACGCCTGGTACAACGCCCCGTGCGCCTTCTGGCCGGTGAAGGCCCAGCCCACGCCGCGGATCGGCAACCGCCAGGTGGACGTGCTGCTGGTGCAGCCCCAGTACGACACCGCGCACGGCGTCTACGGCGCCTACGAGACCCACTGGCTGTTCCCGAACTCCCGCCTGATCGTGGAGAAGGACGGCCACAACGTCGGCGCGGCGCTCTCCGCGAACGGCAACACCTGCCTCAACGCCTACGCCAGCGACTACCTGCGCGACGGCACCCGCCCCGCGGCCGGCGCCTTCGTCGACGCCACCTGCGCGGCGGCGCCGGACCCGGTCCCGACCGCCTCCTGATCCGGATCCCGGCCGGGCTCCCGGTCCGGCTCCGGCACCCGTCCGCCGGGCGGCCCCGCATGGGACAGACATGCGGGGCCGCCTGCACGGGGGTTCGGTGACCGATGATCAGCCCGGTTTCGGCGGACGGGTGTTCAGCGTGCGCCGGCGGGGGCGGCGCCGGCCCGGTGGGCGAGCACCAGCACCTCCAGGGTGCGGGTCAACTCGTTGGGCGACGGCATGGAGAGCACCTCCTGGCGCAGCCGCTGCGCGTTCGCCCGGAGGCCCTCGTCCTCCAGCAGGCGGACGATCGCCTCCCTGACCCCGGGGCCGTCCACCTCGGCGGGCTTCATGGAGAGCCCCGCGCCGGACCGTTCGAGGCACTGGAGCTTCAGCGGGAGGTCGAACGCCCGGCTGATCAGCAGCTGGGGGACGCCGTAGCGCAGCGCGCAGCCGAAGGACCACGTCCCGCCGTGGTGCACCATGGCCGCGCAGCCCGGCAGGACCTCGGAGAGCGGGACGGACTCCACCAGGCGGGTGTTGGCGGGCACCTCGGTGAGCTTGCGCTGGGACTCCTCGGGCAGCGTCAGGACCAGCTCCATCTCCAGGTCGCCCACCGAGTCCAGGATCTCCTGGATCTTCTCGACCGGCAGCAGGTGCTGCACCGGGCCGTCGTTGACGGAGTCGCCGAAGGTCATCAGCACCCGTGGCGCCCGCGGCGGTTCGGCCAGCCAGCGCGGCATGACGGTCGGCCCGTTGTAGGGGACGAACTGCATCGGCAGCGTGGTCGGGCGCGGGTCGGGGCGGAACGCCTCCGGCAGCGGGTCGATGGTGAACTGCCCGTTCACCAGGTCCTCGGAGAACTCGAAGCCGTACTTCCCGGCCCAGCCGCCGAGCCACTCGCGCAGCCCGTCGACGCGTTCCTCCGGCGGCTGCTGGGCCATCGCGTGCAGGTAGTCCTCGCGCATCCTGGTGTAGACGTCGACCGAGTACAGCACCCGGGCGTGCGCCGCCCCGACCGCCGCGGCGGCCACCGCACCGGCGAAGGCCTTCGCGCCCCAGAGGACGAGGTCGGGCCGCCACTCGCGGGCGAAGGAGACCAGGTCGTCCATCATCGAGTCGTTGGAGCGGCGGGCCTGCGGCAGCACCAGGTCGTCGAAGACCTTGGTGACGGCCTCCCAGCCGAGCCGCTCCCGGCCGGGGTCGGCGTCGAACAGCGGGCCGAGGTCGTTGCCGGCCGGGCCGCCCTTCGCGGGACCTCCCTTCGCGGGACCTCCCTGTGCGGGACCTCCCTGTGCGGGACCCCCTCGGCCCGGGCCGCCGCCGGCCGGGCTGCCCCCGGCCGGACCGCCCGCCGCCGGCGCGGGACCCGCCCTGCGCTGGTCCCGCCGCTTCCGCTCCTCCGGGGTCTCGCCGGGCCCGACGCCCAGACCCATCAACCCGGCCCCGGTGACGGCGTCGAGGAGGTCGGGCCAGCCGGCCACCCGGACCTCGTGCCCGGCCGTCTGCAGCGACCACGCCAGCGGCACCAGGTTGAAGAGGTGGGTCTTCCAGGGGAACGGCACGATGAGAACGCGCATGGCGGACGTCCTTAGCTTCAGGGGCGGAAGAATTCGCGGGCGAACGCCTCGCTCACCGCCGCTTCCATCATCCTGACGCGTCCGCTACAGATCTTCTCCAGACTTGCCTGGTGCTCCCGGTCGCCGCGGTCACCACGACGGTGACGGCGGCGACCACGAGGGTCGCCGGCAGCGGGCCCGTCAGGTCGCAGAGCGCGCCCACGAGCAGGATCGACACCGCCACGCCCGACGGCAGCAGCGTGGCCCGCAGCGTGACCACCGAGGACAGCTCCTCGGCCGAGGCGGTGGCCAGCAGCCGGTTGTTGTAGTGCACGAAGGCGATCTCGAAGAACACCAGGAAGAGCGCGTACAGCACGAGGGTCGGCACCGTCCGGCCGATCAGCACCGCCGCCAGCAGCGGCGGCAGCGGGAGCAGCGCCCAGGCGGCGGAGGGCACCCGGTCGAGGTGGCGCTGGACCGGCAGGGCGGCGAGCGAGCCGGCGAAGACGGCGACCGCCGAGACCGCGACGAACACCCCCACCAGTCGGGTGCCGCCGTGCAGCAGGTCGAGCGGGACGACGGTCACGGCCACGGTGTGGAAGCCCTGCCAGAACGCCACCAGCAGGAACCGCCCGAGCAGCCGGCGCAGCGCGGGGTCGTCCACCCGCAGCCGGGTGCCGCCCGCGGCGCCCGAGGCGGCCCGGCCGCCGTCGGATGCCACCGCGGTGGCCGGGGGCAGCGCCCAGGCGAGCAGTGCGGAGAGCGCCAGCGTCGCCACGTTCAGCGCGACCAGCCCGCGCAGGGACAGGACCGAGGCGGCCGGCCCGGCGAGTGCGGCGCCGACGCTGACCCCGGTCAGCTTGCCGATCTCGGCGACGGTGTTGGCCCGGTCCAGCCGCTCCGGCGGCACGGCGCCGCGCAGCACGACCGCGGTGGCCGAGCGGGTGATCGCCTCGAAGTACCCGCGGACGACCACGAGTACGGTGGCGGTCACCAGCAGCGCGCGGCCCGGCGCCAGCAGGGCGGCCGCGGTCAGGGCCAGGCTCGCCGCCTCGGCCAGCCGGACCAGCCGCTCGGGGGCGGGGCGGGCGAGCAGTCGGTTGAGCGGGGCGGCCAGCAGCAGCGCGGGCAGCCAGGGCGCGCTGAGCAGGGCTCCGGCGAGCAGTCCGGAGCCGGTGTCGGAACCGACCCGGGTGGAGAGGCTCACGAGCAGCAGGAAACTCCCGCAGGTATTGACGAACAGTAATGCGGGAGTGGAATTCGGCGAGCGCAGTGCCGTGGGAAACAACGTCATCTCTTCCTCCTTGCGTCCCCCTTCAGGGGTGGAGGATGGCAGAGCTGAACGGATATCGGCGACGGCCGATCCTGTCTATCGTTGAACACATGACAGCAGCTATTGGGGAAGACCCGTGCATCGTGCTGGTGGACGCCTACGCCGGGGTCCGCTCGCTCGTCCTGGAATTCCGTGAGCAGGGATGTTCGGTCGTCCGTGTGCAGAGCACGCGGGATGTTCCGGCCGCGTACCGCGGTGCGCCGCACGTCCCCGGGGACTTCATCGCGGACATCGTGCACGACGGCGATCCGGCGGCGACCGCCGCGGCCGTCGCGGCGTACTCGCCGGTCGCCGTGCTCTCCGGCGGCGAGGTCGGGGTGGAACTCGCGGACGAGCTCGCCGAGCGGCTCGGCCTGCCCGGGAACGGGACCGCGCTCAGCGCGGCCAGGCGGGACAAGCACCTCATGGTCGAGGCGGTGCGCGCCGCCGGCCTGCGGGCGGCCCGGCAGCTGTGGGCCACCGACGCGGACGAGCTGGCCGCCTGGCACGCGGAGCTCGGCGGGCGGGTCGTGGTCAAGCCGCCGCGCGGCGCGGCCAGCCAGGGCGTCCACTTCTGCGACACCCCGGAGGAGTCGGTCGCCGCCTTCCGCTCCCTCGTCGGCGCCGACGACGTCTTCTCCCGGCCCAACCGCGGGGCGGTGGCGCAGGAGTACCTGGCCGGCACCGAGTACATGGTGAACACGGTGAGCCGGGACGGCCGCCACCACGTCTGCGACGTCTGGCGGACCAGCCGGGTCAGCGCCAACGGCGTCGTCGACCTCTGCGACGCGCTGTCGCTGATCGACTCCGACAGCCCGGTCGTCGAGCCGCTCACCGCGTACGGGTTCCGGGTGCTGGACGCCCTCGGCATCGCGCACGGCCCGGCGCACCTGGAGATCCGGATGACCCCCGACGGGCCGTGCCTGGTCGAGGTCGGCGCCCGGATGGCCGGCGGCGGCATCCCGGCGACCGCCGGGCTGGCGATCGGTGAGTCCCAGCCGGAGTGGACCGTGGACGCCTACCTGCGGCCCGAGCGCTTCCACGCCCGGGCGGGCCGCCCGTACCGGGTGCGGAGGTACTGCGCGATCTTCGGCATGGTCTCGCCGGTGGAGGGACTGCTGGAGGAGTACCGGGGGATCGAGCGGATCGAGGCGCTGGAGGGTTTCCACGCCCTGGCGACCCTGGTGGAACCGGGCCAGCCGATCCGGCGGACGGTCGACGACCTGACGTACCCGGTGATCGTGACGCTGCTGCACGACCTCGACGAGGTCGTGCAGCGCGACCTCAACACCATCCGGCACCTCGACGGGGCCGCGTTCTACGGGCTCGAGCGCGGCTGAGGCGGCGTTCGAGCGCGGACCGGCCGCAGTCGAACCTCAGCGGTGGACGGCGGCCGGCTCCAGGCTCGACCAGGACGGCAGCGGCACCCGGTAGACGAAGCTGACCGCGGTGCGCGGCTCCGCCGCCGTCGTGTTGGGCGCCGAGCGGTGCAGGACCAGTCCGTCGAACACGACGGCCGAACCGGGTTCCAGCGGCACCGGGACCGGTTCGGTCGTGCGCGGCAGGTGCTCGTCCGCCACGTGCGGCTCGACCGCCCGGGCCAGCGGCGCCTCGCCGGGCAGGCGCTCGCGGTCCCCGGAGTGCGGGAGCAGCCCGAGCAGGTGGGAGCCGGGGTGGAACTCCAGGCAGCCGTTGCGCTCGGTGGCCGGGTCGAGCGCGATCCAGACCGTCACGATGCCGTGCTCGCCGGTGCCGAAGCCGGGCGGCGCGAAGGCCATGTCCTGGTGCCAGGGCTTCGCCGAGCCCACCATGGGCGGCTTGGCCCACAGGAAGGCGTTGACCAGCGTGCCCGGTCCGCCGACGGCGCGCCCGACCACGCCGTCCGCCAGGCCGAGCGAGCGCTGCACGGCGTCGAACTCGGGGACGTGCTCGTGGATCCGGTCGGCCGACCGGAGCACTCCGGTCAGGGCCCCGGAGCCCTGCTGCCAGGCCGCCCAGCCGCCGATGCCGGGCGCCTCCAGCACGAAGTCCCCGGTGGAGACGGTGCGGTCGCGGACGAGGTCGGCCAGCCGGCCGGCCGCGCCGCGGAGCCGGTCGAGCGCCTCGCCGGCGGCCAGCCCGGGGAGCCGGGCGAACCCGTTCTCCCGCAGGTCAGGGGAATGGGGATCAACCATTTCTCTCTCCCTCGCTGATGTCGGATCCTTGCGGACCCACCCACAGGAATACCGGACCGTTCATGTTCAAGTGATGCCGGAATGCGGCCGTTGCCGCGTTCCGGCGGCCCTGCCTAAGCTTTCGGGCCATGAGGTCGTCCGGCCTCGTGAAAACTGGTTCAGGAAGGAGTGGAACATGTCCGACGGCACTTTCATGGACAGCCGCGACGCCCAGCAGGAGACCAGCAAGTGGTAATCCGCTGACCAGCGAATGCGCCGCCCGTATGGAATTCGATTCCGTACGGGCGGCACGTCGTCCGAGAGAGGTTGAGATGGTAGGAAATCGCGTAACACAGGTCATCGACGTCCCCGCCGACTTGCTGGTGATCGACGACTCCGCCGACGACCGCTACTGGGCCTCGGTCGAGCGCGTCCTCGGCCTGGCCGAGGAGAAGGGCCGGGCCGCCGACGGGGTGCCGCTGCTGGCGAGCCTCGTGGTCTCCCACCCGGAGTGGCCGGTGCGGGCCGGCGCGGTGCGGCTGCTCGCCGAGCACCACCTCGGCGACTCCGCCGCGGACACCGCCGTGGCCGCCGCGACCCATGACACCGTCGACTGGGTCGCGTTCACCGCGCTCAAGGTCATCACCGAGCACCGGATCGCCACCGCCGTCCCCGACCTCATCCGCATCTCGGGCTGGCCCAGCAACTTCACCCGGCCCGACTGGGCGCGCAAGCCCGTCGGCTGCGGCGCCGCGCTCACCAAGCGCGCCCTGATCAGCATCTTCGGCACCCGCGACCCCGCCGAACTGCGCCGCCTGGAGGACGAGTACTTCACCGACATGCGGGCCCGGCTGGACGCCGTGCGCAAGCGCCCCCGGCGCAACCCCGACGTCGTCCTGGTGCCCGGCGGCCCGGCGATCATCGGCGCCGACGAGAAGCCCGACGCCTTCCGGATGGCGCAGGACGACAGCACCCTGCGCGCCGTGGACGTGCCCGCGTTCCTCGTCGACCGCACCACCGTGACCAACGCGCGCTACCGCGAGTTCCTGGAGGAGGTCGGCGACTCCGGCGAGTTCGACCACCCCGACCAGCCGCTGGAGCGCTCGCACCGTCCCGTGCACTGGCACGACCCGCGCTTCAACGCGCCCGACTTCCCGGTCGTCGGCGTCGACTGGTACGACGCGTACGCCTTCGCCCGGTGGGCCGGCGGCACGCTGCCCAGCGAGGTGCAGTGGGAGAAGGCCGCCCGCGGCGTGGACGGCCGCCGCTACCCGTGGGGCCAGCAGTGGGACCCGGAGCGGGTGAACTACGTCGAGCGGTCCTTCGGCGAGCAGGTGGCCGACCTCGACTCGCTGGAGGCCCTGCTGATCACCATCGAGCAGGGCGCGAACCCCGAGCACCCGGTGCTGCCCGCGGACGCCCTCCCGCAGGGCGCCAGCCCGTACGGGGTGCTCCAGATGTCCGGCAACGTCTGGGAGCTGACTCGGACGAACTTCTACACCGGCGAGGACATGGACCCCTTCTTCAAGGGCCGCCACCCGCTGGACTTCATGAACCGCAAGGAGGCGTTCCACGTCCTGCGCGGCGGCACCTGGACCTCGCCCCCGGCCTGCCTGACCACCTTCTACCGGGGCAAGGACCTGATCACCGACCGGCACAACGAGGTCGGCTTCCGCTGCGTGTACGAGGCGGCGGACTGATGCGGCTCACCTCCCTCGGGCACGCCGCCGTCCTGGTCGAGACGGGGACGGAGCGGATCCTCTTCGACCCGTGGCTCACCCAGCGCCTGGACCGCTTCTGGGAGCACCACCCGCCGCTGGGCGACGACCTGGTCCGGGAGGTGCTGGACGAGGGCGTCGACTACGTCGTCCTCAGCCACCACCACTTCGACCACCACCACTTCCCCTCCCTGCGGCGCCTGGTCGACGGCGCCGACGTGGACTTCGACGACAGCCCGCGCCGGAGCACCGGGGTCACCTGCCTGTACCCGGCCGGCCCGGTGCCGCCGCAGCTCACCGCCTCCGGGCTCGGCCACCAGGCGATGGCCTGGACGCTGCGCCGGCTCGGCTTCGAGCGCCTGCACCCGGTGACGCCGGGCGACACCGTGACCCTCGGCGGCGCCGTCCTGCGGACCTTCCCCTCGGCGGTGTCCTTCCCCGAGATGAGCGTGCTGGTGGAGACCGCCGACGCGTCCGTCATGCTCTGCGGGGACGCCCTCCTGCACGAGGCGACCGTGGCCGCCTTCCGCCGCGAGGACGCCCCCCGGCTCGACGCGGTGCTGGTGCCCGCGCACAGCGTCTCGCCGCCCGGCGTGCTCACCGAGCGCCGCCCGCTGACCGACCCGGACGCCGTCCGCGCCCGCGCCGTCGCCAACTTCGACCGCTACGTCGCGTCGATCCCGGCCGCCGTCACGGTGCCCTCCTCCTTCGGCTGGCGGGTCAGCGGCGAGGACGGGCACGACTACGACTGGTGCAACCGGGCGATGTTCCCGTTCACGCCCGTCCAGGCCCTGCGCCGCCTCGCCGACCTGGGCCGCGACGGCCTGCTGTGGGGCCCGGGCCAGGTGCTGGAGGTGGCGGACGGCAAGACCGCCCTGGTCGACGGGCCGGTCGGGCCCGACGGGTACGACTTCGAGCAGGTCTACGCCGCGGTGACGCTCGACCCCGGAGTGCGGGTGCCGCCGTTCGACGCCGCCGCGGACCGGGTCGGCCGGCAGACCCGCAACTGCGAGGACCTGCTGCGCGACCTGCTGGACCGCCTGGTGGCGACCGACTACTGGTACCGGGCGATGGACGGCGGTGCCGGACGGCACGTCGTCTCGCTGTACGAGAACCCAGGCGGCGAGAGCTCCTTCCTGCTCGACCCGGTGGCCGGCCGGGTGACCAGGCTCGGCGCCGGGCCGGCCCGCAGCCACCTGACCGGGGCGGAGGGCTGGACGGAGATCGCGGCCAGCACGCTGGAGGCCCTGCTCTCCGGCGAGCTGCTGTTCGGCAGCTCCTTCGCGCTGTGGGCCAGCGACGGCGTCCTGCTCTCCGCGGTCTTCCACCACCCGTCGTTCTACACGCGGCACGTGGACCGCGCGCTGAGGGAGGCGAGCGGCACGTGAACGACCCGGTCGTCCTCGACCTCGACAGCGGCAGCCTGCGCGGCAACCCGCTGGGCGACCCGCACCGGCGCCGGGTCGAGGTGCACCTGCCGCCCGGGTACGACGGGATCCGCCGCTTCCCGGTGGTGTACTGGCTGCCGGGCTTCGGCGCGTACCCCGGCCTCGGCGGCCGGGCGCTGTCCTTCGGCGCCTCCGTCGCCGACCGCCTGCGCGAGGCCATGGCGGACGGCCGGGTGCCGGCCGCGCTGCTCGTCGTCCCCGACTGCACGACCGCGTACGGCGGTTCGCAGTACCTCGACTCCGCGGCCTCCGGCCGGTACGCCGGGTTCCTCGCCGAGGTCGTGGCGGAGGTGGACCGGCGGTTCGCGACCCTGGCGGAGCCGGCCCGGCGGGCCGTCGGCGGGAAGTCCAGCGGCGGCTACGGCGCGCTGGTCGCCGGGATGACCTCCGAGCTGTTCGGCTCGGTGGTGGCCTGCTCGCCCGACGCCGGCTTCGAGCACTGCTACCTGCCGCTGGTGCCCGGCACGCTCGACACCGTCCGGGCGGCCGGCGGGGTCGACGCGCTGCTGGCCCGCCGCGCGAGCGGCCCGCACGACGTCCCCTTCATGGTCGCGATGAGCATCATCGCGATGGGCATGTGCTACGCCGACGACCCGGCGACGACCCCGGCGGACGCGCTGCCCTGCGACCCCGGCACCGGCCTGTTCCGGGACGCGGTCTGGCGGCGCTGGCTGGAGCACGACCCGGTGCGGATGCTGCCCGCCCACGCCGACCGGCTGTCCCGCCTCGGCCTGCTCCACCTGAGCGTCGGGCAGCGCGACGAGTACGGCATGCACTGGGGGGTCCGCGCGCTGCGCGCCGCCCTGGAGGCGCACGGCGTCCCGCACGACTACCGGGAGCACGAGGGCGGGCACCACGGCATCGAGCACGTCTTCACCGACGCGCTGGCCGGGCTGTGGCGGGTGTGGCCGGAACCGGAGCGTGACGCATGTGCGGCATAGCGGGCTTCATCAGCCTGGACGGGCGGCGCGACCCGGGGTGGCTGGACGCCCTGGGCCGCACGATGACCGCGGCCATGGCGCACCGCGGTGAGGGCGCCGGCGCCCCGTACGTCTCCTCGTGCGGCACCGTCATGCTGTGCGCGACCCGGCTGGCGGTGCGTGACCGCAGCGACGCGGGGGCCCAGCCGATGACCGACCCCGGCGGCCGGGTCGTGCTGGTGCACAACGGCGAGGTCTACGGCTCCCGGGCGCCCGGGGCGCCGCTGTGGCCCCGCCGCACCACCTGCGACACCGAGTTCGCGCTCCAGCAGGTCTGCCGCGAATCCGACCCGGCGGCCGCGCTGCGCCCGCTGTCCGGCATGTTCGCCCTCGCCTGGCACGACACCGCGACCGGCCGCGTGGTGCTGGCCCGCGACCACTTCGGGGTGAAGCCGCTGTTCTACGCCTTCACCCACGGCGGACTGCTGTTCGCCTCCGAGCAGGGCGTGCTGCTGCGCACCGGCCTGGTCACCCCAGAGGTGGACCCGGAGGAGTACGTGCTGCGCTCCTGGATCCGGATGGACGCGGCGGACGACCACACCTGGCTGCGCGGCGTGCGGTCCCTGCAGCCCGCCGAGTACCTGGTGGTGGACCGGCCGGACACCCGGACGCACCGCTACTGGATGCCCACCCCGGTGGACGGCCTGGTCTCCCCGGAGGAGATCCGGGACGCCTTCGACCGGGCGGTCGCCGAGCGCGCCGTCTCCGACGTCCCGCGGGCGGCGGTGATCAGCGGCGGTGTCGACAGCACGGCCGTCGTCTCGGCCCTGACCAGGGCGGGCGTGCCCGTCGACGGGTACGTGCTGCGCTACCAGGACGGCATCGGCGGCTCGGGCGACGACGTGGCGTACGCCGCCGAGGTCGCCGCCGGCCTCGGTGTCCCGCTGACCGTCTGCGACCTGGGCCGCGAGGCCGCCGCCGACCTGGTGCCGGTGCTGCCCACCCGGCTGATGCGGCCGCTGCTGCACGGCGCCGAACTGGCCATGCACCACCTCTACGGGACCGTCGCCGCCGACCGGAACGTGGTCGTCTACTCGGGCCACGGCGCCGACGAGCTCTGGGGCTACCAGGCCGGCCGCTACTTCCCCGTCGTCGACCCGTACGCACCCACCCACATCCACGGGCGCCACTACCTGACCCACCGGCTGCACGCCGACGAACGGCCGGTCTGGGCCCGGCTGGTCGGCTGGATGGCGCACGAGCTGGGCGTCGACATGTCCGCGGTCACCGACCAGGTGTGGGCCCGCACCATGGACGAGTACCGGGCGCTGAAGACGGCGTCCCCGCTCAAGCGCGGCCGGCACCACCTGCTGCGGCGCTTCCTGGTCTACGTCAACGACATGGTGGACGCCACCTCGTCGACCTTCACCCTGGAGGACCGGCCGGTCTTCCAGGACGTCGCCCTCGCCGAACTGGCCTTCCGCTGCCCCGAGCACCTGAAGGACACCGGCGAGCCCGGCAGCAGCCACAAGGGGCTGCTGAAGGAGGCGCTCGCCGACCTGATGCCCGAGTCGGTGCGGCACCGCCGCAAGCAGGGGTTCCCGACCCCCACCGACCCCGGCTACCTGCGCCGGCTGACCGAGCTCGCCGACGGCTTCGGCGCGCCCTTCGGCCTGCCGCCGCTGCCGGCCGGGCTCCGCGCCGAACTGGGCGTCGGCGAATGGATGTTCCTGGCCTCAACCTCCGCCTGGCTGGACCACCTCGCGGAGTTCAGAACCCACCCGAGGAGTCACGGTGAGCAGTTCCGTCCCGCAGTGGCGCTGGCAGATCCTGGACAGCCCCGCCGACCTTGACCCGGTGCCCCCGGTGATCGCGGAGGAACTGGCCCAGGACTGGTGCAACTTCGTGGTCTGGCGGCCGACCGCGCTGCCCGCGGGCTGCACCGCCGGCGCCGGGACCCTCCGCCGCGAGGCCCCGCCCGGGCGGGTCGACGCCGAGGGCCGCAGCCCGTGGAGCGACGCCAACCCGGCCGGCTACCGCACCGAGGTCGCCGGCGGCGGGCGCCGGCTGCGGCTCAAGCAGTTCCGGTACGACTGGGCCTTCCCGGCCGCGGACCACCCCTGCCTGTGGGGCAGCGAGAACCGGGCGTCCGGGATCGGCGGGGGCCGGGTGGCGTGGCTCGGGACGGACTACCTGCGCAACCGTGCGGGGAGCGCCCGCCTGGCCGGGACGACCGTCGAACTCTCCGTGCTGGAGGGCGAGTTCACCGACGAGGAGCTGGTCGCCCTGTTCGCCGGGCTGCGGCCGGCGGTGCCGGAGGCGGTGCCGCGGGTACTGGCCACGCCGTTCTCCGAGCTGAGCTACTGGGCGCGGCACCGGGCCGACATGGTGTCGGTGCCCACCGGTGTCTTCCTGTTCCACCGCCGGGGGCGGGAGCACGAGGGCGAGTGGGTCCCCGCCGGGGAGGTCGACGCCTTCCTCACCGGGCAGGGGGTGCCGCTGTCGGTCGCCGGGTACCGCGCCGACAGCGCCGCGACCTTCGGCGACGGCGCTGCCGTCCGCGAGCTGGAGGTCGTCTACACCTGCGCGGACGGCGGCGAGCTGCGCCTCACCGCGCAGCGCGGCGGCGGCGGGCGCCTGGAGTTCCCGCCGGTCCGGGACAAGCACCCCGCCACCGAGGAGCTGCACGACCTCGACGGCCGGCCCCTCCACCTCGGCTACGTCAGCGCGGAGTTCGGCGCCTGCGACGCCTGGTGGGAGCACCCGGACGGCTACCGGCTGCGGCTGCTCGGCAGCGCCGGGGCCGGTCTGGGGCCCGCGGACTTCCGCGGCCTGGTCGCCGCGCTCGACGCCGGGCTGCGGCTCGCCGGCCGCGCCGGGGTCCTCGGATGACCGCCGGGGGGCGGACGCTCCTCGACCCCGCCACCGGCGGGCCGGTCACCCGTCTGCCGGACACCGACGCCCCCGGCGTCGCCGAGGCGGTGCGCCGGGCCGGGGCGGCGCTGCACGGCGACTGGGCGGACACCTCCCCGGCCCGCCGCGGCGACCTCCTGCGGGAGCTCGGCGGCCTGCTGCGCGCGGAGCGCACCGAACTCGCGGCACTGGAGCGGCGCACCACCGGCAAGCCCACCGGGCGCGCCCTCGGCGAGGTGGACTTCGCCGCCCGGGTGGTCGACTGGTTCGCCGCGGCTGCCCGGTACCCGGTGGGGGAGACCCACCCGGCCGGCCCGGGCGTGCGCAGCTACACCGACCGGGTGCCGGTCGGGGTGTGCGCGGCGATCGCCCCGAACAACTACCCGCTGCTGCTGGCCGTCTGGAAGGTCGCCGCGGCGCTCGCCTACGGCAACACCGTCGTGGTCAAGCCGGCGCCGGAGACCCCGCTCTCCGTCCGCCACCTGGTCGGGCGGGCCGCCGGGCTCTTCCCGGAGGGCGTGCTCGGCGCCGTGTACGGCGGCGCCGACACCGGACGGCAGCTCTGCGACCACCCGGCCGTCGGCATGGTGTCGTTCACCGGCTCGACGGCGGCGGGGCGCGAGGTCGCGCGGCGCTGCGCGGACGGGCTCAAGCCCGTCACGCTGGAACTGGGCGGCAAGAGCCCCGTCGTGGTGTTCCGCGACGCCGACCTCGACGCGGCCGCCCGGGCCGTCGTCACCGGGTTCACCGGCAACACCGGCCAGATGTGCGTGGCCGGGACGCGGCTGGTCGTCGACCGGGCCGTGCACGCGGAGTTCGTCGAGCGGGTGGCCGGGCTGGCCGCCGCCCTCCGGGTCGGCCGGCCGGAGGACCCGGACACCGACCTCGGCCCGCTGATCAGCGCGGCCGCCGCCGCCCGCGCTGCCGAGGTGGTGGAGGAGGCGGCGCTGCGGGGCGCCAAGGTGATCCTGCCGCCCGGGCGCTCCGGGGTGCGGCGCGACCTCGACGGCGGGTTCTTCGTCGACCCGGTCGTCCTGGACGGCACGCCGTCCGGGTGCCGGGCCTGGCGGGAGGAGCTCTTCGCGCCGGTGCTGTCGGTCGTCCCGTTCGGCGGGGAGGACGAGGCGCTGGCGCTCGCCCACGACACCGGGTACGGCCTGTCGGCCTCGGTCTGGAGCTCGGACGCGGACCGGGTCGAGCGCTTCGGTCGCGGCCTGCGGGCCGGCATGGTCTGGGTCAACACCTGGGGCGACACCGAGGAGTCGGTCAGCGTCGGGGGGCTCGGGAGCTCCGGCTACGGGCGCGAGTTGGGCGTCCACGCGGTGGAGGGCTACACCAGGCCCCGCGCCGTCTGGGTGGCCCACCGGCCGGGGCGGTAGGGCGCGGTGGCGCCGCCCGGGGCCGGGCTCGACTTCCGCAGCGACACCCGGACCGTGCCGGACGCGCGGATGCGCGCGGCGATGGCCGGCGCGGCCGTCGGCGACGACGTCTACGGCGACGACCCGACGGTCACCCGGCTGGAGCGGACGGTGGCCGAACTGCTCGGCACCGAGGACGCCCTGCTCACCCCCACCGGCACGATGGCGAACCTGCTCGCCCCGGTCGCGGCGTTCGGCCCGCCGGGCGCCCCCGGTCCGCGGCTGATCGTCGGAGCCGGCGCCCACATGGCCTTCCTGGAGTCCGACGGGCTGCGCCGGTTCGGCGGCGCGGAGCCGCTGACGGTGCCCCAGCTGGACGACGGCCGGCCCGAACCCGGGGCGCTGGCCGCGCTGCTGGCCGCCGGGGCGGGCCGGCCGACGGTGGTCTGCCTGGAGAACACCAGCATGATGCGCTGCGGCAACGCCCTCGACGCGGGGGCGACCCGCGCGGTGGCCGCGCTCGCCCACCGCTACGGCGCGCACCTGCACCTCGACGGCGCCCGGTTGGCGAACGCGGCGGTGGCGCTCGGCGTCCGGCCGGCGGAGCTGGCGGAGCCCGCGGACAGCGTCGCCTTCTCGGTCTCCAAGGGGCTCGGCGCGCCGGTCGGCGGACTGCTGTGCGGGACGGGCGAGTTCATCGCGCGGGCCCGTGAACTGAGGACCTGGCTGGGCGGCTCCCTGCACCAGGCGGGCGTCCTCGCGGCCCCCGCCCTGGTCGCGCTCGGCCGCCTCCCCGACCTGGCCGCCGACCACCGGACGGCCGCCGCGCTCGCCGCCGGGCTCGCCGCGGTGCCGGGCGTCGAGCTGATCCGCCCGCCCCGGCCGACCAACATGGTCATGGCGCGGGTGCCGGGGCTGGCCGCGGGCGAGTGCGCCGCACGCCTCGCCGGCCACGGGGTCCGCGTCCTGCCGCTGCCGAACGGCCATGTGCGCTTCGCGGTGCACCGCGCGCACGACATCATCGGAGTGCGCGCCGCCGTCCGGGCGTTCGCGGCCGTGGCGGCCACCGCGCAACCGGCGACCGACGGAGAACTCCCCGGCCGGGGAGCCTCCCTGACATCGATGGAGGAAGCATGACGGACGTGCCACCGCGCGGGCTGGAGGAGCGGCTGCGGGACACCCGGGCCCGCCTGGAGGAGGACGTCGACCTCTGGGTCGCGTCCTCGGGCTCCCCGGACGGCCCGGGCGGCGTCCACCTGATCCCGCTGTCCTACCTCTGGGACGGCAGCGCGATCCTCGTCTCGACGCCGCGCGACTCGGTCACCGGCCGCAACCTGCTGGCGGACGGCCGGGTGCGGCTGGGCCTCGGCCCGACCCGCGACGTGGTGATCGTCGACGGCGTCGCGGAGCCGGTGGACCTCACCGAGCTGGGCCGGGAGACCGGGGACGCGTTCGCCGCCAAGACCGGGTTCGACCCGCGCGAACTCAAGGAGCCCTACCAGTACTTCCGGATCCGGCCGCGGCGCATCCAGGCCTGGCGGGAGGCCAACGAGCTGGCGGGCCGCGGCATGATGCGCGACGGCGTCTGGGCCGGCTGACCCGCGCCCCGCGCCCCGGCCGGCCGGTCACCGCGGTGACCGCCCGGCCGGGGCGCGCTGCACCGGGGCCCGGGGCCGAGCGGCGGAGGTGCGGTGCCGCGGTGGGACGGAGGTGCTGCGGCGCCGGGGTGCGCCCACCCGGAGTCGACCCGTTCTTGACCGGAGCTGAAGAGCGCCTTGCCAGGCTGCGGGGCAAGGCATCCGTCATTTCTGGAAGGTCGAATATGGGAGCAATCGAGGTTCCGGTCCTGATCATCGGCGGCGGCGGATGCGGTCTGTCCGCCTCCGTCTTCCTGTCCGACCAGGGCGTTGAGCATCTGCTGGTGGAACGGCATCCGGAGACGTCGAGGATTCCGAAGGCCCACTACCTCAACCAGCGCACGATGGAGATCTACCGCCAGCACGGCGTCGCCGACGACGTGCTCGCCGAGGCGGCTCCGCTGGAGTACTTCGGCAAGGTGCGCTGGCAGACCACCCTCGCCGGCGACGGCCCGCTGGACCGTCGGCTGATCCACGAGA
Source organism: Kitasatospora sp. NPDC101176 (assembly GCF_044768035.1). Taxonomy (NCBI): domain Bacteria; kingdom Bacillati; phylum Actinomycetota; class Actinomycetes; order Kitasatosporales; family Streptomycetaceae; genus Kitasatospora; species Kitasatospora sp. NPDC101176. The sequence continues at coordinate 402,707 of NZ_JBIWPA010000004.1, forward strand.
TGGACGCCTTCGGCGGCGGCGAGCTGGAGGAGTCCTACGCGGCGATCGGCCCGGTGCTACCGGCCAAGCTCCCGCAGATGTGGCTGGAGCCGATCCTGCGCCGCCACGCGGAGGAGCGCAACCCCGGCCGGGTCCTCTTCAACCACGAGGTGACCACCTTCTCCGACGAGGGCGACCACGTGCTCGCCGAGGTGCGCAACGTGGAGACCGGCGAGGTCACCACGGTCAAGGCGCAGTACCTGATCGGCGCCGACGGCGGCCGCTTCGTCGGCCCGGCGGTCGGCATCCGCATGGAGGGCCCGCCCGGGCTGGTCAACACCACGACCGCCTACTTCTCCGCCGACCTGTCCGAGTGGTGGGAGGAGGGCACCCTCATCACCCACTTCCTCAGCCCGGAGGACCCGGACCTCTCCAGCAACCTGATCGAGATGGGCCCGAGCTGGGGCAAGTCCTGCGAGCAGTGGGGCCTGCACTTCGCCCCCGGCCCGCCCGGACGCTGGGACGCCGAGACGGTCGTCCCCCGGATCCGCGAGCTGCTGCGCATCCCGGACCTGGAGATCACCGTCCACAAGGTGACGGACTGGATCGTGGACGCGATCCTCGCCGACCGCTACCGGGTCGGCCGGGTGCTGATCGCCGGCGACGCCGCGCACAAGCAGCCGCCCGCGGTCGGACTGGGCCTCAACACCGGCATCCAGGACGCGCACAACCTGGCCTGGAAGCTGGCCGCGGTGCTGGGCGGGCGTGCGCCCGAGAGCCTGATCGACACCTACGAGGCCGAGCGCCGGCCGATCGGCCGGCAGAACGTCGACTGGGCGGTCTCCGCGGCCGTGCACCACCAGGCCGTGATCGACGCGGTCGGCGCCGGCCACAACATCCCGGCGGGGCGCCGCAAGCAGCGCCTGGAGTCGTACTTCGACCCGTCCTGGCTCGGGGACACCGTGCGGGCCCGCGCCCTGGAGATCTTCCACACCCACCGCGGCGGCTGCCAGTCCCTCGACATGGAGGTCGGCTTCGCGTACGAGGCCGGTGCGGTGCTGCCGGACGGCACCGAGCCGCCGGTCCGCGTCCCGATGCGCAACGAGCACACGCCGACCTCCCGCCCCGGGCACCGGCTTCCGCACGCCTGGATCACCAAGGACGGCAAGCGGCTGTCGACGCTGGACCTGACCGGCCGCACCGGCTTCACGCTGATCACCGGGCCGGAGGGCTCCCCGTGGGCGGAGGCGGCCGCGCGGATCGCGGAGCGGCTCGACGTCCAGCTCGTCACGGCGGTCGTCGGCGCGGGCGCCGAGTTCGCGGACGTGGACGGCGGGTGGGAGGCCGTCCGGCAGATCACCGACGCCGGCGCGCTGCTGGTCCGCCCCGACCAGCACGTCGCCTGGCGCAGCCCGGCCGGGGCCGAGGACCCGGAGCAGGTGCTGACCGGGGTCTTCGCCGCCGTCCTGGGGCGCTGACCCGCGAGCACCGACGAGAAGTGGCCGTGCCCGGTGATCGGGCACGGCCACTTCTCGTTCTCCGGGCGGGTCCCGCCGCGCCGTCGTCCTCGTCGGGCGGGGGCGGGGTGCCGGCTCCCGGGGACACCGGGCAGGCCGTCGCCCGGAACGGCGGACCGTTCCGGGCGAGACCGCTCAGACCCCGACGGCGACGGAGCGCTCGGCGGCGTCCTTCCGCAGCCAGCCGGCGACCTGGTCGGCGGCCTTGCGCGCGGTGGTCATGCAGACGCCGACGCCCACGCCGTCGTACAGCGCGCCGCAGACGGCGAGCCCGGGCTGGGCCGCGACGGTGTCCCGGATCCGCTGCACGCGGTCCAGGTGGCCGACGGTGTACTGCGGCAGGGCGTCGGCCCAGCGGCTCACCCGGGACGCCACCGGGGCGCCGGTGACGCCGGTGGCCTCGGCCAGCTCGGCCGCGGCTACGGCGACCAGGTCGGCGTCGTCGCGCTGCAGCAGGTGGTCCTCGCCGAAGCGCCCGAAGGAGCAGCGGACGATCTCCACCTCGCCGGCCAGGTGCGGCCACTTCACGGTCGTGAAGGTGACCTCCTTGACCGCCCTGCCCTCCACCGCCGGCACCCGGTAGGCCGAGTAGCCGCGGCCGGAGAGCCCGCCGGGGAACGCCGCGCGGGGGTAGGCCAGGGTGACCACGGCGACGCTCGAGTACGGGACCTCGGTGAGCGCGGAGACCGCCGCCGACGTCCCGGAGACCCCGGCGAGCAGGCTGCCCGCGGGGCCGGCCGGCACGGCGACGACGACGGCGTCCGCCTCGATCAGCTCCGGGTCGCCGGCCGGGCCCACCGTCAGCTTCCAGCCGTCCGTGCCGCGGACCAGCTCGCGCACCGGGGCGCCGGTGCGCACCGTGGTGTCCGGGGCGACGGCCAGCACCTCGCGCACCAGCGCGGCGGGCAGGCTGCCGAAGCCGCCCGCCAGCTTGGCGACGCTCACCGGCGGCGGCTTCTCGCCCGGCGCGAGCTCCGGGACGAGCGAGCCGGCCGCGTCGGCGAGCGAGGCGTGCCGTCCGGACGCCTTGGCCAGCGGGGTCAGCGTGGCCTCGAACGACAGGTCCTCGGCGCGGCCGGAGAAGACGCCGGCGAGGAACGGGTCGACGAGGCGGTCGACGACCTCCTGGCCGAGCCGGCCGCCGACGTAGGACGCGACCGAGACGTCGCCGTCCCGGTCGAACGAGGGCAGGGCGAGGTCCTGCCGGGCGCGGTCGACGCCCGCTGCGGACAGCACGCCGGACTTGGCGAGGTCGTCCATGTCGCAGGGCACGCCCATGAACTGACGGTCGGGCTGGTTGCGGATGTCGCCCCTGGTCCAGATCGCCGAGGCGGTGACGCCCGCCGACATGATCTGCTCGCCGAGGCCGACGTCCTTGATCAGCCCGGTGGTCTTGACGCGGTTGGCGTACAGCGACTCGGCGCCCTCGTCGACCGCGACACCCGCCACCTCGGATACCAGCAGCTTGCCGCCGATCCGGTCCGAGCCCTCCAGGACGGTCACCCGGACCGGCTCGTTGCGCAGATAGAACGCCGCCGCCAGTCCCGAGATACCACCCCCGATGATGACCACGTGGGGCTTTCCGTTCACCTGGTCCCGTTCGCTGCCAGCCATTCCACCAGCTCCTTCGTGGTTACGGTGTCGTAGAGCCGCCCCGGCGCCGACGGCCGGCGCCGGGACGGTTTCTTGGCAATGTGGCCGGGGGCTCTGGACCCCCGGTCGAGGGTTCCTGGACCCTCGGCGGTATGTTCTGACGGTGCGTCAGTCCTGTGCTGCGGGGCCGAACCAGCGGTCGAGGGCGGCGGTGAGGTCGTCGTCGCTGCCGGGGGCGGTCCAGGCGACGTAGCCGTCGGGGCGGACCAGGACGGTGTCGAGCGGCTCGTCGGGGGTGGTGGTCCAGGTGCCGGTGACGAGGTCGAGGCCGGTGCGGCCGGTGGTGTGCGCGGCGGCCCCGTCGTCCTGGCCGGTGGTGATCAGCAGGCCGTGCCCGGTGTGCAGCAGGTCGGCGACGCGGGTGCGGGTGCCGTCGGCCAGGGTGAGCTCGCGGCCGGGCGCCAGGCGCCGGCCGAGCAGCGGGTGGTCGCCCTTGCCGAGCTCGTAGCGGATGCCGAGGTTGCTGAGCATCCCGGCCAGGTACTCGGCGGCGTCCCGGTGGGCGACCAGCTCGGACATGATGCCGCGGACCGGGTCCATGTCCGCACCGGTGAGCCGTAGTTCGATCGCCGCCCGGGCGTTGCGCGCCAACTGCTCGCCGACCGCGTGGCGTTCGGCGTGGTAGGTGTCGAGCAGGCCCTCCGGGGCCCGGCCGGCGATCGTGGCGGCGAGCTTCCAGCCGAGGTTCACCGCGTCCTGGACGCCCACGCTGAGGCCCTGCGCCATGGCCGGGGGCTGGATGTGCGCGCTGTCGCCGGCCAGGAACACCCGGCCGCGCCGGTACTGCGCGGCGGCCCGGGAGGCGTCGGTGAAGCAGCTGATCCAGCGGCACTCGCCGTGGTGGATGGACTCGCCGGTGAGCCGCTGCCAGGAGTCGGCGAGGTCGGAGAAGACGAGGGAGTCGCGGTCGCGCGGCGGCGTGCCGGCCTCGTGCACGACGATCCGGGTGACGCCGTTCTCCAGGTCCATCGCCATCACCATGCTGCCGCCCGGCAGGTCCTCGCCGATGCGCCGCTTGCGGGTGTCGATGCCGGTGACGTCGGCGCTGAAGAAGCCGCGGACGCCCTCGGTGCCGGGGAAGTCGATCCCGGCCAGCTTGCGGACGGTGCTGCGCCCGCCGTCGCAGCCGACCAGGTACCCGGCGGTGTCCTCGCCGGGCCCGTCGGGGCCCTCGAAGGCCACCACGACGCCCCCGTCGGTCTCCCGGAGGCCGGTCACCCGGTGGCCGCGCAGGATCGGCACGCCCAGCTCGACGACCCACTCCTCGAGCATCCGCTCGGTGCGGAACTGGGAGATCCCGCGGTGCCCGTGGTGGTCCTCGGCGAGCCCTCGCAGGTCGATCGGCACCCCGCCGAAGTGGCTGTCGGCGGGTTCGGTGGCGCCGAGCCGGCCCAGCAGACCGCGCTGGTCGAAGCACTCGGCGGTGCGCCTGGTGAAGCTCGCGCCGCGGGACTCCCTGGTCGGGGCCGCCAGCCGCTCGTAGACGACGACGTCCACGCCGCGCAGCCTGAGCTCGCCGGCGGTCATCAGCCCGACCGGGCCCGCGCCGACGACGATCACGTCCCTGGTCATGTGTTCGCTCCTCTTCGGATCGATGCGGCCGGTCACCGGCCGGCGGTGCGGGGGTCGGGGGCGGGGCCGAACCAGCGGTCGAGGGCGGCGGTGAGGTCGTCGTCGCTGCCGGGGGCGGTCCAGGCGACGTAGCCGTCGGGGCGGACCAGGACGGTGTCGAGGGGCTCGTCGGGGGTGGTGGTCCAGGTGCCGGTGACGAGGTCGAGGCCGGTGCGGCCGGTGGTGTGCGCGGCGGCCCCGTCGTCCTGGCCGGTGGTGATCAGCAGGCCGTGCCCGGTGTGCAGCAGGTCGGCGACGCGGGTGCGGGTGCCGTCGGCCAGGGTGAGCTCCCGCTCGGGCGCCAGACGCCGGCCGAGCAGCGGGTGCTCGCCCTTGCCGAGCTCGTAGCGGATGCCGAGGCCGCTCACGATGCCGGCGATCTGCTCGGCGGCGTCCTGGTGGGCCAGCAGCTCGCCCATCACCTCGCGGATCGGCTCCATCGCGGCCTCGCCGAGGTAGATCTTCTGCGCCGCCTGGGCGTTGCGGACCAACTCCCGCCCGACCGCGTGGCGTTCGGCGTGGTAGGTGTCGAGCAGGCCCTCCGGGGCCCGGCCGGCGATCGTGGCGGCGAGCTTCCAGCCGAGGTTCGCGGCGTCCTGCAGGCCGGCGCTCAGGCCCCAGGCGGCCAGCGGCGGGATCTCGTGCGCGGCGTCGCCGGCCAGCAGCACCCGGCCGCGCCGGAACTCCTCGGCCAGCGCGGCGGAGTTGCCGCAGGCCCAGAGCCACTGGGGCTGCGCCTCGTGGATGGACTCCCCAGTGAGCCGCTGCCAGGCGTCGGCGACCTCGGCGAAGGTGAGCGCACCCGGTTCGGGGCGGGCGGGCAGCGACAGGTCGTGGATGACGACGCGGAAGCGGCCGGGGCCCAGCGGGGTGCAGACCACCATGCTGCCGCCGGGGAGCCGCTCGCCGATCGGCCGCGGGCGCAGGGCCACGCCGGTGATCTCCGCGGTGTACATCCCCCGGGTGGCGGCCCACTCGGTGGCCGGGATGCCGGCGAGCGCGCGGACGGTGCTGCCCGCGCCGTCGCAGCCGACCAGGTAGCCGGCGGTCTCCTCGCCGGGGCCGTCGGGGCCCTCGAAGGAGACCACGACGCCGTCGGCCTCCTCCCGCAGTCCGGTCACCTCGCGGCCGCGGTGCACCGGGACGCCCAGGTCGGCCAGCCAACCGGCCAGTGCCGTCTCGGTCCTGACCTGGGACAGGCCGAGCACGCCGCTGTGGTCCTCGTCGAGCATGTCGAGGTCGAAGCGGACCCCGCCGAAGTGCCCCATCGGGCCCCACCGGAACTCGCCCAGCCGGGGGAGCAGCCCGCGCTGCCCGAGCGATTCGGCGGCGCGCCGGTTGAAGCCGAGGGCGCGGGACTCGTCGGTGGGAGCGGAAAGCTTGTCGTAGACGACGACGTTCACCCCGCCGAGACGGAGTTCTCCGGCCAGCAGCAGGCCGACCGGCCCGGCACCGACCACGATGACGTCAGCTGTTTTCATATTCAGGCCCTCTGCACTGTGGCAATAGTTGGCCATGGTGAAGCTACCCAGCGCGGTGTTCGACTGCAATGAGTTGAATGCGCACGCAGCAGTCGAACGTTCGACTGTGGATTCAGCGCGTTTGAACGGGAAATCGGGCACGGCAATGTCGGAGGTGCACCCGGCAATTGCGGACCAGCAATGTGAATGCGTGAGCAATTCGGCCCTCGAATGCGGGCCGCCCGGTCTCGCGCGTTCCGTGGCCCCGGCTCCGGTGCGGCGGCGCGCCGGGCCCGGAACGCCCCACACGAAAGGAAGAGACGTGCCGGTCGAGAAGATCGCGCTCATCACCGGTGCCAACAAGGGCATCGGATTCGCCATCGCGCGGCAGCTCGGTGAGCAGGGGGTGGTCGTCCTCGTCGGCGCGCGGGACGAGCTGCTCGGCAAGCAGGCCGCCGACGCGCTGGCCGCCGACGGCGTCACGGCGGTGCCGCTGCGGATCGACGTGACGGACCGCGACTCGGTGGAGGGGGCGGCCCGGGAGGTCGAGCGGCGGTACGGCCGCCTGGACGTCCTGGTGAACAACGCCGGGGTCGCGGGCGGCTTCACCGGGGCGCCCAGCGAGGCGACCGCCGACGACCTGCGGGAGGTCTACGAGACCAACGTCTTCGGCGTGGTCACCGTGACCAACGCGATGCTCCCGCTGCTGCGCCGTTCCGCGGCCGGGCGCATCGTCAACCTGTCCAGCCACGTCGGGTCGCTGACCCTGAACTCGAACCCGGGGTCCCCGCTGGCGGGCGTCAACATGATCGCCTACCAGTCCTCGAAGACCGCGCTGAACGCGGTGACGGTCGCGTACGCCAAGGAGCTGCGCGGGACCCCGATCAAGGTCAACGCCGCCCTCCCCGGAGTGGTGGCCACCGACATCAACCACCACCGAGGTCACCGGACGCCCGCCGAGGGAGCGGTGATCGCGGTCCGGCTCGCCCTGCTGGACGAGGCCGGCCCGTCGGGCGAGTGCCTGGCGGACGACGGATCCATTCCGTGGTAGCGCGGAACGTCCCCAACCAGAAAGAGGAACGGCTTTGCTCCAGATCACGATCAGTGACCTCCAGACCATCATGCGCCAGTGCGCGGGCGAGGCCGAGGACGCGTTGCCGCTCGAGGAGGCGCCCGACCGCACCTTCGAGGAGCTGGGGTACGACTCGCTGGCCCTGCTCGAGACGCACAGCCGGATCGAGCGGGAGTTCGGCATAGCGCTCTTCGAGGACGAGGTCGGCGACGTCGACACGGCCCGGGACCTCGTCGACTACGTCAACTCGCTGTTGCAGCTGAAGGTCATGTCGGCGGCCTGATCCCGCGCGGGGTCGCGGCCGTTCGCGGTCATCACAACCGAGCGCCGGACCGGGCGGGGACCCGGGGGGCACGAGACACGGAGACAGACAGTGGCGGTAGAAGAAACGATTCTGGTGCTGGGCGGTACCGGTCGGCAGGGCGGGGCGGTGGCCCGTGAGCTGCTGCGCCGCGGACGCACCGTGCACGCCCTGGTCCGCGACCCGGAGAAGGCGGAGGCGCGCGCGCTCGCCGAGGCCGGCGCCGTCCTGGTCCGCGGCGACCTGGACGACGGGGAGTCGCTGTTCGAGGCGATGCGCGGCGTGCACGGGGTGTTCAGCGTCCAGACCTTCCGGGGCCCGGGCGGCTGCGAGGCCGAGGTGCGCCAGGGCCGGGCGGTGGCCGACGCCGCGGTCCGCGCCGGCGTGCGGCACTTCGTCTACAGCTCGGTGGGCGGTGCGGACCGGGACACCAGGGTCCCGCACTTCGAGAGCAAGCTGGAGGTGGAGCAGTACCTGCGGACGCTGGACCTGCCGACGACCGTGCTGCGGCCGGTCATGTTCCACGACATCCTCCTCGACATCGCCCCGCGCCCGGTGGCGGGCGAGCTGGTGCTGGCCATGTGGCTGGATCCGGAGACCCCGGTGCAGCTGATCGCGACGAGCGACATCGGCGCCTTCGCCGCGGACGCCTTCGACGACCCGCAGGCGTGGCTCGGCCGGGTGGTCGAGATCGCCGGCGAGGAGCTGACCGGTCCGCAGATGGCGGCGGCGTTCCAGGCGGTGTCCGGCGTGCCGACCCGCTTCCAGCAGCTGCCCATCGAGCCGCTGCGCGCGGCCCGCGAGGACCTCGCCAACATGTTCGACTGGTTCGAGCGCGACGGCTACCGGGCCGACCTGCCCGAGCTGCGCCGGATCCGGCCGGACCTGGTCTCCCTGGAGACCTGGCTGGGCGACAACTGGACCTCCCCGCTGGCCGCCTCCCGGGGCTGACGGCGGGGTTCAGGTGAAGATCGGATCGCGGGTGCGGGTGCGCTTGAGTTCGAAGAACCCGTCGGTCCCGGCCACGGCCAGGACGCCGTCCCAGAGCCGCACGGCCGCCTCGCCGCGCGGGGTCGGCGTCACCACCGGGCCGAAGAACGCCACGTCCCCCACCGCGAGGACCGGAGTGCCCACGTCGGTGCCGACGCGGCCGATCCCGTCGTCGTGCGAGGCGCGCACCGCGCCGTCGAACACGTCGGATCCGGCCGCGTCGGCCAGGGCGGGATCGAGCCCCGCCGCCGCCAGCGCCGCCTCGTAGGTGGACCGCTCCTTGGGGGCCCTCCCGAGGTGGAACCGGGTGCCGAGCTCGGTGTACAGCCGGCCCAGCACCTCCGGGCCGTGCTTCCGGGCGGCGGCGGCGCAGACCCTCACCGGTTCCATCCGCAGCACGAGGTCCCGGTGCCAGCGTTCGGGCAGGTCGGTCCGCCCCTCGTTGAGCACGGTCAGGCTCATCAGGTGCCACCGGACGTCGAGGGGCCGGTGCCGTGCGACCTCCAGGATCCAGCGGGAGGTCAGCCACGCCCAGGGACAGGTCGGGTCGAACCAGAAGTCCACCGGGATCTGTTCGTCGTGCGGCAAGGTCGGCTCCTCGGGGGTCTCGGTCGGTCGCGATCAGTAGTTTCCGAGGCCGCCGCAGACGTTGATCGCCTGCGCGGTCACCGGCGCCGCCACGTCGGACACCAGATAGGAGACCAGGCCGGCCACCTCCTCGGCGGTGGAGTAGCGGCCGAGCGGGATCTTCGCCTGGAAGCGCTCCAGGATGGCGTCCTCGGTGGTCTCGAAGTGGGCGGCGTAGCCCTCGCGGACGCGCCGCGCCATCGGGGTCTCCACGTAGCCGGGGCAGACGGCGTTGACGGTCACGCCCGTCTTCGCCAGCTCCAGGCCGAGCGCCTTGGTGAAGCCGACGACGCCGTGCTTGGAGGCAGAGTAGGGGGCGCCGAGCACCACGCCCTGCTTGCCGCCGGTCGAGGCGATGTTGATGATCCGGCCCCAACCGCGTTCGACCACGCCCGACTTGAGCACGGCCCTGGTCACCAGGAAGACGCTGTTCAGGTTGGTGTCGATCACGTCGTACCAGAGCTCGTCGGCGATCTCCGCGGTCGCGCCGCCGCCGCTGCGGCCGGCGTTGTTGACCAGGACGTCCACCCGCCCGTACCGCTCCACGGCGGCGTCCACGAGCCGGGCGACGTCCTCCGGCCTGCGGACGTCGGCGGCCAGGCCGTCGGCCCGGTGGCCGTCCGCGCGCAGCTTCTCGACCGTCGCCCGGACGCTCTCGGGGTTCCGTGAGCAGAGGAAGACCCCGAATCCCTGGCCCGCGAGGGTCTCGGCGACCGCCAGGCCTATTCCGCTGGTACCGCCGGTGATCAGTGCTACCTGCTGTCCGTTGTCAGCCATTCCGCCTGCTCCTTTTCGGGGTGTGTGCGGGGTCGGAACAAGCTGACAAGATGGGCCGGATTCCCGGTCGAGGGGTGGTCGAGGTCATCGTGTTCAACTGCCTCAATTCTTCAGTTGAACGTTCGACAGTCAATTCCCATAATGCCGGGTTGCGGCCCTGATAAGCGCCGACCTATCGTCGGGTAATCCACGAAAAAGGCGCTCTGAAGGGAAAGCCATGTCCGCATCGCCCGAGGTCCGTGATCAGTCGGACTCCTACTCGCTGCTCGACCTGATCCAGGGCGCGGTGATCACCCAGGCGATCTCCGTCGCCGCCCGGCTCGGCGTCGCGGACATCCTCGCCGAGGGGCCGCTGGCCGTCGAGGAGATCGCCAAGCGGGCCGGTGCCGACGCCAAGTCCACCCACCGCATCCTGCGCGCGCTGGCCGGCCACGGGGTGTTCGCCGTCCGCCCGGACGGCCGCTACGAGCAGACGCCGCTGTCCGAGAAGCTCCGCGAGGACGCGACCGACTCGATGCGCGGCTTCGCGCTGCTGATGAGCCACCCCCTGCTGTGGGAGGAGTGGGGCCACCTCTTCACCGCCGTGGAGACCGGCGAGCCCAACCTGCCGAAGCTGCGCGGCATGAACGCGCTGGAGTTCTTCCACGCGACCCCCGAGTACGCGGGCGTCTTCTTCAACGCGTTCGGCCGCCTCTCGGAGTCGGAGACCGACCCGATCCTGGCCGCCTACGACTTCTCGCAGTTCGGCACCGTGGTGGACGTCGTCGCCGGCCGCGGCGGCCTCCTGGCGGGCATCCTGCAGCAGTCGCCGGACGTCAAGGGCGTGCTGTACGACTCCGAGGCCGCGACCGTCGACTCGCCGGCGTTCTTCGAGGCGGCCGGTGTCGCCGACCGCCTGACGATCGCGCACGGCGGCCACCTGGACGCGCTGCCGACCGGCGGCGACGCCTACCTGTTCAAGCACATCATCCACGACTTCAGCGAGGCCGACGCCGTCACCGCGCTGCGCAACGCCCGCGAGGCGATGGCCCCCGGCGGCAAGCTGCTGGTCGTCGAGTACGTGCTCCCGGAGAACAACGAGCACCACCTCGGCCACTCCATCGACCTCTGGCTGATGCTGATGCTCGGCGCCCAGGACCGCACGCTGGAGCAGTACTCCGAGCTGTTCGCGAAGGCCGGCTTCACGCTCACCCGGGCCGTCCCGACCACCGCGCCGATCTCGATCATCGAGGCGATCCCGGCCTGATCCCGGCAGGTGAGCCGGTCCCCCATCGCAGAAGTCGAGGCTCAGGACAAGAAAACATGGATACCGATGTCATTGTTATCGGGGCAGGTCCCGCGGGACTGACGCTCGCGGCCGAGCTCCGCCTCGGCGGCGCCGACGTCATCGTCTTCGAGCAGCGGGCCGAGCGGAGCAGGGAGTCGCGCGGCATCGGGTTCACCGCGCGCGCCACCGAGATGTTCCACCAGCGCGGGATCCTGGAGCGGCTGGAGAACATCACCACCACCCGCCAGGGGCACTTCGGCGGCATCCCGATCGACTTCGGGGTGCTGGAGGGGTCGCACTTCGGCGTCCGCGGCGCCCCCCAGTACAAGGTCGAGGAGATGCTCGAGGGCCGGGCGCTGGAGCTGGGCGTGTCCCTGCGCCGGGGCCACGGGTTCACCGGGCTGACCGAGGGCGGGGACGGCGTCACCGCGACCGTGCGGGGGCCGGAGGGCGAGCGGGAGTACTCCGCCCGCTTCCTGGTGGGCTGCGACGGCGGGCGGAGCACCGTCCGGCGGCTGGCCGGCTTCGAGTTCGCCGGCTCCGACGCCACCCGCGCGATGTACCTGGCGGACGTCCGGGGCTGCGACATCAAGCCGCGCATGATCGGCGAGCTGCTGCCGAACGGCATGGTGATGTCGGCGCCGCTGGAACAGGGCTACACCCGCATCATCGTCTGCGAGAACGGGACGCCGCCCGACCGCGGCCGCGAGGTGACGTTCACTCAGATCGCGGACGCCTGGCAGCGGTTGACCGGCGACTCGATCCACCACGGCGAGACGCGCTGGGTGAGCAGCTTCACCGACGCCACCCGCCAGGCCACCGAGTACCGGCGCGGCCGGGTGCTGCTGGCCGGCGACGCCGCACACATCCACCTGCCCGCCGGCGGCCAGGGGTTGAGCGTCGGCGTGCAGGACGCCTTCAACCTGGGCTGGAAGCTGGCGGCGACGGTCCGCGGGCGGGCCCCGGAGGGCCTGCTCGACACCTACCACGCCGAACGCCACCCGGTGGGCGCGCGGCTGCTGCGCAACACCCTCGCCCAGGGCGTCCTCAACCTCGCCGGCCGGTCGGTCGAGCCGCTGCGCGCCGTCATGGCCGAGCTGGTGACGATCCCGGCCGCGGCCCGGCACCTGTCCGGCATGGTGAGCGGCCTCGACATCGGCTACCCGGTCGGCGGGCCGGCGCCCGGGGCGCCGGCGCACCCGCTGCTCGGCGGCCGGCTGGCCGACCGCGAGCTGGAGCTCGCCGACGGCGGCTCCGTGCGGGCCGCGCGGCTGCTGCACCCGGCCCGGGGCGTCCTGATCACCGCCGACGCCTCGGGGGAGACCGCCCGCACCGCCGCCGGCTGGTCCGACCGTGTCGACCTGGTCCGGGTGCGGGAGTTCCCCGCCGGACCGGAGGAGGGCGGCGCCGTGACGGAGTCGGTGCTCGTCCGCCCCGACGGCTACATCGCCTGGACGGCGCCGGACGGGGGCGGTCTCGACGCCGCGCTGCGGCGCTGGTTCGGCGAGGCCCGGCAGGGCCCGTCCGGCGGACACGCCCCGGGTCCGAGACAGGGCCTACGGGCCTCGTAACCGAGAGGAGAACCAACGTGACCGAGAACGCGGTCCGTGAGACCGAGCACGAGATCAACGTCTCCGCCCCCGCCGAACTGGTGTACGCCCTGATCGCGGACGTCACCCGGTGGCCGGAGATCTTCCCCCCGACCGTGCACGCCGAGGTGGTCGAGAAGGACGGCGACACCGAGCTGATCCGGCTGTGGGCGACGGCGAACGGCGCCGCGAAGACCTGGACCTCCAGCCGCCTGCACGACCCGGAGCGGATGAGCGTGGCGTTCCGCCAGGTCCGTTCGCAGCACCCGGTCGGCGCCATGGGCGGCGCCTGGGTGGTGGAGCCCGTCTCCGGGAGCTCCTGCCGGGTGCGCCTGCTGCACGACTTCTACGCGGCCACCGACGACCCGGCCGACCTCGACTGGATCAGCGAGGCCGTCGACCGCAACAGCGCCTCGGAGCTCCGGGCGCTGAAGTCGAGCGCCGAGGCGTCCGGCCCCGACGAGCTGATCACCTTCGACGACACCGTGACCGTCGACGGCCACGGCAAGGACGTCTACGACTTCCTGAACGAGGCGCAGCTCTGGCAGGAACGGCTGCCGCACGTCGCCCGGGTGTCGCTGGAGGAGGACGAGCCGGGGCTCCAGATCCTGGAGATGGACACCCGCACCAAGGACGGCAGCACCCACACCACCCGCTCCGTCCGGGTCTGCCGGCCGTCCACCGCGATCGTCTACAAGCAGGTCGTCCTGCCCGCGCTGATGACGCTGCACACCGGGCGCTGGCTCATCGAGGAGCGGGCCGGCGGCGGGGTGTCGGTGACCTCGCGGCACACCGTGCGGATCAACACCGCGAACATCGCCGCGGTGCTCGGTCCGGAGGCGACGGTGCGGACCGCGCAGGAGTTCGTCCGCACCGCGCTGAGCACCAACAGCCTGGCCACCCTGGACCTCGCCAAGGCCCACGCCGAGGGTGTCCGCAGCGGGCGCGCCGAGTCGTGAACCCGTCCCGGGGGGCCGCGCCGGTCGTCGTGGTCGGCGCCGGCCCCGTCGGGCTGCTGCTCGCCTGCGAGCTGCGGCGGGCCGACGTCCCGGTGGTCGTGCTGGAGCGGCTGACCACCCCGATGGCCGAGTCGCGGGCCAGTCAACTGACCACGCGTACGGCGGAGTTGCTCCATGAGCGGGGCTTCGGCGCGCTGCTCGCCGAGGCCGCGCACGAGCCGCGGACGCACTTCGGCGGGCTGGGCTTCGAACTGTCGCCCGTGGACAGCCCCTTCGGGGGCAACTGGAAGGTGCCGCAGTACCGCACCGAGGCCGCCCTGGGCGCCCGCGCGGTCGAACTGGGCGCCACCGTCCTGCGCGGGCACGAACTGACCGGCCTCACCGCCGCACCGGACCACGTGCGCTGCGAGGCCGCGGGCCCCGACGGCCCGCGGCGGATCACGGCGCGGTACCTGGTCGGCTGCGACGGCTCCGGCAGCACGGTGCGCCGGCTGGCCGGCTTCCCGGTGACGGAGACGGCGGCGACCAGGGAACTGCTCCGGGCCGACCTCACCGGCCTGCGGATCCGCGACCGCCGCTTCGAACGGCTCCCCGGGGGCTTCGCGGTGGCGTCCACCCGCGGCAGCGTCACCCGGGTGATGGTGCACGCGTTCGGCGACGCCGTGACCGGGCGGCGCGGCGCGCCCGGGTTCGACGAGGTCGTCCGGGCCTGGGCGCGGGTGACCGGCGAGGACGTCTCCGGGGGCACCCCGATCTGGCTGGACGCCTTCGACACCGCCAAGGGCCTGGCCGACGCCTACCGGCGCGGCCGGGTCCTGCTGGCCGGCGACGCCGCCCACTGGCACCCGCCGGTCGGCGGCCAGGCGCTCAACCTCGGCCTCCAGGACGCCGTCGACCTGGGCCGCAAGCTCGCCGCGACGGTGCACGGCACCGCCGCCCCCGGACTCCTCGACACCTACCAGGACGAGCGGCGCCCCGTCGCGGCGCGCGTCCTCGACCACGTCGCGGCCCAGGAACACCTGATGTTCGGCGGCCCGGAGGCCGAGCCGCTGCGCGCGGTCCTCGCCGAGCTGATCGGCCTGGAGCAGGTCCGCGCCCACCTGACGGCGACGGCGAGCAATCTCGACGCCCGCCCGTGAGGAACGACCGGTTGTGAAGAACGGATGCGCAGGGAAGGCAGGAAGAGGACAGTGCAGGACTTTGACACGGACGTGATCATCGTGGGGGCCGGCCCCACCGGTCTCATGCTCGCGGGCGAACTCCGCCTGGCGGGGGTCGAGGCCGTCGTACTGGAACGGCTGACCGAGCCGATGCGGCAGTCCCGCGCACTCGGCTTCTCGGCCCGGACCATGGAGGAGTTCGGCCAGCGCGGACTGCTGGAACGGTTCGGCGACATGGGCGTCATCCCGATCGGCCACTTCGGCGGGTTGCCGCTCGACTACACCATCGTGCCGGGCGGCAACTTCGGCGTGCGCGGGGTGCCGCAGGCGCTCACCGAGTCGATCCTGCACACCTGGGCGACCGGACTCGGCGCCGAGATCCGCCGCGGCTGGGAGCTCACCGGCCTGACCGCCGGGGATGAGGGCGCCGAGGTGCGGGCCGACACCCCGGAGGGCCCGCGCACCCTGCGCGCCCGCTACGTGGTGGGCTGCGACGGCGCGCGCAGCCCCGTGCGCAAGCTGTCCGGCATCGACTTCCCCGGCCACGAGGCCACCATCGAGATGCTGATGGCCGACGTCACCGACGTCCAGGTGCGGCTGCGGCCCACCGGCGAGCTCGGCGACGCGGGCATGGTCGTGGTGCTGCCGGTCGGCCCGGACACCACCCGGGTCGTGGTCTTCGAGCGCGGCGCGGGCGTGCGCCCGACCACCGAACCGCCCACCTTCCAGGAGGTGGCCGAGGCGTTCAAGCGGGTGACCGGCGAGGACATCAGCAGCGGCACCCCGCGCTGGCTCAGCTACTTCACCGACTCCACCCGCCAGGCCTCCGAGTACCGCAGGGGCCGGGTCTTCCTGGCCGGCGACGCGGCGCACATCCACATGCCGATCGGCGCGCAGGGCATCAGCGCGGGCCTCGGCGACGCCGTCAACCTCGGCTGGAAGCTCGCCGCCGAGATCCACGGCCACGCCCCGGAGGGGCTGCTGGACACCTACCACGCCGAGCGCCACCCGGTCGGGGACCGCATCCTGGCCAACACGCTCTCCCAGCGCAGCCTGTACCTGGGCGGCCCCGAGATGGCGCCGATGCGCGCGGTCTTCGCCGAACTGATGGCCCACGAGGACGTCCGCAAGCACCTGGTCGGCATGGTCACCGGCCTGGACATCACCTACGGGGCCGCCGAGGGCGACCACCCGCTGCTCGGCCGGCGGCTGCCGGAGTTCCCGCTCCCCGACGGCCCGGACGGCGCGCCGACCGTCTTCGGGCTGCTGCACGACGGGCGCGGCGTCGTCCTCGACCTGCGCGGCGACGAGGCCCTGGCCGCCGCCGCGGCCCCGTGGACCGACCGGGTCCCGGTCGTCACCACGGCGGCCCGGCCGGAGGGAGCGCTCGCGGACGTCGAGGCGCTGCTCGTCCGGCCGGACGGCTACATCGCCTGGATCGGCTCCGGCGGCTCCGGCGCGGCCGGCCTGACCGACGCCCTGGGCCGCTTCTTCGGCGCCCCCCGTGACACCCACTGAGACGGACCCCCAGGACCGGACGCCCCGCCACCTCGGGCGTTCCACGCCAGCCAGTCCACGCTAACCAAGGAGGAAGCATGCCGTTCATCAACCCCGAAGACGGGCACCTGACCGTCCTCAACCTGTTCAAGACCGACTCCCGCGACCGCGTGGACACGCTGGTCAAGGAGATGTCGAAGATCGTCGACACCGCGGACTTCCCGGGCTGGATCTCCAGCACCGTGCACCGCGGCGAGCACACCCCGGGCACCCTGAACTTCATCCAGTGGCGCGGCATGGACGACCTGGAGTCCCGGTACAACGACAGCGAGTTCAAGCACCACACCGTCCCGGTCTTCCGGGAGATCACCACCTACGTCCGGCTGATGCAGAACGAGGTGGAGTCGAGCCTGCGCCACCCGTCGCTGGGCGACGTCACCGAGGTCTCCCCGGACCGCGACGACTACACCGTGATCGAGGTGCTCGGCGTGGACCCGGCCGACCAGCGTGCCCTGGTCGCCCACGAGAGCACCGCCCACTCCTGGCTGCTGGACGTCCCCGGCTACCGCTCGCGGACCGTGCTGCGCGGCATCCGGTCCCGCAACCTGCAGGGCGGCGACAGCACCCTGGCGACGGTCGGCACCGACAACGACTTCGTCGTCGTCTACTCGCAGTGGGCCGGCAAGGAGGCCTACGACGCCTTCCGCACCCAGGCCGAGGCCGACTGGTCCGGCGCCCGCAGCGGCTTCGGGGCCAAGCGCGGCTCGCTGATCACCAGCGCCGACTGGAACGGCTACCGCCCGGTGCACACCCGCTCCGCGGGCGACCCGGTGGCGGTCTGACCCCCGCACCGCACGAACCCCGAAGGGGCCCCCGGCAGTCAGCCGGGGGCCCCTTCGGGGTTCGTGCGGTCAGCCGGCGATCGAGTCCCAGTGCCACCGGGAGTCGAAGGAGGAGACCTCGACCTGCGCTCCGGCGGCGACCAGTGCCGCCGCCCGGCTCGTCGCCCGCGCGACGAACCCGGAGAGCCGGTGGGCCGCCAGCAGGTCCTGCTCGTCGAAGGGCAGGCCCTCGCAGCGCAGCAGCCGCAGGTCCATGAAGCCGTTGAACGTCCGCCCCAGCACCTCCACGGCCTGCGGGCTGCGGACGGTGAAGCGGACCCGGGCCGCGACGTGGCCGTTGTGGTGCTGGTCGGAGTAGTACGCGACGTCCGGGATCACCGGCGGCACGAAGTGGTCGCGCGCGGCGATCTCGGGCACCTTCGGGAGGTTGCCGACCAGGAAGTGCCACGAGTTGTACTGCATCCGCGAGGAGATCGCCCACGCGGTGTCGGCCAGGTGCGCGGCGGAGCCGCCGAAGAGCCGGCGGGAGTCCTCCGACGGGACGACGCAGCAGAAGAAGTGCGGGATCTCCCACTCGGCGATCCTGGCGTACTCCTCGGCGCGCAACGCCGCGATCAGTGCGGGGAGCGAGCGCATCCCCCGGCTCATCGCGAAGTCGGCGTCGAACACCGCGGTCGCCGCGCGCACGCTCTCGTGCACCAGGGACTCCAGCCCGGTGCCGAAGGCGCCGTGCGGTCCGGCCAGCCAGTCCGGCGACGCCGCGACGGAGGCGGTCAGCTCGTCGAGGGTGTCCCCGGCGACGGGGAGCCGCTCGCGCAGCCGCGCGCAGAGCTCGGCCTCCAGCCGGCGGGCGTCGTCCTTCACCGGGCCCGCGACCCGCTCGATCTTGTGCATCAGCGGGCCGTAGATCTCCCGGTAGAGCTGCACCCTCCCGACGAGCTCCCGGCGCCGCGCGGCCAGGGCCCCGGCGAGGGCGTCGAGCGCGGCGACCCCGTGCCCGTCCGGAGCCGGTACGGGCGGCAGCTCCCCGGCGGCCGCGTTGTAGGCGGTGCGGGTCCGCTCCAGCAGCAGGGCCACGTGGTCGAGCGTCAGCTGGGTCCCGTTGGCCTCCTCGATCCGGGCGTAGCCGGCCGAGCGGACCAGCAGGGTGAGGCAGACCACCAGGAGGACGTCGCCGTCCGCCCACAGGTCGAGCGGCACCGTCTCCAGGCTGGTCAGCGTGCAGTCGGGGTGGCCCGGCCGCAGCGTCTTGCCGGTCAGGTTGTTCCGGTCGCGGAAGTTGGTGTACTGGCGTTCGCCGACGTAGAGGACGAACGGCGCGGTCCGCAGCGCCGCCTCCTTCAGGGTGTCGAGCAGCTCGCGCCGGCCCTCGGCGCCGGCCGCCGCCAGCCACCGGCGGCCGTCGGCGACGGACTGCCGCCAGCGCTCGGCGGCCAGGGCCAGTTCGGTCCGGTAGGCGGCGAGGTCCTCGGCGGTCCAGGGCACCCGCAGGACGCCGTCGACCAGGTCGGCGGTGTCGCTCAGTGCGCCCCTGGACGGGACGCGGACGGCGAGGCGGCCGCTGCGGTCCAGCCCGATCTCGCCGAGGAACGCGGTGGCGGCGTCCGCGGGCCGGTCGGGGGCCCGGCCGTCGTCCCGCCAGGACCGGCCGACCAGGACCTTCAGCGCGGCCTCGTCCTCGACGGGCAGCGCCCGCAGCTGGATGTCGGCCGGGACGTGCCCGGCGAGGGTGAGCAGCGTGTCCACGGCGGTGGCGAGGTCCGGCGCGGCCGCGGCCCGCCGCCAGGTCTGCGCGAGCAGCGCCGGGAAGCCGGAGTCCTCGGGGGTCAGGTAGTCGGGCCCGCCGGCGCCGGCGGGGCGGCCGAGCCGGCTGGGCCGCCGGCTCTGCCGGGCCTTGGCCAGCGCCGCGCTGCGGGTGAGGGTGTCGTCCCGCTCGGTGGGCAGGGTCATGAAGTGCCCCTGGCGGTGAGGTCGACGTGGTCCCACATCCGGTCCTCGGTGGCGGTCCACTCCTCGTCCACGTAGATGCAGTCGACGGGGCAGACCATCACGCACTTGGGGCAGCCCGAGCAGAGTTCGGGGATGATCTGGACGTTGAGTCCGTTGTCGAAGATCGCGCCGAACTCGGCCGGGCAGCTGCGCAGGCAGGTGTCGCAGGTGATGCACTCGGACGTCTCGATGCGGCGCGGCGGCTTCTTCCAGTTCTCGTCGCGGGACCGCCGGGCGATCCGTTCCTCACGCGCGGTGGTGGTGACTGAAGGAGTGTCCTTCACCCATGGCATGGTCTTCTCCTCACAAGTGGTGGCCCGTCAGGTCGTGCGGGACTGCTCGTGCGGCGGGCGCCCGGCGGCCGGGTGCCCGTGCGGGTGGCTCAGAACGCGCCGAAGTACTCGCGCTGCTCCCATTCGGTGACGCCGCCGGGCGCGCTCTCCGGGAGCTCGGCCGCGCACCAGGTGTCGAACCGGCGGGCCTCGCTCTCCTTGAGCTTCGCCAGGCAGGACTTGAGCGGTGCGCCGAGCAGTCGTTCGGCGCGGTCGCTCGCGCGGAAGGCCTCGAGTGCCTCGTGCAGGGTGCGGGGCAGCGGCCGGTGGGCGGCGGGCTGCTCCGGAACGCCGGCGAGCAGCCCGTCGAGGCCCGCGTGCAGCTGGGAGGCGATGGCCAGGTAGGGGTTGGCGCAGGGCTCCCCGATCCGGTTCTCGACGTGGGTCGAGCTGCCGCCGCTGAGTATCCGGACCATAGCGCTGCGGTCCTCGAACCGCGAGTCCACCGAGGTCGGCGCGAGCGTGAACTCCGGTGCCAGGCGCCGGTATCCGTTCACGGTCGGCACGGAGAGCAGGCAGAACTCGCGGGCGTGCGACAGCAGGCCCTCGGTGTAGGCCCGGCCCTCGGCGGAGATGGCGTCCTGCAGGCCGTTGCCCTCAGCGAAGAGGTTGACGCCGGTCTTGGCGCTGGTCACCGACTGGTGGAGGTGCCAGCCGCTGGGGTCGAAGCTGTCCAGGCGGGGCAGCGTCATGAACGAGGCGTGGTAGCCGCGCCGCCGGCACTCCTGCTTGAGCTGGGTGCGGAACAGCAGCATGGCGTCGGCGGCGTCCAGGGCGAGCATCGGGTTGAAGGTGGTCTCCAGCTGCCCGGGGCCGGACTCGTGCTCGAAGGAGCGCAGCGGCAGGCCGAGCCGCATCAGCATCGCGGCCAGCGGGTCGGCGACGTGGGCCACCGAGTCGTAGGCGCTGTCCAGGTTGAACTGGTAGCCGGGGTTCACCGCCTCGACCTGCGGGGCCGGGCCCTGCAGGCCGAAGCCGTTGCCCTCGTTGCCCACCGGGCCGCCGGTCAGCCGGGTGAGGTACCACTCGACCTCGAGACCGATGACCGGGGACAGCTCGTGCCGGGCGTAGTCGGCGCAGACCCGGCGCAGCACGTTGCGGGCGGAGAGCGGGTGCGGCGTGCCGTCGCGCAGGTACTCGTCGCCGAGCACCCAGGCGGTGCGCGGCTCGGTCCGCGGCAGCACCTGGAAGGTGCGCGGGTCCGGGACGAGCACGAAGTCGCCGGCGCCGCGCAGTTCGCCGACCCCGACGCCGGCGTCGGCGAGGAAGTCGACGGCGACGGCGTGGCCGGTGTCGAAGAGGAACGGCCCGGCGCTGAAGTCCATGCCGTTGCGCAGCACCGAGCGGAACACGCCGGCGGGCACGGTCTTGGAGCGGGCGAGCCCGTGCGGGTCGCAGAACACGACCCGGACGAGGTCGACCTCGTCCAGCTGGAGCTCGACCTGCTCGGCGGCGGCGGCCTGCCGTTCGTCCCAGAGCCCGAACTCGGCGACGAACGAGGGGCGCCCCACGCTCTCGTCGCCGCCGTGCAGGGACCATGACCTGGAAACCATGATCATCTTCCTTCCGTTGTGATGCCGGGGGGAGTGAGGGTGAGGCCGAGCGCCGTCTCGACGAGTTCGGCGGTCGAGAGCACCAGGCCGTCGGCACCGACCCGGCCCACGAGCTGGAGCCCGACCGGGAGCCCGGCCGGGGTGAGGCCGACCGGCAGCGACAGCGCGGGCTGGCCGGTCAGGTTGAACGGGTAGGCCGCGGGGGCCCACGACAGCCAGCGCAGGTCCTCGGGGTCGGCCGCCCACGGCGGGGCGATCGCCTCGGCGGCGAACGCCTCGATCGGGACGGTCGCCATCGCCAGCAGGTCGTGGGACTCCATCACCGAGGCCAGCCGGGCCCGCAGGGCGAGCCTGGTCTCCTCGGCGCGGGCCACCGCGGCGGCGCCCAGGGAGCGGCCGTAGCGCACGATCGCGAGCCGGCCCGGGTCGCACCCCGGGTCGTCCTCCGGCGCGGTGCCGTGGGCGTCGGCGGCGGCCAGGATGTCCACCAGGGCGCGGTACGGGTCGGGGAACGGCACCTCGATCCGGTCGACCCGGTGCCCGAGTGCGGCCAGCACCGGCAGGACGCCCTCGGTGACGTCGCGGACCGGCCCGGACGTCCCCGGGAACTCGATCCAGCCGATGCGCAGCCCCGCGGGCTCCGCCGCGGCCACGAGCGGCGTCGTCCCCGAGTCGGGGTCGCGCGGGTCGGCGCCGCCGAGCACCGCCGTCAGCTCCGCGGCGTCCGCCACCGTCCGCGCCAACGGCCCGACGTGCGAGAGCCGTTCGGGGCAGGGCGGCACGTAGGGGATCCGGCCGTAGGAGGGCTTGAAGCCGACCACGCCGCAGAACGCCGCGGGGATGCGCACCGACCCGGCACCGTCGGTGCCGAGCGAGGCGGTGCACAGGCCCGCCGCCACCGCGGCCGCCGAGCCGCCGCTGGAGCCGCCGGCCGTCCGGCCGAGGGCCCAGGGGTTGCGGGTCGGGGAGGAGACCCGGCACACGGTGCTCGCGCTCCAGCCGTACTCCGACGTCGTCGTCTTCCCCACGACGATGGCGCCCGCGGCCCGCAGCCGGGCCACGGACGGGGCGTCGGCGGCGGGCCGCCGGTTGGGCAGCAGCGAGCCGCGCCTGGTGGGGAGGCCCTCTGTCTGGATGAGGTCCTTCACCGATACCGTGACGCCGAGCAGCGGCCGGTCGCGGAAGGCGGCCGGGCCGAGGGCGGCCAGCAGACGGTCGGCCGCTTCGGCCTCGCGCAGCGCGCGGGCCTGCGCGACCTCGACGTACGCGCCGAGGGAGGGGTCCGTGGCGCGGATCGCGCCGAGCACGTCCAGCACGTGCCCGGCGACCGTGGAATGACCTTCGAGGAGGAATTTCCGGGTTTCGGGAATGCTGCGGCAGATCGACTGCCTCGTCGTTGTGGTGGGGACTGGCACGAGTCCACTACAGGACATCGGCCGAATTTCCCGCAACTTGCCGATTGCCGGTGTTGCATCTGCGTGCATTCCTCAGTTGAACGGGATTTCTTGCGAATGCGGCGGGCTCCTAGCAGCATGTTTCGGAAGGTAATTCAGGCGCACTTATCACTCAGGAGAAGACCCGATGACCCCACGGATGGACAACCCTTCTCTGGTCGTTCCCGGCACCCTGCAGCCCCTGCTCGACCTGACCGAGGTCATCGGCAAGGTCGGAGTGCCGCAGTCGACCCTCGACCTCATCCGGCTGCGCGTCAGCGAGATCAACGGCCGGGTCTACCTGCTCACCGACGAGCCGGGCAAGGACGGGCCGAAGGACGAGCGTCTGCCGCAGGTCGCCACCTGGCGCGAGGAGTCCTGCTTCACCGGAGCCGAGCGCTCCGCGCTGGAGATGGCCGAGGCGGTCACCCTGATGACCGACCCGCAGGACATGGCCTCGGACGCGGTCTGGGAGGACTCCTCGCAGTACTACACCGACGAGCAGCTCGGCGCGCTGGTCATGCACATCGGCCTGGTGAACTTCTGGAACCGCGTCAACGTCGCCACCAACCAGGAACCCGCCGTCTGGCGCTGAGAAGGAGCCCGACCACCGTGTTGAAGCTCATCAACGCCGGCCTGGGCAGGACCGGCACCACGTCCCTGCAGGTGGCCCTGGACCGGCTCGGTCTCGGCCCCTGCTTTCACATGTTCGACATCGTCGGCGACGAGACCCGGCTCAAGGAGTGGGAGAAGGTCGTCTGCGACGGTGCCGAACCCGACTGGGCGGCGCTCTTCGAGGGCCGCACCTCCGCCGTGGACGGCCCCTGCGCCGTCTACTACCGGCAGATCAGCGAGGCCTTCCCGGAGGCCAAGGTGATCCTCACGGTGCGCGACGCCGAGGGCTGGTACCGCAGCACCCACGACACCCTCTTCCAGTTCGTCCTGCGCAGCGCGGAGAACCCGCCGGAGCCCGGCTCCCACCAGGACCGGCTGCTCCGCGTCACCAGCACGATGGTCTGGGACGGCATCTTCGGCGGCCGGTTCACCGACAAGGACCACGCCATCGAGGCGTACCACCGGCACAACGAGGAGGTCGTGCGGGCCCTCGGCGCGGACAACGTCCTCGTGTACGACGTCAAGCAGGGGTGGGAGCCGCTCTGCGCCTTCCTCGGCGTCGAGGTCCCCGAGGAGGACTTCCCGCACGCCAACGACTCCGCGGCCATGCGGCAGCGGATCGCCCAGGCGGCCGGCGCCGGTCCGGCCCCGACCGGTTGAGCCAGCGAGGGAGCATTCGGTGCTGATCACGGAAATGACGGTCCCCGGCGCGTACCGCGTCGAGCCGGAGACCCTGAGCGACCGCCGCGGGTACTTCTTCGAGTCGGTGAAGACCAGCGCCCTGCTGGCCGCCAGCGGCTGGGAGTTCGCGGTCCGCCAGGTCAACTACTCGGTGTCGAGGCGGAACACCCTCCGGGGCATCCACGGCACCAAGGTCCCGCCCGGCCAGGCGAAGTTCGTCACCTGCGTGCGCGGCAGCGCGCTCGACATCGCCGTCGACCTGAGGGTGGGGTCGCCGACGTTCGGCCACTACGACGTCACGTACCAGAGCCCGGAGACGGGGACGGCGGTGTACCTGCCCGACGGGATCGGTCACGCCTTCCTGGCCCTGAGCGACGACACCTGCATGAGCTACCTCTGCTCGCAGGAGTACGTGCACGGCACCATGATCGACGTCGACGCGCTCGATCCGGCCCTGGGCCTGCCCTGGGACCTGAAGGAGGAGCCGATCCGCTCGGACAAGGACGCCGCGGCGCCCACCCTGGCCGAGGCGGCGGCGGCCGGCCTGCTGCCCACCTACGAGGAGTGCCTCCCCCGGCCCTTCCCCGCGCTGGTGAACGGCGGCCGCTAGCGGCCGTGCCGGAACGCCGGAGCACCCCGCCGGCCGGACGGCCACCGACCGGGACGCGCCCGCACCACGAGCATCCGCACGACCGCGGGACGGGCAGGCGCACGACGCCAGCACGACGCCCAAGGGAACGGCAGCCGGAGTCCGCGGACTCCGGCTGCCGTTCCCTTTCCCCTTCCCGTGACCGCCTCACCCGGTCCCGCCGACCGGGCCCTCCTGGCCCAGGGCGTGCTCGCGGATCCGGGCCATCAGGGCGGCCTGCC
The DNA here is from genome assembly GCF_044768035.1 of Kitasatospora sp. NPDC101176. NCBI lineage: Bacteria > Bacillati > Actinomycetota > Actinomycetes > Kitasatosporales > Streptomycetaceae > Kitasatospora > Kitasatospora sp. NPDC101176. The sequence continues at coordinate 427,481 of NZ_JBIWPA010000004.1, forward strand.
GCACCAGCTCGTGGTGGTGGGCCGGCCGCGCCGCCGGGTCGCGGACGGCGTCGTGGAAGGCGGTGAAGACGCCGAGGAACTGGTCCGAGGCGGGGGCGGTGATCAGGGTCTCGCGGTCCCGCTGCTGGAGCCGCAGGACGGGGCGGGCGTCCCGGGAGGGGGTGAAGGCCCACTCCAGCACGAGCCGGCCCTCGCTGCCCCAGAGGTCGTAGGTCGACCGGTAGCTGTGCGACAGGCCGAAGGAGCAGTTCGCGGTGACGCCGTCGTCGCCGCGCAGCAGCGCCACCCCGGAGACGTCCACGCCCAGGCCGCCGTCGAACTCCAGCCCGGCGCCCAGGACCCGCGCGGAGTCCCCGAGGTACTCCTGGGCCGCGCGGACGGGGTAACAGCCGACCTCCCAGAGCGCCCCGCCACCGAGGTCGGCCTGGTACTTGATCCCGTTCGGGTCGGTCGGGGGGATGCCGAACGCGCCGTTGAAGGCCCGGAGCCGGCCGATGGCCCCCTCGGCGAGCAGGGAGCGCGCCAGCTCGTGCTGGGGGTGCCGCAGGAACGCGAAGTTCTCCATGATGAGCAGTCCGCGTTCCTCGGCGAGCGCCACGAGGGACCGGGCGGTCTCCTCGCTGGGCACCGCGGGCTTCTCGATCAGGACGTGCTTCCCCGCGCTCAGCGCCCGGTGCGCCCACTCCGCGTGCTGGCTGTTCGGCAGCGGGATGTAGACGGCGTCGACGCCGGGCGTCTCGAGGAGCCGGTCGTAGCCGGCCACGGCTTCGCAGTCGAACGGGGCCGCGACGCTCTTGGCCTTCTCCTGGGAGCGGCTGGCCACCGCCACCAGGTGGAACGGTGACTGCCGGATCGCCGGCAGGGCCCTCCGGACGGCGATGTCGGCGCACCCGATGATGCCGATGCCGGGGCCCCGCTCGGATTCGTGAACGGGTGACAGATCTTCGATTTTCACAGGTCCACCTAAGCGACAAGAGGAATTCACGTGCCTGAATCGGGATGAGGTCAGCGTAGGTAGCCGCCGCTTTGTCCGTCAACACCCGCGGATAAACGCGGACCCGGTTCGCAAGGTCTCTTTCGGTCGCCACTTCCCCCGATATAAAGTGCGGTCATTCGCCTAATTGGCACGAATCCACTGAGGAGGCGGCACGGTGAAGGGCATCATCCTGGCCGGCGGCAATGGTACGAGGCTCCATCCGATCACGCTCGGTGTCTCCAAGCAAATGCTCCCGGTTTACGACAAGCCGATGATTTACTACCCGCTGTCGGCCCTCATGCTGGCGGGGATCACCGAGATCGAGATCATCACCACCCCCGAGGACCAGGAGATGTTCCGCCGGCTGCTGGGCGACGGCTCCTGGCTCGGCATCACCCTCACCTACGCCGAGCAGGACAAGCCCCGGGGGCTCGCCGACGCCTTCCTGGTGTCCGAGGAGCACATCGGCGACGACTCGGTGGCCCTCGTGCTGGGCGACAACATCTTCCACGGCTACGAGTTCGGGCCCATGCTCCAGCGGGCCGCGCAGGACCTGGAGGGCTGCGTCCTCTTCGGCTACCCCGTGCGCGACCCGGAGCGCTACGGCGTCGGCACCGTCGACGAGCGCGGCCGGCTCGTCGCGATCGAGGAGAAGCCCGAGAAGCCGCAGACCAACATGGCGATCACCGGGCTCTACCTCTACGACAACCAGGTCGTCGACATCGCGCGGCAACTCCGGCCGTCCGAGCGCGGGGAGCTGGAGATCACCGACCTCAACCGGGTCTACCTGGAGCGCGGCGAGGCCACGCTCATCCCGCTGGGCCGCGGATTCGTCTGGCTCGACACCGGAACCCACGACGCGCTGATGGAGGCCGGGGACTACGTGCAGGTCCTGGAACACCGTCAGGGCGTGCGCATCGCCTGCCTCGAGGAGATCGCCTGGCGCATGGGCTACATCGACCAGGAGACCTGTTTCCGGCTCGGCAGCCGCCTCGCGAAATCGTCCTACGGCCAATACATCATGGAAATGGCGCAGGCCGGCTGACCGAGCGGGGTCCCGGAACACCGAATTCCCCTCCCACCGAAAGAGGTTCGATCGCCGTGAAAATCCTGTTCACCGTCGGGGGCAGCCAGGCGGCCGTCTTCGGCGTCGCCCCGCTCGCCGCGGCCGCCCGGAACGCCGGGCACGAGATCCTGGTGGCCGCCGACGAGCCGCTGATGGCCGCCGCGGCCTCGGTCGGCCTGCCCGCCGTCTGCATCACCCCCGAGCGCATGCGGTACGGCCAGGAGGCCATGACCGCCACCGCCCGCATCGACGCCCTGCTGGAACTGACCGGGGCCTGGACCCCCGACCTCGTGGTCGGCGGCCTCTCCCACGTCCCGCGGGCGCTCGCCGCCAAGCTGAAGGTCCCCTACGTCCGGCACATCTGGCACATCGCCCCGATGGCGCGCCGCGACCGCAAGGCGGTGGAGGAGCTGCAGCCGGAGCTGGAGCGCCTCGGCCTGTCCGAGCTCCCGGCCCCCGACCTCTTCATCGACCTCTGCCCGCCCTCCGTCCGCCCGGCCGGCGCCCCCGAAGCCCGGTCGATGCGCTGGGTGCCCCGGGTCAGCCAGCGCCGGGTCGAGCCCTGGATGTACACCCGGCCCGAGGGCCGGAAGCGGGTGCTGATCACCGCCGGGACCCGCAACCTCGTGCTCGACGCCGCCGGGAGCTCGCTGCGGGGGCTGGTCGACGGGCTCACCGCGGCCGGGGCCGAGGTGCTGATCGCGGCACTGCCCGAGGCCGCCGAGCAGTTCGGCGCGGAGCTCGGCGACGTCCGGATCGGCTGGATCCCGCTGGACGTGGTCGCCCCCACCTGCGACCTGGCGGTCCACCACGGCGGCGCGACCACCGCCATGACGCTGATCAACGCGGGCGTGCCGCAGCTGATCATCCCCGACAACGGCTACGGCAAGGCCGTCGCGGAGGCCGTCCGCGACTTCGGCGCCGCCCTGATCGTCGACAAGCACCGGCCGGAACCGGGCCGGACCCCCGACGAGGTGATCGCCGCCGGCTGCCGGGAGATCCTCTCGGACCCGCGCTTCGCCGAGCGGACCCGGCTGCTCGCGAAGGAGAGTGCGTCGCTGCCGACCCCGTCCGAGGTGCTGCGGGAGCTGGAGGCCCTCGTCGCCCCCTGATCCCGTGCAGCAGATCGTCGCCATGCCGGCCGGTAGCCTCACCGGCCGGCATTCCGTTTGCCCGGACGGGCTGACGGGCTGACGGGCTGACGGGCTGACGGGCCGGCGCCGGGCGGCCGGGCCGGGGCGCCGCGCTACGCCCCGGGGCCTCCGTCCGTGGCGCGGGCCCGCCCCGCGGGGCCGCGGAAGGCCGCCGCGGCGGCCCGCCACCGGCGGCCCGCCACCGGCGGTCGTCCACCGGCGGTCGTCCGCCGCCGGTCGTCCGCCGCCGGTCGTCCGCCGCCGGTCGTCCGCCGCCGGCGCGCGGCCCGGGAAAACGCGGATCGCCCCGAGGCCGACGGAGGGGGCTCCGTGGTCTCGGGGCGATCCGGGTCACCGGGGGCGGACCCGCCGGGTGGGTCAGACGAGCGCCTCCAGCTTGGGCACGATCTCGCCGGGGGTCGGCAGGGACGCGATCTCCTTGGCGAGGAACTGGGTCCGCTCGGTGTAGCTGGGCGTCTCCAGCAGCTCCTTGCAGGCCGCGGCGATCACGGCGCCCGGCTCCTTGTCGGGCTCCTGCTCCTGCGGCCACAGCGTCTTGGCGGCGCCGAAGTCGCTGATGGCCTTGGCGATGGCCTCCCGGTGGTAGTTCGGCGGGAACTCCGGCGGGTTCTCCGGGATGATCAGCTGCGGCACGCCGTTCGCCATCAGGGTCGTGGCGGTGGTGGCGCCACCGTGGTGGACCGCCAGGTCACAGGTGGCGGCGGCGACGTCGACCGGGATCCAGCCGACGCGGGCGTCGCCCAGCTGCGAGCCGAAGCGCTCGGCGGCACCGGGGGAGGCCGCGATCAGGACCTCCGCGCCCAGCTTGTCCAGCTCGCTGACCAGCAGCGGCATGGACCAGCCCGGGTCGCGGAACATCAGGCTGCGGAAGCCCGAGGTGACGAGCACGCGACGACGGCCCTCGGGCTTGGTGTACATCCACCGCTCGAGCCGGCGCTGCGGGTTGCTCGGGATCCAGCGCACGGACTGGGCGGCGGGGTCGTGGGACGGGCGCAGCGACGGCGGGGTCGAGTCGAGCAGCAGGTCGGGCTTGAGCAGCCCGTCCACGCCCAGGCGCTCCAGCTCGGGGCGGAGCTCCTCCTCGGCGCCGGGGTCGATGCCGGTGAGCGGGATGCCCAGGTACTCGACCTGACGGACGTACGGGACCTTGAGGTGGGCGGCGAGCAGCATCGCCGCGTAGCTCTGCGAGCTGCCGACCACCGCGTCGGGGGTCCAGTCCTTCGCCAGCTCCAGGAGGGACTCCACGCCGGCCAGACCCATCCGGGCGAAGCCGCGGCCCTGACCGATCATCTCCTGGTCGCCGAGCTCGCGGGGGAAGCGCAGGCCCCGGCCCGGGTTGGTGATCCGCATGAAGTGCCGGATCGGGTCGACGGTGAAGCAGAACGTGGGCAGGCCGATGGCCTCCGCGGTCTCCACCCACGGCTCGTGGGCGGCCAGGATGACCTGGTGGCCCGCGTTGCGCGCGGCCGTCGCCAGCGGGGCGGCGGCGTAGTAGGTGGCCTGGCTGCCTGTGGTGATGAACAGGATTTTCATGGCACTCCGGATGCTTTTTGTGAGACGGCCTGACGCATTTATGGGCTGCATCGATGTTCCCCAGTGGCGGCTTTTTCTGTCAATCACCGGCAATTGGCGGCGGTGTTCGATTGCGGATTTCGCGCAGTTGAACGGGATGAACGCGGGCCTCGTTTTCACGGGGCCGACGATGGCAACATCGAAGAAGTCAGCACCGTCGGCGGCCCACCACCATGGGGTCACCGCGTGTGGCGACGAAGCCGCAGGAAATCCGATACCGAAAGACGGTGGCACCCATGAACAGCCTGATCTACAACGCTCGCATGGCGCTGCGCGACATCATGGAAGTGAACATCTACTCGCAGGGCAACGACAAGGTCTACCTGACCGTTTTCCCGGACCTCGTCTGGGAGGGCACCGAGGAGACGCAGACCGAGAAGGTCATCCAGTTCGTCCTGGGCCGCCTGCACGACATGGAGATGGACATCGCCGGCGAGGACGCCGTGCAGACCCTCCTGGACGGCAAGGCCGTGGAGATCGTCCGCAAGGCCGCCTGAGCAAGCCGCTGCGCCGTGCCTTCGCGTCCGCGGGGCCCGGTGGCCATCCCCGAGGAGGTACGTCGGTCTTGATACCCCGTTATTCACTGCCCGAGATGGCGGAGCTCTGGTCGGACCAGGCCCGGTACACCACCTGGGCCGAGGTGGAGGTCCTGGCCTCCGAGGCGCAGGCACTGCTCGGGCGGGTGCCCGAGGGCGCGCTGGCGGACATCCGGCGGGCGCGGGTGCCGTCGGCGGCGCGCGTCGCGGAGCTCGAACGCGAGCGGGACCACGAGATCCTCTCCTTCCTCGCCGCGTTCTGCGAGGACCTGCCGGACGACTCGGCCCGCTGGGTCCACCACGGCATGACCAGCTACGACCTGGTGGACACCGCGCTCGGGTCCACCCTGGCCCGGGCCTGCGACGTCCTGATCGGCGCCACGGCCCGCCTGCGCGGGGTGCTGGTGGAGAGGGCGGTCGAGCACTGGGACACCCCGTGCATCGGGCGCACCCACGGCATGCACGCCGAGCCCACGACCTTCGGCCACAAGCTGGCCGGCTTCGCCTTCGCGGTCGACCGCTCGGTCGGGCGGCTGAGGCAGGCGCGCGAGCAGGTCGCGGTCGGCACGATCTCCGGCTCCGTCGGGACGTACGCGCTGATCGACCCCTTCGTCGAGGAGCACGTGTGCGCGGCCCTCGGCCTCGGCGTGGAGCCGGCGCCGAGCCAGGTCGTGGCCCGCGACCGGCACGCCCAGCTCGTCGCGGCGATCGCCACGCTCGGCGCCTGCGTCGAGCAGATCGCCGTCGAGGTGCGGCTGCTGTCCCGCAGCGAGGTCCGCGAGGTGGAGGAGCCCCGGACCGTCGCGTACCAGGGGTCCAGCGCCATGCCGCACAAGCGCAACCCGACGACCGGCGAGCGCCTCACCGGGCTGGCCCGGCTGCTGCGCGGGTACGCCGGGACGATGCTGGAGAACGTGGCGCTCTGGCACGAGCGGGACCTGTCCCACTCCTCCGTGGAACGGGTCGTCCTGCCGGACGCCATGACCGTCGCGCACTACCAGGTGACCTCGGCGGCCGACCTGGTGCGGGGCCTGCAGGTCTTCCCCGGCCGGATGCGCGACGCGATCGACCGGACCAACGGGCTGGTGTACAGCTCGGCGGTGCTCGCCGACCTGCTGGAGGGCGGGAGCGAGCGGGAGCGGACCTACCGGATGATCCAGGACGCCGCGAACGGGGAGGACTTCCTCGGCCGGCTCAGGGCCGAGGGGGTCGCCACGGACCACCTGGGACCGGAGCGCTTCCTGGTCCACCATGACGTCATCTACAAGCGACTGGAGAGCCTTCGTGAGCTGGAGCATTGAGCGGGAGAGCGGTCCCGACCTCGACCTCGAGGAGGTTCTGCGGGTCTACCGGGAGTCCGGCCTCGGCGAGCGCCGGCCGGTCGACGAGACCGAGCGGATGGCGGCCATGGTGCGCAACGCGAACCTGGTCGTCACCTGCCGCGTCGACGGCGAGCTCGTGGGCATCGCGCGCAGCGTCTCGGACTTCGCCTACGTGACCTACCTGTCCGACATCGCCGTCGTCCGCAGCCACCAGCGGTCCGGCATCGGCCGGGAGCTGATCGAGGCGACCCGCAAGGAGGCGCCGCAGGCCAAGATCGTCCTGCTGTCGGCCCCCGCCGCGACGGAGTACTACCCGCACATCGGCTTCACCGCCCACCACTCCGCCTGGGTGCTGAACCCCTGAGTCCGTGAGGGTCCGCCCGCAGTGCCCCGCGCCGGCCACCGGCGCGGGGCACTCGTGGTTCCCGGGGGCGGGGTGGTCCGCGGGGGTGGGCGCCGGGGGCGACCGTGCCGGAGCGGACGGCTCACCCGCGGCCGTGCTCGTGCCGGAGCGGACGGCTCGCCCGCGGCCGCGGCGGGGACGGTGCGGCCGGCGGCCGGGCGACGGACGACGGGTCGCTTCTCGACGGGTGCCGCACCGCCCCCGCGGTCCCACGGCACGGGGGTGGCCCCACCCGACGGCCGGGCCGGGGGCGCCGGCACGGGACGACGGGACGGGCGCCGTGACGGGACGGCGCCACGGCGGGACGACGGGACGGCGCCACCGGGAACCCTCCCGGTGGCGCCGTCCCGTCGTCTCGGTGCGGGCCGCGCCCTTGCGGGCGCCGGCTCAGGCGACCGCCATCTCGGTGTCGCGGTTGACGAGCGCCGCGTAGTGGCCGCCGAGGGCGAGCAGTTCCTCGTGGGTGCCGCGCTCGGCGACCCGGCCGCCCTCCAGCACGACGATCTCGTCGGCGTCGCGGATGGTCGACAGCCGGTGGGCGACCGTGATGGTGGTCCGGCCGGCGCTCGCCGCGTCGATGGCCTCCTGGACGGCCTGCTCGGTCTGGGTGTCGAGCGCGCTGGTGGCCTCGTCGAGCACCAGGATGGGCGGGTTGCGCAGGATGGCCCGGGCGATCGCCAGGCGTTGCTTCTCCCCGCCGGAGAAGCGGTACCCGCGCTCGCCGACGACCGTGTCGTAGCCGTCCGGCAGGGACATCAGGTAGTCGTGGATGTGGGCGACCCTCGCCGCCGCGACGAGCTCCTCGTCGGTCGCGGCGGGCTTGGCGAAGCGGAGGTTGTCGGCGACGGTGGCGTGGAACAGGTAGGTCTCCTGGGAGACCACGCCGACCGCGGCCGAGAGCGTCCCGAAGGACAGGTCGCGCACGTCGACGCCGTCGATCGTGACGGTGCCGGTGGTCGCGTCGTACAGGCGCGGGATGAGGTAGCTGAGGGTGGTCTTGCCCGAGCCGGTCTCCCCGACGATGGCGAGGCTGCGCCCGGCCGGGACGGTCACGTCGACGCCGTCCAGCGTCGGCCGCTCCGCCCCCGCGTAGGAGAAGCCCACCCCCCGCAGGCGGACCTCGCCGCGCAGCACCGCCGGCTCGACGGGCCGCTCCGGCTCGGCGACGTCGACCGGCAGGTCGAGGTACTCGAAGATCCGCCCGAACAGCTCGAGCGAGCTCTGGATGTCCAGCCCGATGGTGAGCAGCCGCTGGGCCGGGCGGAACAGGCTCTGCTGCAGGGTGGTGAAGGCGACCAGGGCGCCGAGGGAGATGGCCATCCGGCCGCCGTGCGAGGTCAGCCCCGCCACCCAGTAGATCACCGCGGGCATGGAGGCCATCACGATCCAGATGGTGGACTGGTACCAGAGGCCGGCCGTGCTGGCGCGCACCTCGATGCCGGTGAGCTTGCGGGACTGCTGGGCGAAGTTGTCGCTCAGCGACCGTGACCGGCCCATGGTGTGGCCGAGCATGATCCCGCTGACCGAGAGCGACTCCTGCACGATCGAGGAGAGTTCGGAGAGCTGGTGCTGCCGCTCCCGGGAGATGACGCGGCGCTCGTCGCCGACGTGGCGGCTGACCCAGACGAACCCCGGGAGCATGACCAGCGAGGCCAGCGTCAGCCGCCAGTCGAGCAGGACCATCGCGGTGGTGGTGGCGATGACGATCGTCAGGTCCGACACCAGCGCGGTGGCGGTGGTGGTCACGGTGACCTGCATCCCGCCGATGTCGTTGGCGATGCGGGACTGCACCTCGCCGGTGCGGGTCCGGGTGAAGAAGGCCAGCGACATGCGCTGGAGGTGGGAGTACACGGAGGTCCGCAGGTCGTGCATGACCAACTGGCCGACCTTGGCGGACACGTGGGTCTGCCAGACGTTGAACGTGCTGGTGGCGATCGAGACGAAGATCATGCCGAAGGCGAGGAGCGACAGCAGCCCGGTTCTGCCCTGCGGCAACGCCACGTCCATGATCTCGCGGATCAGGAAGGGGTTCACGAGGGAGACCAGGGACGAGCCCGCGACCAGGGACGAGACGAGTAACAGGTTCTTCCGGTACGGGCGGAACAGCCTGAGGATGCGTCTCTTCTGGACGGAAGGCTGAGCGGTGGACGACCCGGTGGTGCTCACCCTGGTCTCCTTCTCTTGTGGTCAGTTCCAGTCGACGGAACGCAGGACGAGGGCGGAGTTGAAGCCGCCGTGGCCCCGGGCCAGGACGAGCGCCGTGGTCACGGGCGCGTGCCGCGGCTCGGTGACCAGATCGAGGTCGTAGTCGGGGGAGGGGGTGACGTTCGCGGTCGGCGGGATCACCCCGTCGCGCATGGCCAGCAGGGCGGTGGCGACGTCCAGCGGGGCGGCGCCCGACCCGAGCCGGCCGGTCATCGTCTTGGGCGCGGTGACGGGGACCGCCCGGGGCCCGAAGAGCCCGGTGATCGCCGCGGCCTCGATCCGGTCGAGCTCCGGGGTGGCGGCCGCGTCGGCGAAGACGACGTCGACGTCGCCCGGCGACAGGCCCGCGTCGTCGAGCGCGATCTCGATCGCCTTGCGCAGGGTCGGCTCCCGGCCGCTGTCCGGGCCCGGGTCGAAGGTCGCCCCGTAGCCGCTGATCTCGCCGTACACCCGGGTCGCGCCGCGCCGGCGGGCGGCCTCGGCGTCCTCCAGGATCAGCAGGGCGCCGCCCTCGCCGACCACGTGCCCGGTGGCGTCGGCGTCGAAGGGGAGGTAGGCCCGCTCGGGGCGCTCCTCGGTGGTCATCCTCCCGGTGGTGAGCTGGGCCGCCCAGCCCCACGGGCAGATGGCGGCGTCGACGCCGCCGGAGAGGATCAGGTCGCTGCCCTTGCGGATCAGCCGGCGTGCGTGGGCGAGGGCGTCGAGGCCGCCGGCCTGGTCGCTGACGACCACGCCGCTGGGGCCGCGCATGCCGTGCCGGATGGAGATCTGGCCGGTGTTCACCGCGTAGAACCAGGCGAAGGACTGGTAGGCGCTGACGTACTGGCTGCCCTGGCTCCACAGGTTCTGGAGCTGGTCCTGGCCGAACTCGAAGCCGCCGGAGCTGCTGGCGGTCATCACGCCCATGCCGTACTCGTCGGCCGCCTCCGTGCACACCCCGGCGTCGGCCAGGGCGTGCTCGGCGCCGACGAGGGCGAGCTGGGTCATCCGGTCGGTCTGCGGGATGAGCCGGCTCGGCAGGTGTTCCTGCACGGTGAAGCCGTCCACCTCGCCGGCGAGCTTCGACGGGTACTGCTCGGGGTCGAAGCGCTTGATGCGGCCGATGCCGCTCCGGGACGCGCGGGTGGCGTCCCAGTAGTCGTCCACGCCGAAGCCGTTCGGGGAGACGACGCCGATGCCGGTCACCACGACCTGGGTGCTCATGCCGCGGTGCCCCTGTCCGGTCGGGCGAGGACCATCGCGCTCTGGAAACCGCCGAACCCGCTGCCGACCGTCAGCACCGTGTCGGTGTGCCAGTCGCGCGCGGTCAGCGGCACGTAGTCGAGGTCGCACTCGGGATCCGGCTTGTGCAGGTTCGCTGTCGGGGGCACCACGTGGTTCTCCATGGCCAGGACGGATGCGGCGATCTCGATCGAGCCGATCGCGCCGAGCGAGTGGCCGACCATCGACTTGATCGAGCTCACGGGGGTACGGCGGGCGTGGTCGCCGAGGCTGCGCTTGAAGGCGCTGGTCTCGTGACGGTCGTTCTGCTTGGTGCCCGAGCCGTGCGCGTTGATGTAGTCGACGGCCTCGGGGTTCAGCCGGGCCTCGTCCAGCGCGACCCGGATGGCCTCGGCCATCTCGCGGCCGTCGGGGCGCAGCCCGGTCATGTGGAAGGCGTTGCAGCGGCTGGCGTAGCCGGCGATCTCGGCGTACACGTGGGCGCCGCGCCGGCGTGCCGACTCCAGCTCCTCCAGGACGAACATCGCCGCGCCCTCGCCCAGGACGAAGCCGTTGCGGGTGAGGTCGAACGGCCGGGAGGCGTGCTCGGGGTCGTCGTTGCGCGGGGTGGTGGCCTTGATCGCGTCGAAGCACGCCACGGTGATCGGCGAGATCGGCGCGTCGCTGGCACCGGTGATCATCACGTCGACCGAGCCGTCGCGGATCAGTTCGGCCGCGTAGCCGACCGAGTCGATGCCGGAGGTACAGCCGGTGGAGACCACGGTCGAGGGGCCCTCGGCGCCGACCGCCCAGGCGACCTCGGCGGCGAAGGAGCTCGGGACGAAGTAGTTGTAGAGGTGCGGGACGGCGTACTCGTGGTCGACCAGGCCGAGCCGGCCGCCGTCGCTGACCACCCGGTACTCCTCGTCGAGGCCCATGGTGGCGCCCACGGCGCTGCCGACCGCCACGCCGACCCGGTGCGGCGCGAGGCCGGGCAGGTCCAGGCCGCTGTCCGCGAGCGCCTCGCGGGCGGTGACCAGGGCGAACTGCGCGGCGCGGTCGGTGCGCCGGATCTCCTGCGGGCCGAGCCCGTGCTCCCACGGGTCGAAGTCGACCTCGGCCGCGACGCGCGAGCGGAACGGCGCCGGGTCGAAGAAGGTGATCCCCCTGGTCGCCGTGCGGCCCTCGCTGAGCAGGCTCCAGAAGTTCTTCGCGCCGATTCCCCCCGGTGCCACCACCCCGACGCCGGTGATGACCACCCGCCGGCCCGTCATTCGGACTCCCAGGTGTAGAACCGCTGGGCCATGGCGTCCGCGGGGGAGCGCCAGGTCGACGGGTCGTAGGCCTGGATGAACGGCTTGAGGTCGTCGCTGATGCGGACGAAGCGCGGGTCGCCCTTCGCCTGCTCGATGAGCCGGCCGCCGTTGTCGTCCTCGAAGTCCTGGAGATGGAAGTACAGCCCGTTGTACATGAAGAGCTGACGTCGCCGAGTCCCCATGCGATGCGGCATCTCGGTCTCGTCGAAGGCGCTGAAAAGCCGAGCCACCTCAGCGCTCGAACGAGGGTCCATCTTGGCCACTATTAGATTGCTGTGCATTTGACCGCCTCCTCAGGGGGTTTACCGGGACTACCGCAGATCCTTGACCAGCGCCGCCCACCGGGCGAGCTCCTCATCCGACAAGGGGGGCAGACAGGGCTGGTCGGCAGGTGGGATTCTGAGGTCCCGCCATTCGTAGGGGGGACACACTCCGGTCGCCGCCCGCCCCATCCACATCAGGCCCTCGGCGAAGTTCTTCCATAGGGATCGCAGGACGGACCTGGGTCTCGCGCCCATGTCAATCTCCAATCATCGGGGAATATCGCCCATCGCCACGATGGGTGAAGCCCCTCAAGGGGGGGTCGGGAGGGCATCGAATTCCACTGGAGTGCGCGATGGGACGGGAAAAGGGCGGTTCCGTGGCGGAACCGCCCTTTCCGGTGTGGCCGGGGGGGGGATGGTGAGGCGTCAGTGCGAAGCGGCCAGCAGCCCGCGGTTGCGCAGCACCCGGCGCTCCAGCGGGGTGAAGACCAGCAGGTCGATGGCGACGCCGACGACGAGGATCAGGACGATGCCCAGCAGCACGCCCGCCATGTCCGAGAACTCGCGCTGGTTCTCCAGGTACCGGCCCAGGCCCAGGCCGAGGTCGGGGGAGGAGGCGATGAGCTCGGCGGCCATCAGCGAGCGCCAGGAGAAGGCCCAGCCCTGCTTGAGGCCGGCCAGGTAGCCGGGCAGCGCGGCCGGCAGCAGCACGTGCCGGGCGCCGCGGGCGCCGGTCGCGCCGAGCGTGCGGCCGGCGCGCAGCAGCAGCGGCGGCACCTGGTCGACCCCGGCGATCAGGCCGTTGGTGATCGAGGGCACCGCACCGAGCAGGATCACCGCGTACATGGCCGCGTTGTTGATGCCGAGCCAGATGACGGCCGCGGGCACCCAGGCGACCGAGGGCAGCGACTGGAGGCCGGACAGCACCGGGCCGACGGCGGCCCGCAGCGGCCTGACCTGCGCGACGAGCAGACCGATCGGCGTGCCGATCAGCACGGCCGTCAGGAAGCCGGAGACGCCGCGCCAGACGCTGGTCCAGATGATCGAGAAGAGCGTGCCCCGGTCCCAGAGGTCGGTGAGCGAGTGCCAGACGTCGGCCGGGCTGGGCAGCTTGTCCGGGGTGGTCAGGTGCAGGCCGTAGGCGAGCTGCCAGAGGCCGAGGACCAGGGCGACCCCGAGCAGCGGCGGCAGCACCCGCTGACGCAGCCGGCGGCCGATCGGGGTGCGCTGCGCCGGGGCGGTCTCCAGCGCGTCGAAGCCGGCCACGACGCCGGCGGCGTCGGTGGCCGGGTCGCCCGGTACGGCGGGTGCGGAGGTGCCGCCGGCGCGGCCGGCTCCCCCGGCGGGTCCGCCCGGCCGGGGGAGCCGGCCGGGGAGGGCGTCGGGGAGGATGTCAGTGCTGGCCATGGCGGCGGATCTCCCCACGTAGGTGTTCGGTGATCTCGATGGACAGGTCGGACACCCCGGCGGACTCGATCCGGCGGGGCTGCGGCAGGTCGATCCGCCACTCGCGGGCGACCCGGCCCGGGCGGGAGGAGAGCAGCACGACGCGCTGACCGATCCGCACCGCCTCGCGCACGTTGTGGGTGACGAACAGGACGGTGAGCCGCCGTTCGGTCCAGATCCGGATGAGCTCCTCGTGCAGCAGGTCCCGGGTGATGGCGTCGAGCGCGGCGAAGGGCTCGTCCATCAGCAGCACCTTGCTGCCCTGGGCGAGGGCGCGGGCCATCGCGACGCGCTGGCGCATGCCGCCGGACAGCTCGTGCACCCGCTTGTGGTGGGAGCCGTCGAGGCGGACGAGTTCCAGCAGGCGTTCGGCCTCGGCGCGGCGTTCGGCGCGCGGGACGCCGGCGAGCTTGAGGGCGAGTTCGATGTTGCGTCCGGCGGTGAGCCAGGGGAACAGCGCGTGGTCCTGGAACATCAGGGCGGGGCGGCCGCCGGGCACCTCGATGCTGCCCGCGGTGGGCCGGTCGAGGCCGGCCACCAGGTTGAGCAGGGTGGACTTGCCGCAGCCGGAGGCGCCGAGCAGGGTGACGAACTCGCCGGGCGCGACGTCGAGGGTGATGTCGTCCAGGACGGGGGCGGCGGCGCCGGGGCGGCCGAAGGCCTTGGAGACGTGCGAGATCCGGACGGCCGCGGTCTCCCGCGCGGCGCCGGCGCCGGGGGCCTCCGCCGGGCCGGTCAGCGCGGTGCTCACGGGGTGCCGAGCCCGGCGTCGGCGGTGGCCGGCCGGCCCGCCGCGGCGAGCACCTTGTTGAGCAGGGTGAGGTCGTAGATGCCCTTCAGGTTCGGCCCCGCGCCAGCGGAACCGGATGTGGGCAGTTTGAGGAGGCCGGCGGTGACGGCGTGGTCGGCTTCGGCCTGGAGGGTGCCGGCGAGGGGGTCGTCGAGGAAGTCGATGTCGGCCCAGGCGGGGTCGAGGACGGCCGGTTCGAGGGCGTTGCCGGCTTCCTTCCTGATGGCCTCGTTGGCGTCGGCCTTGGCCTTGTCGGGGTTGGCCTTGATGAAGGCGTTGGTGGTGACGGAGCCGCGCAGGACGGCTTCGACGACGTCGGGGTGTTCGGTGAGGAACTTCTGGCTGACGATGAGGTTGGTGATGACGAACTTCTTGTCGGGCCAGACGTCCTTCTCGTTGAGGAGGACCTTGGCGCCGAGGGTGACGAGCTTGGAGGCGGTGGGTTCGGGGACCCAGGCGCCGTCGATGGAGCCCTGCTTGTAGGCGTCGGGGGTGACCTTGTTGTCGGTGCGCACGACGCTGACGTCGCCGGCGCCGGAGCTGGCGTCGACCTTGTAGCCCTTGCCGGCGAGGTAGTCGAGGAGGGCGACGTCCTGGGTGTTGCCGAGTTGGGGGGTGGCGATCTTCTTGCCCTTGAGGTCGTCGAGGGTGGAGATCCTGTCGGGGTTGACGACGAGTTTGACGCCGCCGGAGGCGGAGCCGCTGATGATCTTGAGGGATTTGCCGTCGGACTTGGTGTAGCCGTTGATGGCGGGGGAGGGGCCGATCCAGCCGATGTCGATGGAGCCGGCGTTGAGGGCCTCGATCTCGGCGGGGCCGGCGTTGAAGACCTGGGTCCTGATCCGGGTGGCGCCGAGTTCCTTCTGGTAGAGGCCTTCCTGGAGGCCGACCAGGGCGGTGCCGTGGGTGAGGTTGGCGAAGTAGCCGATCTTCACGGTGTCGGCGGAGAGCTTCGCGCCGGAGGCACTGGAGGCGGCGTCACCCGCGGCGGCGGGCTTCTCGTCGTCGGCCTTGGCCCCGTAGCCGCAGGCCGACAGCAGCCCGGCGGCGGTCAGCACCGCGACGCCCGCCGCGGCCGCTCGTGCGCCCCGGTCGCGGCCCGTCCGGCGGGGCTTCGGGGTGGGGGAGGACCCGGAATGGGCTGCCATGCGCGTCGTCCTGTTCGTCGGTGGGAGTCGGTGGAGGTGGTGCGTCACGGGGTGCCGGGCGCACCGGGCCGCCCCGTCCGCGCCCGGCACCGCCCCGCCGGGCGTCAGGCCCGGTCCTCCCCCGCGGGCTCGGCGGTGCGTACGGTCGCGAAGGCCTCGCCCGCCATGCCGGCGGTGAGGGTGGTGCCGTCGGCCGGGTCGATCAGCAGGAACGATCCGGTGCGGCGGTTGTCGGTGTAGGGGTCGAGGGCCAGCGGCTCGGCGGTGCGCAGCAGTACGTGGCCGATGTCGTTGACGTCCAGTCCGTCGGCGCCGGAACGCTGTTGGAGCGTGTCGATGTCGATCCGGTAGGAGATCTCCTTGACGAGTGCGCGGACGGTGCGGGTGGTGTGCTTGAGCAGCACCTTGTCGCCGGCGCGCAGTGGTCTCTCGTGCAGGTGACACACCGTCGCCGTGATGTCCCGGGTGACCCGGGGTTGGCTACCGGCCGCGATCAGGTCGCCGCGGGAGACGTCGAGGTCGTCGGTGAGGCGGACGGTGACGGACTGCGGCGCCCAGGTGAGGTCGGCCTCCCGGCCGAGTGCGTCGATGCCGGCGACGGTGGTGGTGTGGCCGGAGGGCTGGACGGTGACGGTGTCGCCGACGCGCAGGACGCCGGAGGCGAGCTGGCCGGCGTAGCCGCGGTAGTCGGGGTGGTCCTCGGTCTGCGGGCGGATGACGTACTGGACGGGGAAGCGGGTGGGTTCGGCGCTGGGGTCGCTGCCGACCGGGACGGTCTCCAGGTGCTCCAGCAGGGTGGGGCCGCCGTACCAGTCCATGTGGGCGGAGGG
>NZ_JBIWPA010000005.1:0-43557 GCF_044768035.1 Kitasatospora sp. NPDC101176
ATGATGCGGGACGCGAAGATCACGCAGATCTACGAGGGCACCAACCAGGTCCAGCGCATCGTCATGGCCCGCAACCTGCCGTAACGCACCCCCCCCCGAGGCGCACCGGACGGCCGGTCGGGCTCCGGCCGGCCGTTCGGGGCCGATGCTATGTTCCGGGCATGAGCGAGAAGGAAGAACAGGACCTGCCCATGAACGACGGGCCCGCCAAGCCGGCGATGCGTGAGGCACTCGTCGCCGCGGCCTTCGAGCTCTTCCTGGAACGCGGCTTCGAGCAGACCACCGTGGACGACATCGTCTCGCTCGCCGGGGTCGGCCGCCGCTCCTTCTTCCGCTACTTCCCGGCCAAGGAGGACGTGGTCTTCCCGGACCACGAGCGCAGCCTCGCCGAGATGACGGAGTTCCTGGAGTCCGGCTCCGGCGAGGAGGACCCGGTCAAGCACGCCTGCGACGCCGCCCGCCTCGTCCTGCGGATGTACGCCGAGCAGCCCTCCTTCTCCGTCCAGCGCTACCGCCTCACCCGCAAGGTGCCCGGCCTGCGGGCGTACGAGCTGTCGGTGGTCTGGCGCTACGAGCACACCCTCGCGGCCTACCTGCGGGACCGCTTCGCCGACCGGCCGGACGGGCCGCTGCGCGCCGACGTGATCGCCGCCGCCGTGGTCGCCGCGCACAACCACGCCCTGCGCACCTGGCTGCGCTCGGGCGGGGAGAGCGACTGGGTGGGCGAGGTGGACGCGGCGATGGCCTTCGTCACCGGCACCTGGAACGACCGGCCCGCGGAGGCCGGCCCGGACGGCGCCGCCCGCGACGGTTCCGACGGTTCCGCGGCGGACGACGTGGTGGTGCTGGTCGCCAGCCGCCGGGCGCCGCTGTGGCGGATGGTCCAGGGCATCGAGAGCGCGCTCGGCGACGTCCGCCGGGTCTGAGCGCGGGGCGCTCCGGGGTCGCCCGGGCACCGGTCCTCGTCAAGGTCCCGTGACGGGAAACCCCCTTCGGGGGACGGCAGATGAACAGCTGTCGATTCGGCGGAACCCGGAGCCCGCGGTGCGCGATAACGGGTGCGAGGACCGGAGGGCCGGACGCCCGCCGGGGCCGAGAACCCGAGCCCGAGAACCGAGGACCGCCACCCATGCCGATCCGTGCCTACGGCGTGCTCGCCGCCACCGCCGTCGACCGGCGCCGCGAGGGCGCCACCGACACCCCGCACTACCAGATCCACCTGCGAGACCAGCACGGCACCGACTACCGCGCCGCCGTCAACGTCCTCTCCCAGCAGGCCCCCGCCGACCTGCGCTACCTGGTCTTCGAGGACTTCCGGCACCCCGTCACCGCCCTCCTCCCACCGGCCGGCAGCGGCTGGAACCCGCTCCCGTCCCGCCCCGGCACGGCGAGCCTGGACTACGTCCGCAGCCGCCTCTTCGACCCCGCGACGATGCGCGTCCTGCCGCCCGACCTCCCCGGCCCCGACAACGACCTCGCCGACCTGCTCGACCGCCAGGTCCACCGCGCGATCGCCGACCCAGCGGCCGCGCTCTACGTCTTCGGGCAGCGCTTCGGCCCCGAACCCGCGGTCCCGGACAAGGTGTTCGGCTTCCTGCCCGGCAACGGCGTGCACGACGTGCACATGAACCAGGGCAACGGCGGCCGCTTCAAGGCCGACGACGGCGTCTACCAGGACGGCGCCCTGCTCATCCACCTGCCCGCCGAGCGGCGGTGGTGCGCCGTCTTCCTCGCCTTCCAGTCCCAGTCCTGGCACACCGACGACCACACCGGGCACACCGTCCCGGCATCCGTCCCGCACCCCGGCAGCCACCGCCAGGCCAGCGGCCGGCCGTAGCGCGCGTCCGGCGGACCGCGGGGGCGCCGGGGCGGCGGGCCGCACCGCCGACGCCGCGTTCCCCCGGACCGGACCCCGCATCGGACCCCGGAGCGGCGGTGGACCCGGGCCGGACGACCCGCCCGGCCTCGGACAGGGCCACCCCCGCGCCCGCCGCCCCCGCCGCGCGGCCGGTTCGCCGCCGGCGCCGTGATGACGGGCGTCTTCGCGGCCGGGAACCCCGTCCCGGGCGGCCACGCGGCGCTCCCGGCGCCCTGGTCGCCGTCCCGGCCCGCTGATCCGCCGCACCAACGCGAAATGCGGGCCAGGATTTCTCCTGACCCGCATCTTCGGTGTCCGAGGGGGGACTTGAACCCCCACGCCCGATAAAGGGCACTAGCACCTCAAGCTAGCGCGTCTGCCATTCCGCCACCCGGACCGGGTGTCGCCCTCGCGGCTTCCGATCTCTCGTCCGTCGCGCTGACAGATGTAACTGTAGCAAAGATCGGCTTGAGCTCCCAAAACGGCCCCGGGCGGGGGAGCGGGGCTGGTGGCGGGGGCAAGGGGGTGCCTGTGGCGGGGGCGTGACCAGGGGGTTTCGGGGCCGTGCGGGGGGTGGATCCGGCCGGGGGGCTGGGAGAGGATGGGCGGACGTGCTCGTACGTCCCGGGTGCAGGTCCCGGGGTGGCGCGCTGGTGTGCCGGTGCGGGCCAGAGACGAGGAGTGACCGTGAGCGAGCGGAGCGAGTCGGCGGCGCCGAAGGTGACGGCTGAGTCGGAGGTCGCCGGGATCTGTCGCGATCTGATCCGGATCGACACCAGCAACTACGGGGACGGCTCCGGCCCGGGCGAGCGGAAGGCGGCCGAGTACGTGGCCGAGCAGCTCGCCGAGTTCGGGCTGGAACCGCAGATCTTCGAGTCGGCCAAGGGGCGGGCCTCGACGGTGGTGCGGATCGAGGGCGAGGACCGCTCCCGCCCGGGCCTGCTGATCCACGGCCACACCGACGTGGTGCCGGCCAACGCCGCGGACTGGACGTACGACCCGTTCGGCGGGGAGATCGCGGACGGCTGCGTCTGGGGCCGCGGCGCGGTGGACATGAAGGACATGGACGCGATGACCCTCGCGGTGGTCCGCGACCGGCTGCGCACCGGGCGCAAGCCCCCGCGGGACCTGGTGCTGGCCTTCGTCGCGGACGAGGAGGCCGGTGGCACCTACGGCGCGCGGTTCCTGGTGGACAAGCACCCGGAGCTGTTCGAGGGCGTGACCGAGGGCATCGGCGAGGTCGGCGGCTTCTCCTTCACGGTCAACGACCAGGTGCGGCTCTACCTGGTGGAGACGGCCGAGAAGGGCATGCACTGGATGCGTCTGACGGTCGAGGGCCGGGCCGGGCACGGTTCGATGGAGAACGACGACAACGCGATCACCGAGCTGTGCGAGGCGGTCGCCCGGCTCGGGCGGCACAAGTTCCCGCTGCGGATCACCAAGACCGTGCGGGCCTTCCTGGACGAGCTGTCGGACGCACTCGGGGTCGAGCTGGACCCGGAGAACATGGACGAGACGCTGCGGGTGCTCGGCGGCATCGCCAAGATGATCGGCACCACGCTGCGCAACACCGCCCAGCCGACCATGCTCGGCGCCGGGTACAAGGTGAACGTGATCCCCGGCCAGGCCACCGCGCACGTGGACGGCCGCTTCCTGCCCGGCTACGAGGAGGAGTTCCTGGCCGAGCTGGACAGCGTGCTGGGCCCGCGCGTGAAGCGGGAGAGCCTGCACTCGGACCGGGCGATCGAGACGAGCTTCGACGGCGCGCTGGTGGAGGCGATGCAGACGGCGCTGCGGGCCGAGGACCCGATCGCCCGCGCGGTGCCGTACTGCCTGTCGGGCGGGACGGACGCCAAGTCGTTCCAGGACCTCGGCATCCGCTGCTTCGGTTTCGCGCCGCTGCAGCTGCCGCCGGAGCTGGACTTCGCCGGGATGTTCCACGGCGTGGACGAGCGGGTGCCGGTGGACGGCCTGAAGTTCGGCGTCCGGGTGCTGGACCGGTTCCTCGACGCCTGCTGAGCGGCTGCCCCCGGCCGGCCGGGGGTGGTGGACGGCCCGTTCCCGGGGTGCCGGGGGCGGGCCGTCCGCATTGTCCGAGCTCATGATTGTGGGATGGACGCAGGAGATCGACAGGAACGATTCTGCAAGGGAATTCCGGTCGATTGACTGTGCGAGCATTCACCGTTGCGAGTGAATGGCAAATCTGTTCCGTACCCCGTTTGCCACACCGTCGTTCATCCCTGTGCAGCCCGCCGAACGGGTTGCGTTGTCCACACAGGAGGAATGATGAAGGTCAAGAAGATCGCCGCCGTCGCCGCCGCCACCGGTGGCCTGGTGATCGCCGCCGCCGGTGTCGCGTCCGCTCACGGCGGTGCCGCCGCCGAGGGCGTGGCCGCCGGCTCCCCGGGTGTCGTCGCCGGCAACCAGATCCAGATCCCGGTGCACATCCCGGTCAACCTGTGCGGCAACACCGTCAGCGTGATCGGCGTGCTGAACCCGGCGTTCGGCAACCACTGCGCCAACTTCTAGTCGCGCTCCGAGCCGCCGAGGCTCGTCGAGCACGACCCATCCGGCCCCCGGGGGCGGCGGACGCGCCGCCCCCGGGGGCCGTTCGCGCGCCGGGGCCGGGCGGGTGCGGGTCCGCCCGTTCGGGCGAACCCGTCCGGGTGAACCGGGTTTGGGCGCCGAATGGGGTTCTATCACTCGATCGGGTGAAGCTGGTTCGTTCGGCTCAACCTCGCCGTTCTCCTCTCGTTAACTCCTGTGCAGTCGAAGACCTTGCCGGATATCCGGATATACCGAAATTCCGACTTTCCGACGATGTTTGCGCCAAGGTCATCGCGTCGTTCTCGATACGCTCGATACGTCAGGGGAAAAGATGAGGAATGTAGCCAAGAAGGGGATCCTCACGGCCGTGGCCACCGGCAGTGTCCTGGCCTCGACCGCCGGCTACGCCTACGCGGGCGCCGAGGCCCAGGGGGGTGCCGCCGGCTCTCCCGGCGTCGCCTCCGGCAACTCGGTGCAGGTGCCGGTCGAGGTGCCGATCAACGCCTGCGGAAACACCGTGGACGTGATCGGCGCGCTCAACCCGTCCTACGGCAACCGCTGCGCCAACATCAGCGGCCACCACGACGCCGCCCAGCCCGGCGGCGCCGGCTCTGGCCGGGGCTCCTCCGCCTCGGGCGCGTCCGCCTCCGGGGCCGCCGCCCACTCGCCCGGCGTGGCCTCCGGCAACAGCATCCAGGCCCCCGTGCACGTCCCGGTCAACGCCTGCGGCAACTCCGTCGACGTGGTCGGCGCCGCCAACCCCGCCTTCGGCAACGAGTGCGGCTCGGTCGCGCAGCACTCCCCGGCACCGAAGCCCAAGCCGAAGCCGACCGACGACTGCCCCGAGGAGCACGGCCCGTCCACCCCGCCGAGCACCCCGCCCTCGACTCCGCCGCAGACCGGTGGCGAGACCACCCCGGGCGGCTCGCGCAACGGCGGCCCCTCCGGCGGCACCGTCACCCCGTCGACCCCGGCCGCCGCGCCGGTGGGCAACGGCGCCGGCCCGAGCGGCCAGGCCGTCCCGGCCGCGGACCGCACTGCCTCCCCGGCGGCCGCCGCCCCCGGCACCGCCACGGGCGGCCAGCTGGCCTCCACCGGCGCCGGTGACGTCGAACTGCTCGGTGCCGCCGGGCTCGCCCTGCTGCTCGGCGGCGGCGTGCTCTACCGCCGCGCCCGCGCCGGCGCCCGCTGAGCCACCCGCTCGACCGCCCCGCCGGGCCCGGCGGACCGCACCCGCCGGGCCCGCACGCAGGACACCGCGCGCCCGCGGCCACCGGACCACCGGTGGCCGCGGGCGCGGGCGTTCAGCGTGCGGACGTCACGGCGTCACCAGCTCCGGACCTGCCGGATGATCCGCCGCCGCAGCCGCACCGTCCGGCTGCCGTCGGGGAACAACCGCAACCGGTCGAGTTCCCAGTGCCCGTACTCGGCGTGCTCGGTGAGTAGCTGGCGCGCGGCGTTGCGCGTGGTGCCGCGCGGCATGCGCAGCGACTGGTACTCGTACTCCGGCTGCCGGACCGGCTTCGGTGGGGTCAAGACGCTCCTCCTGGGGATCACCTGCACGCAAGCCTACGACCTGCCCCGGACAGCCGGCGGGGTATTTCCGGCCGACCTCCCGGCCGGGCCGGACCCCGCTCGACTGACAGGGCATCAGTTCCGTTGTTCCTGGGGACGGGATACCCCCGATCCCGGCGCGTGAAGCGGCACTCGAACGGCCTCGCCGGCCCCGCCGCACGCCCTCTGCGCCGCTGGTGCGCGGGGACAGAACCGCCTGGATCGGACATCAGGGGGGAAGTTGCGGTGAAATCGAGGGTGTAGGTGACAACCGCTGTGCGTACCGGCGCCGCGGGGAGATAGCGTCTGCACCATGTCTGATGCCGCGCAGCCCACCATTGCCGAGGTACGCGCCGCCGCCGAGGCGGTCAAGGCCGCCATCGACCGTCATCTGGAAGCGGTGTCAAGCCCCAGCGCAGCGGATGATCCCGCTGTGTCCGCCGCCTACGAGCAGCTCGCGACGGCGGCCATCGCGTACGACCAACTCCTCTACGAGGTCTACGACGAGGTCACCCCCTTCGAGATCCCCGGGGACGAGGGCCCGGGCGGCTACCACGGCCCCGAACAGCCCGAGGCGATCAGCGTGCTGATCCGCCGCGACTACCACATCGCCGACCCCAAGCGGCTGCGCGCCCAGGCCGAGCGGCTCGACGAGTCGCTGACCCCGGGCGGCGGCGGCAGCGGCGGGATGAACGCCGCGATCGGCGTGCTGTTCGGCGAGTACGAGCCGGACGAGATCGCCGCCCGCAGCGAGGAGTTCGGGCTGGAGGAGGCGGACTCGACGCTCTGGGTCGCGGCCGCGGAGCCGACCGAACCGGGGGAGTGGCTGCCGGAGCCCTTCGAGCACGCCGACCCGCAGCTGCTGATCTGCCGGTTCGACGTGAGCGAGGTCTACGACGACGAGGACCTCGACGACTGAGCGGCCGGACAACGGCGGGCGGGCCCACGGTGCGTGGACCCGCCCGCCGCGCGTTCCGGGGGCACCCGGGGGCGGGGCGCCCCGCACTCCGCTGCGCCCACCCCCGGTGCCCCCGGGCCGCTCAGTACTCCGCGGCGGCGTTCTCGGCGAGGATCGCCCGCAGCCGGGTGGTGCGCGGCTGCGCCGGGCGCTCGGCGACGGCCTGCACGAGCGCCGGGCCCGCGGCGTGCACCACGGACAGGTGCCGCTCGCCGCGGCCGAAGGCGGTGTAGACCCACTGCCGGGTGAGCACCGGCGCGGCGTCCTCCGGGATCACCACGACCGCTCCCGGCCAGCGGCGGCCGAGCGCCTGGTGGACGGTCAGTGCCCAGCCGTGCCGCAGCCGGCCGGCCTCGGCGGGCGGCACCGTCCGGTGCGAGCCGTCCGCGTACTCCAGGTGCAGGCCGGTGGCGTCGCCGTCCAGCACCCGGGCCGGGCGGCTGAGGCCGGGGGCGGGCGAGTCGACCACGCGGTCGCCCGGGTCGAAGCCGCCGAACCGGCCGGGGCCCGGGTTGAGCCGGGCCTTGGCGGCGGCGTTCAGCGCCCGGGTGCCGGCCGGCCCGCCGTGGCCGGGGGTGAGCAGCACGACCTGCTCGGCGGGGATGCCGAGGGCGCGCGGGATGGAGTCGGTGAGCAGCTGGACGGCGCGGTGGACGGCCTCGCCGCCGTCCTTGGCGGTCAGGATGACCACCTCCTTGTCCGGCGCCTCGACCGGCTGGAGCTCGCCGATGCCGACGCCGGAGACCAGTTCGCCGATCGGGCCGAAGTCCGGGGTGCGGGAGGCGACCGCCGGGCAGGCCTTGGCGGCCAGCAGGTCCGCGAAGAACCGGCCGGGGCCGGCGGACCACAGCTGGCCCGGGTCGCCGCTGAGCACCAGTCGGGTGCCGTCGGCGAGCGACTCCAGGACGGTGGCGGCCAGTTCGACGTCCAGCAGCGGGGCGTCGAGGACGACCAGGACGTCCAGGGCGAGCGTGCCGTCCGGGGAGCGGCCGGGGCCGGCGGTGCCGGAGAGCAGCTCGCCGAGGGTGACCACGGGCGCGGGCGGTTCGGTGCTCCCGTCGGCGAGCGCGGCGAGGGAGTCCCGGCCCTGGTCGGTCCAGGTGGCGGCCCAGGCCCGCAGGCCGAGCCCGCGGGCGGCGGCCAGCAGGGCGGCGGGTTCGGCCCGGGCGGCCTCGCCGCCGGTGTGCAGCACCAGCGCGCTGTCGGCGACGGCCCGGATCAGTGCGGTCGCGGAGGAGGAGGGCGCGGCCTCGGCGGCGGCGGCCCACGCGGCCGGGCCGGGGGCGGCGGGGGTGACGGCCGGCCCCGCGGTGCCCTCCTCGGCGGTGCCCTCGGAGCCTTCGGAGCCTTCGGAGGTTTCGGAGCCCTCGGAGCCCTCGGGGCCCGCGCCCCCTTCCGCGCCCTCGGCGTCGGCCGCCCCGGCGGCCCCGTCCGCGTCGGCCGGGCCTGCGTCGTCCTCGGCGCCGGGCTTCGCGTCCTCGCCCGGCACGAAGGTGGACATCAGCCGGACCAGCCCGTCCGCGAGGCTCTCCTCGGCCAGCGCCAGCCGCTCCAGGGCGAGCAGCGTCCGGGTCGGCGGCTCCTCGTCCTCGTCGCCGCCCGCCGCGTGCGCCCCGGGGCCGGTCAGCTCCTCCTGGAACGCCATCGCGCGCCCGTCCAGCACGGCGGCCTGGATCGCCTCGGCCGAGTCGGGCAGCCGGTGGCGCTCGAGCCCGGCCGCGACCTCGGCGATCTCCACCGCGGAGTGGCCGCGCAGCGCGGACTGCTCCAGCAGCCAGGGCACCAGCGCCTGGGCGCGGCGAGGGTCCCCGGGGCCGGCAGCCGGGCCGAGCAGGCCGCGGGCGAAGCCGTCCGCGTGCTCGGGGCGGACGCCGGGCAGGGCCAGTACCGACCACGGGTCGCTGCGCAGCTGTTCGGCGGCGCCGTCGCCGAACTCGGCCACGGCGGCGGCCGCGAGGTCGGTCGGGGCGCCGCCGGCGGCCAGCACCCCGGCGGTGTCCTGCAGGGCCTGCGCGCGCTGCCGGTCGGGCTGTGCGGACGGCCCCGCGGGGGCCGGCGACGGTGCGGCGGCGGGCGGGGCGTCCTCGCCCCCGGGTGCGGTGGCCTGCGGCCCGACGCTGCGGATGCGCTGGGCCAGCTCGGCGATCGCGGCGGCCCGGTCCGGGCCCTCCGCGGCCGTCGGGCCGGCCGGGCCGCCCGCGTCGCCCGACCGTCCCGTGGTCTCCTCCGGAGCGCCGTTCTCCGTGTCACTCATCGTCCGCTCCAAAGGTCACTCCACTGCGTGTTCTGCTCGACGAGGGCTAGAGCTCGCTCCACCCCTGGTCCGGGTAGCGGTGCACCGGTGACGAGATGTCGTCCAGCGCACCACGGATCTCACCCGGAAGCGTAAGGGCCTCCACCGACAGCGCCGCCTGCAGCTGTGCCACGGTCCGGGCCCCGATCAGCGCGCTGGCCACCCCGGGACGGTCCCGGACCCAGGCGAGGGCGACCGCGAGCGGGCTGCTGGCGAGCCCGTCCGCGGCGGTGGCGACGGCGTCGACGATCCGCCGCGAGCGCTCGCCGAGGTAGGGCTGGACGAATCCGGACAGGTAGGGCGACGCGCCGCGGGAGTCCTGCGGCACGCCGTGCCGGTACTTGCCGGTGAGCACCCCGCGCCCGAGGGGCGAGGCGGCGAGCAGCCCGACCCCGGCGTCCAGCGCGGCGGGCAGCGCCTCGCGCTCGATGCCGCGCTGCAGCAGCGAGTACTCCAGCTGCGCCCCGGCCAGCGGGGTCCGGCCGTGCCGGGCGTGCTGCCAGGTGGCGGCCTTGGCGAGCTGCCAGCCGCTGAAGTCGCAGACGCCGACGTACCGCGCGCGTCCCGAGGTGACGGCGATGTCGAGGGCGCCGAGGGTCTCCTCGGTGGGGGTCGAGGGATCGAAGGAGTGCACCTGCCAGAGGTCGACGTAGTCGGTGCCGAGCCGGTGCAGCGAGGCGTCCAGCGCGGCGAGCAGGTGCCCGCGGGAGCCGTCGAAGCGGCGGGCGGACTCGGGGACGCTGCCGGCCTTGGTGGCGATGACGAGGTCGGAGCGGGGGACGAGGTTGTCGGTGAGCCGGGAGATCAGGTACTCGGCCCCGCCGTCGGCGTACACGTCGGCGGTGTCGAGCAGGGTGCCGCCGGCGTCGACGAACTCCTTGAGCTGTTCCGCGGCCTCGTGCTCGTCGGTGTCGCGGCCCCAGGTCATGGTGCCGAGGCCGAGCCGGGAGACCCGCAGACCGGTACGGCCGAGGTGACGCTGTTCCATCGGACGGGCCCTCCACTGGCCGTGGCACCGGGAGCGCCGGTAGCCCTGTGAACGCGCAGGTGGGGAGAGCGGTCCCCACGTCGGCTGAGCGTAGCGGCCGGTGCACGGCCTGGGGTGCAGACCCGCAGAACGATCACCGCCGCCGGTGCTCGCGGGGAGGGCCCGCGGTGTGACCCAGACCACCACTACCGGCCAGTAGCATGACCGGCGCGTGCACGGTTACCCTCGCCACCAACCCCTACCGACTGGAAGGTCCGCCACATGCGACTCGGAATCAACCTCGGCTACTGGGGGCTCGGCATGGACGCCGACAACGTCGAGGTGGCCCGGGAGGCGGACCGGCTCGGCTACTCGGTCTGCTGGGCGGCCGAGGCGTACGGCTCGGACGCCGCGACGGTGCTGAGCTTCGTTGCCGCGAAGACCGAGCGGATCGACGTCGGCTCGGCCATCTTCCAGATCCCGGCCCGCACCCCCGCGATGACCGCGATGACCGCCGCGACCCTGGACACCCTGTCCGGCGGCCGGTTCCGGCTCGGTCTCGGCGTCTCCGGCCCGCAGGTCTCCGAGGGCTGGTACGGCGTGAAGTTCGACAAGCCGCTGGCCCGCACCCGCGAGTACGTGGAGATCATCCGCAAGGCGATGTCCCGCGAGCGCCTGGTCCACGAGGGCGAGCACTGGACGCTGCCGCTGCCCGGCGGCCCCGGCAAGCCGATCAAGCTCACCGTGCACCCGGTGCGCGAGCACATCCCGCTGTACATCGCCGCGATCGGCCCGAAGAACCTGGAGCAGACCGGTGAGCTGGCCGACGGCTGGCTCGGCATCTTCTTCTCGCCCGAGCACGCCGCGCTCTCGCTGGACCCGCTGCGGGCCGGCCGCGCCAAGGCCGGGCTGACCCTGGACGGCTTCGACCTCTGCCCGACGGTCAACATCGCGGTCGGCGAGGACATCAAGGCCGGCGTCGACTCCCTGCGCTCCTACGCCGCCCTGTACATCGGCGGCATGGGCAGCAAGGAGAAGAACTTCTACAACCAGCTCGCCCGGCGGATGGGCTACGAGCAGGCCGCCGACGAGGTCCAGGAGAAGTACCTGGCCAGGGACTACGCGGGTGCCGCGGCCGCGGTGCCGCACGACCTGATCGACGCCACATCGCTGATCGGCGACACCGCCCGGATCGCCGACCGGATGCGGGTCTACGCCGACGCCGGCGTCACCACGCTCACCCTGGCCCCGTCCGGGTTCACCCTGGAGGAGCGGATCCTGGCGCTGCGCACCGGAGTCGAGGCGCTGGAGCGCGCCGGCCTGGCGTGACCGGAGCGCGGCCCGGCGGCCGGCGGGCCGGCTGCCGGGCCGCCCCCGGGGGGGCGGCAGGGCGGGTCCCGGACGGGGCCTCCGGCCGAGGGCGCGCCCCCGGGCGGGGCCTACAGCCAGTCGTGCCGCTTGAACACCCGGTGCAGCACCACGCAGACGACCACCATCAGGGCCAGCACCGCCGGGTAGCCCCAGGGCTGGCGGAGCTCGGGCATGTCGTCGAAGTTCATCCCGTAGATGCCGGCGATCATCGTCGGGACGGCGGCCAGCGCCGCCCAGGCCGAGATCTTCCGCATGTCGTTGTTCTGCTGCACGCTGACCTGCGCCAGGTTGGCGTTGAGGATGTCGGACAGCAGCCGGTCCATACCGTCCACCTGGTCGTTCACCCGGGCCAGGTGGTCGGCGACGTCCCGCAGGTAGGGCAGCGTCTCCGGGTGGACGTGGGGCTCGCCGCCGCGGGCCAGTCGCAGCGTCGGTTCCAGCAGCGGCCCGGTGGCGCGGCGGACGGTCATCACCTGCCGCTTGTACCCGTAGATCCGGCCGGCGGTGTCCCGGCCGGTCCGGCCGGGGGAGAAGATGTCCGCCTCCAGCTCGTCCAGGTCGCCCTGCAGCGCGCCGGCGACGTCCACGTAGTCGTCCACCACGGTGTCGCAGACCGAGTGCAGGACGGTGCTCGGCCCCAGTCGCAGCAGGTCGGGCTCCCGCTCCAGCCGCGCCCGCAGGCCGGACAGCGGGGTGTCCTCGCCGTGCCGGACGGTCATCACGAAGTCCGTGCCGAGGAAGACCATCACCTCGCCGCTGGTCACCGCGTGCGCGCCGGGGTGGTAGCCGAGCGTCTTGAGGGTGACGAACAGGGAGCCCTGGTAGGCCTCGACCTTGGGCCGCTGGTGGGCGCTGACCGCGTCCTCGACGGCCAGCGGGTGCAGCGCGAACTCCTTCCCGACGTGGTCGAGTTCCTCGGCGGTGGGCTCGAACAGGCCTATCCAGACGAAACCGCCAGGACCGGCCGCCCGTGCGGCGGCGAGCGCACCCGCGAGGTCGTCGGGGCCCTCGATCCGGCGGCCGTCGTGGTAACTGGCGCAATGGACGATCATGCGGGCCATTGTGACGCGGGGACGGCCGGAGGGCACGGACCAGGACCGGATCGGGCCCACCGGGCGCACCCGGCCGGGGCGGAACGGGCCCGGTCCCACCGGCCACGCCCGGGCCCGGAGGCCGTAGGCTAAGGCCCATGCCCACCCTGCTGCTCGTCCGCCACGGCCGCTCGACCGCGAACACCGCCGGAATCCTGGCCGGTTGGACTCCGGGGGTGGAGCTCGACGACACCGGGCGCGCGCAGGCCGCCGCGCTGGCCGGCCGGCTCGCCGGCGTCCCGCTCGTGCAGGCCGTGAGCAGCCCGCTGGAGCGCTGCCGGCAGACCCTGGAGCCGCTGCTGGCGGCCCGGCCCGAACTGGGCCCGCCCACCGAGGACGAGCGCCTGGGCGAGTGCCACTACGGCGAGTGGACCGGCCGGCCGCTGTCCGAGCTGGCCGAGGAGCCGCTCTGGCGCACCGTGCAGGACCACGCGGCCGCCGCGGCCTTCCCCGGCGGGGAGTCGTTGCGCGAGCTGAGCCACCGCACGGTGAGCGCCGTCCGGGAGTGGAACGGGAAGATCGCCGCCGAGCACGGCGAGGACGCCGTCTGGCTGGCCTGCTCGCACGGGGACGTCATCAAGGCGGTGGTGGCCGACGCGCTCGGTCTGCACCTGGACCACTTCCAGCGGATCAGCGTCGAGCCCTGCTCCGTCACCGCGATCCGCTACACCGCGCACCGGCCCTTCGTGCTGAGGATGGGCGACACCGGCGACCTCGCCTCCCTCGCGCCGAAGCACGGCCCCGGGCCGGCCGCCCCGGCCGGGGACGCGGTGGTCGGCGGCACCGCCTGACGCCGTCAACGACACCGCCGGGGGCGGCGGGTGCCGTCCCGCGTGCGGTCCGACCGGCGCTGCTCCCGCAGGGCGCCCCGGCCCGGCTCGGCTCCCCCGCCGGGCCCCGGAGGTCGTAGGGTGACTTACGGGCCCCACCGCGAGGCGGGTCCCCGGCAGGGCCGCCGAACGGCTGCCCGCCCCGTGACCTCCCACCGGTCCCGGTGACCTCCCGACGATCCCTGTGATCCCCACGACCGACACGATCCGGAGCGAGAGCGTGACCCGTCAGGTCTACTTCTACGACCAGCCCGAACGGTTCGTGGCCGGCACCGTCGGCCAGCCCGGCGCCAGGGCGTTCTACCTGCAGGCCAGCGCCCGGGGCCGGATCACCAGCGTGCTGCTGGAGAAGACCCAGGTGGCGGCGCTCGCCGAGCGGATCGAGGAGGTCCTGGACGAGGCCCTGCGGCGCAGCGGCGGGGACGTCGCCATCCCGGCGACCGCCCCGCAGGACCTGCTCGACACCGCCCCGCTGGACCTCCCGCTGGAGCAGGAGTTCCGGGTCGGCACGATGGCCCTGGCCTGGGACAGCGCGGACGGCTGCCTGGTCGTCGAGGCGCAGGCGCTGATCGACGAGGAGGAGGACGAGGACGGCGCCGAGGCGGTCTTCGAGGACGACGACAACGGCCCGGACATGCTGCGGGTCCGGCTGACCGGCGCGATGGCCCGGGTGTTCGCCAAGCGGGCGCTGGACCTGGTCGCGGCCGGGCGCAAGCCCTGCCCGTTCTGCAACCTGCCGCTCGACCCGGAGGGCCACCTGTGCCCGCGCGCGAACGGCTACCGGCGCTGAACACCGAGACCCCGCCGCAGGCCGACCCGGCGGCCGCCGCCGCCCTCGCCGCCGACGTGCCCACCGCCCTGGAGCTGCTGCGCGAGGGCGGGCTGACGGTGCACGGGCGGCTCACCGAGGCCTCCAACGCCGCCCTGTACTGCACCGTCGCGCTCGGCGCGCTGAGCGCCCAGGCGGTCTACAAGCCGGTGGCCGGCGAGCGCCCGCTCTGGGACTTCCCGGACGGCACGCTGGCCGGCCGCGAGGTCGCCGCCTACGAGGTGTCCGCGGCGACCGGCTGGGCGCTGGTCCCGCCGACCGTCCTGCGCGACGGGCCGCACGGGCCCGGCATGGTGCAGCTGTGGGTCGAGCCGGATCCGCAGGCCGAGCCGCTGCTGGCCCTGCAGGACCCGCGCGGGCCGGAGGAGGGCTGGCTGCCGATCGTGCAGGCCGAGGTCGGCGGGGGCCGCACCGCGCTGCTGGTGCACCACGACGACCGGCGGCTGCGCCGGCTCGCCGTGCTGGACGCGGTGCTCAACAACGCCGACCGCAAGGGCGGCCACCTGATCCCGGCGGCCGACGGCCGGGTCTACGGCATCGACCACGGCGTCACCTTCAACACCGAGGGCAAGCTGCGCACCCTGCTCTGGGGCTGGGCGGGCGACCGGCTGCCCGCCGAGGCGCTGGAGGTGCTGGCCGCCCTGGCCGAGGGGCTGGACGGCGAGCTGGGCGAGCGCCTGGCCCCGCACCTGACCGGGGCCGAACTGGAGGCGACCCGCGCCAGGGTGGCCGGATTGCGCCGCTCCGGCCGCCATCCGCTGCCCTCGGAGGACTGGCCGGCCATCCCCTGGCCGCCCGTGTAGCGGGTCTGCCGGCCCCGCGGAGCGGCCGCCCGGCGGATGGTCTGGACCTGTCCGCGAACCGGCCGCACACTGCTCCGATGGACGCGCGACGGACCACCCCCACCCCCCGTGCCACGCCGGACCTGCCGCTGCACCGCTTACAGGTCCCGCTGCCGCACCTGCTCCCGTTCGCCATCGGCAGTTTCGACACGATCGGCCCGCTCTCCCGGGCGGGCTTCCCGCACCGGCACTCCTTCCACGAGATCGTGCACGTCACCGGTGGCCGCGGCGCCCACGTCCTGGACCTGGTCCACCGGTCGCTGGCGCCGCCGCAGTTGTGCGTGATCACGCCCGGCCAGGTGCACTACTGGGCGGACGCGGACGAACTCACCGGCCGGGTCGTCCTGTTCAACGAGGACTTCCTGCTGGGCAACGCGCAGGACCTCGCCGGGCTGCGCGCGCTGGCCGCCCGCCCGGCGATCGGGCTCGGTGAACAGGCCGGTCCGATCGGCGCGTTGCTCGCCGACATGGAGCAGGAGTACCGGTCCAGGCCGCCGGGCTACCCGGGCGTGCTGCGGGCCAGCCTGCACATCCTGATCGTCCGGGCGCTGCGGGCCGCCGAGCCGGGCGACCGGCCGTCCCCGCCCGGCCGGCCGGCCGAACTGGCCACCGCCTTCACCCGGTTGATCGCCGGGCCGGGCGGGGTGCGGCACTCGGTCGCCTCGATCGCCCAGGAGCTCGGCGTCTCGCCCGGCCACCTGCAGACCCTGGTCAAGCAGGCCACCGGCCGCACCCCGGGCGGGCTGATCCGGCGCCAGCAGACCCTGGAGGCCAAGCGGCTGCTGGCCTGCACGGACCTGACCATCCGGCAGGTGGCCAAGGAGGCCGGCTTCGCGGACCCGGCGTACTTCTGCCGCTTCTTCCGGCGGGAGACCGGGATGACACCGGGGGAGTTCCGGGCCCGGGTCGACGGAAATCACCACGATCCCCGGATCTCGTCCATCGCGGCGTCGCCGGACGGCCCGTAGTTTTTCCCGTGGCCACCGGTGGCCGGTCCGGCGCGCGCGGACGGGCTGCCGGTCAGGCCCTTGTCATGCCCCCACCATGGCAAGGGCCGCCCCCCACCTCCCGTTCCCCCACCCGAAGGAGAGGGCGCATGCCCAGCCCCGACGGCATGATCAGCCGCAAGACCGTACTGAAGGCCGCCGCCGCGCTCGGGGCCGCCCCGCTGCTCGTCGGCGGCGGCGTCGCACTGGCCCGCGAGCAGGCCGGCACCGGCCGGGCCCCCGGCCTCACCCCCGAGTGCCACGACGGCGACGCCCCCACCGTCGAGCAGACCGAGGGGCCCTACTTCAAGCCCAACTCCCCGCTGCGCAGCTCCATGGTCGACGACGGGCCCGGCACCCGCCTGACCGTCAGCGGCTACGTCTTCGGCCGCGCCTGCCGCCCCGTCCCCGGCGTGCTGCTGGACTTCTGGCAGGCGGATGACAACGGTGCCTACGACAACTCCGGCTACACCTTCCGCGGCCACCAGTTCAGCGACGCCAACGGCGCCTTCAAGCTGGAGACGATCGTGCCGGGCCTGTACCCGGGCCGCACCCGGCACATCCACGTCAAGCTCCAGGCGCCCGGCCGCCCGGTGCTCACCACCCAGCTGTACTTCCCGGGCGAGCCGCGCAACAGCACGGACACCATCTACGACGCCCGGCTGCTGATGAACGTCCGTCAGAACGGTCCGGTCCGCGAGGGCAGCTACGACTTCGTCCTCGACGTGCCGCAGACCCCGGGCACGCCGAGCCCGACCCCGACGGCGACGCCCACCGGCACGCCCACCGGAACGCCGACCACGCCGCCGAGCGGCAGCTGGCGGGCCGGGACGGCGTACCGGGCGGGCGACCGCGTCACCTACTCCGGCGTCTCCTACGTCTGCCTCCAGGCGCACACCGCCATGGCCGGCTGGGAGCCGCCGAACGTGCCGGCCCTCTGGCAGCGGTCGTAGCGGCTCCGGCCGCGTCCCCCGGGGTGCCGGGCGCCCGGTCGGCGGCAGGGCCGGCCGGGCGCTCACCCGCGCCCGGAAACCGCCCGGAAACCGTCAGGACCGGTCCCGTACCAGTCGCGAGGCGGTCAGGCAACGAAAGGAAGCGAATCCAGTCGATCTTGCGTACTGGTTAGGCTTTCAAATGTTCGCAAGGTTAAAGTCGATCCCATGCATGCCTGGCCCGCCTCCGAGGTTCCCGCCCTGCCTGGTCAGGGGCTCCCCCTCCGTATCTTCGACACCGCAGCGGGCAAGGTCCGCGAGGTCGTGCCGCAGGACGGCACCGCCCGGATCTACGTCTGCGGCATCACCCCCTACGACGCGACCCACATGGGCCACGCCGCCACCTACAACGCCTTCGACCTGGCGCAGCGCGTGTGGAAGGACGCCGGTCACGACGTCCTCTACGTCCAGAACGTCACCGACGTGGACGACCCGCTGCTGGAGCGCGCCGTCGCCACCGGGCAGGACTGGACCGCACTGGCCGAGCGCGAGACGGCCCTGTTCCGCGAGGACATGACCGCCCTGCGCCTGCTGCCGCCGGCCCACTACATCGGCGCCGTCGAGTCGATCCCGTGGATCGTCCCGCTGGTCCAGAAGCTGCTCGCCGACGGCGCCGCCTACCGCGTGGACGGCGACATCTACTTCTCCGTCGACGCCGACCCGCACTTCGGCGAGGTCTCCGGCCTCGACCGGGACGCCATGCGCCCGGTCTTCGCCGAGCGCGGCGGCGACCCGGACCGCCCCGGCAAGCGCAACCCGCTGGACGCGCTGCTCTGGCTCGCCGCCCGCCCGGGCGAGCCCGCGTGGGACACCGAGCTCGGCCACGGCCGGCCCGGCTGGCACATCGAGTGCGTCGCCATCGCGCTGCAGTACCTCGGCATGTCCTTCGACATCCAGGGCGGCGGCAGCGACCTCTCCTTCCCGCACCACGAGATGGGCGCCTCGCACGCCCACGTCGCCACCGGGGCCCACCCGTACGCCAAGGCGTACGTGCACGCCGGGATGGTCGCCCTCGACGGCCACAAGATGTCCAAGTCCCGCGGCAACCTGGTCTTCGTCTCGGCGCTGCGCCGCGAGGGCGTCGACCCGGCGGCGATCCGCCTGGCCCTGCTCTCGCACCACTACCGCGAGGACTGGGAGTGGACCAAGGCCACCCTGGACGAGGCCGTCGAGCGCCTCGGCCGCTGGCGGGCCGCCGTCTCCCGGCCGGACGGCCCGGCGGCCGAGCAGCTGCTCGCCGAGGTGCGCACGGCGCTCGCCGACGACCTGGACGCGCCCGCCGCCCTGGCGGCCGTCGACCGCTGGGCCGCCGCGCAGGAGGCCGACGGCGGGACGGACACCGGCGCGCCCGGTCTGGTCTCCCGGGCGGTGGACGCGCTGCTCGGCGTCGCGCTCTAGTCGCTCCGGCGCACACGCCGAAGGGGCGTCAGGACACCTGGTCCTGACGCCCCTTCGGCGTGTGCGGGCGGGGGAGGGCCTACTCCTCCTCGGCGCCGTCCTGGCTCTCCCGGGCCGGGCCCGGCGCCTCCGGCTCGGCGGCCGGCCGCTCCGCCGTGGCGTGCCCGGCCACCGGCTTCTCGCCGGTCGGGCCGACGTTCTCCCGGCGGCGCAGGTAACGCTCGAACTCGCGGGCGATCGCGTCGCCGGACGCCTCCGGCAGCTCCGCGGTGTCCTGCGCCTCCTCCAGCTGCTGGACGTACTCGGCCACCTCGCTGTCCTCGGCGGCCAGCTGGTCCACGCCCAGCTGCCAGGCGCGGGCGTCCTCGCCGAGCTCGCCCGGCGGGATGCGCAGGTCCAGCAGGTCCTCCAGCTTGTTGATCAGTGCCAGCGTCGCCTTGGGGTTCGGCGGCTGCGCGACGTAGTGCGGCACCGCCGCCCAGAGCGTCACGGCCGGCACCCCGGCGTGCGTGCAGGCCTCCTGCAGCACCCCGACGATCCCGGTCGGGCCCTCGTAGCGGCTCTCCTCCAGGTCCAGCCGGCGGGCCAGCTCCGGGTCGGAGGTGACCCCGCTGACCGGTACCGGGCGGCTGTGCGGGGTGTCGCCGAGCAGGGCGCCCAGGATCACCACCAGCTCGACGCCCAGCTCGTGCGCGAAGCCGAGCAGCTCGTTGCAGAACGAGCGCCAGCGCATGCTCGGCTCGATGCCGCGGACCAGGACGACGTCCCGGGTGGTCGGCTCGGTGACCCGGACGACCGAGAGCCGGGTGGTGGGCCAGGTGATCCGGCGCACCCCGCCGTCCAGCCAGACCGTGGGCCGGTTGACCTGGAAGTCGTAGTAGTCCTCCGCGTCCAGGGCGGCGAACACCTTGCCGCCCCAGGTCTCGTCGAGATGGGCCAGAGCCGCGGAGGCGGCGTCGCCCGCGTCGTTCCAGCCCTCGAAGGCGCAGACCATCACCGGGTCGATCAACTCGGGAACATCTTCCAGCTCGATCACCCAGCGTCTCCCTCCGGTCGGCGGTCGGACCGGCGCCGCCTCGGCTGGCCTGCCGGGGCGCCGACGGGTCGGCTGCCGACTGTCGAACCTCTCGTCACCCATGGAACGCCTCGCTCCATGGTCCCTACCTGCCCAGCCTACGGGCTTTGATGCGCACCGCGGCCGGGCACCGGGACAGTCTGGGGGAGCGGACCGCCGCGATCCAGCGGATATCCGGACCGCCTCGACTGACGGCCCGTCAGCACTCCGGGGCGGGCGCGGACGGTCGCCGGGCGGCCACCCGGCGCGACGGCGCGCCCCGCGGGCCCGGTGGCGGGATGATGGACGGACGGGGGCTGGCGGACGGGGGCGGGCGGCGCGGGCGGAAGGGGCCGGACCGATGAACCGATGGCTGTGGATCGGTGCGGGCGGCGCGGTGGCGGCCGTCGCGGCCGCGGTGCTGGCGGCGGACCGGGCCGGCCGGCGACTGCCGGTGGAGCACGTCACCGAGGGCGGGCTGGAGCTGGCCCAGCCGCCCGGCGCGGTGTGGCAGGTGCTCACCGACATCGACCTCTACCCGGCCTGGCGCCCCGGCCTCACCCACGTGGAACGGCTGCCCGCCGCGGCCGGCGGCCGGGCCCGCTGGCGCGAGTACGACCGGCACGGGCACACCACGTACGAGGTGGTGGCGAGCGAGGCCCCGCACCGCCTGGTGACCGGCATCGCCGACCCCGACCTGCCCTACGGCGGGACCTGGACGTACGAGCTGACCCCGGCCGGCCGGGGCTGCTCGCTGACCGTCACCGAGCGCGGCGAGGTCCGCCGGCCCGTGGACCGGGCGGTCTCGCACTACCTGACCGGCGAGGACGCCACCGTCCACCGCTACCTGGGCGCCCTCGCCCACCGCCTGGCCGGCTAGGCCACGCCTCAGACCTCGACCCACCCGCGCCGGTAGGCGGCCCAGTGCTCGGGGGTGGCGGCGAAGTCCACGTACAGCGCGACGCCGAAGTTCCGCCGCTCCGGGTCCTCGCGGCTCAGCCCCAGCCGCACCCCGCGGACGGCGGCGGAGACGGTCTCGGCGTCACCCCAGTGGCCCCACTTGTCGTCCCAGAAGAACGGCAGGCCCATCAGCAGGTCGACGTCCGGCGGGGTGGCCTCCAGCGCCAGTTCGGTCTGCAGCGCGGCGTAGCCCCCGAACAGCGGCTCGGTCGGCATCGAGGAGTCGTACGTCATGACGGCGATCTGGTCGACCCGGCGGGCCGTCTCGGCGAAGTACGCGCGGTCCCACCACTTGCCGTGGCCGCTGAGCAGGATGCCCGCGGTGTGCAGCCCCGGCACCGGGTCGATCTGCGGCGCGGCCACGGACAGCCGGGCGCCGAGGGCGGCCGTCACCGGGTGGACCTGGTCGAGCAGCGTCAGCCAGCCGGCCGTACCGGGCCGGATCGGTTCCATGTCGAAGTGCACGCCGTCGAAGCCGAGGTCCAGCACCTGCCGGGCGGACGCGGTGACGCGGTCCCGGGTGGGGGCGTCGTCCAGGTCCAGGGCGTCCTTCTCCGGCTTCACCTCGTCGCCCAGCCAGCCCTGCAGCCGGATCTCCGGCAGCGCGGCGTGCACCGCCCCGGTGAACCAGCGGGCCGCGGGGTGGACGGACGGCGGCAGCGAGCCGTCGTGCTCCAGCGGGCCGGTGTGGACGTACAGGTCGTGCACGCCGGTGCCGGCCAGCTGCCGGACCAGTGCGGCGACGTCCGCGTCGGTCTTGCGGCCGTCCACCCAGGCGTGCCCGAGCCAGACGGCGTCCCGCCCCCGGGTGCGCGCTTCGGGTGCCGGTTCACCCGTGTAGTGCAACCGGATCGCGACGAACAACGAGCCCAGTGCGGCGACCGGTACGGCCGCGGCCAGGGCCAGCACCAGCAGGGTCCGGCGCCACCGGGACCAGGCTCGCCAGCGGTCGCGCAGCGCTCGCCAGGGGGCCGCCAGGGCCCCGCCGACCTGCCGCGCGCGGGTCCGGAATCGGGCCACGCGGTTGCTCCCCCCTTGCGGTCGAACGCTCAGGATACGGAATGCCACCGCAGGCCGGGGCGAGAGGCGGATACCCTGGCCAGGTGCGTGCCCGAGTCAGCGGGACGCAAAGCCGACAGCCGTCGCACCAGGGAGAAGCCCCATGGCCACTGCAGCCGACCCGTCCATCACTCAGCAGAGCCGCGCGAACGCGTTGCGTGAGGCGCTCACCACCCGCGTGGTGGTCGCCGACGGTGCGATGGGCACCATGCTCCAGGCGCAGGACCCGACGCTGGAGGACTTCCAGAACCTGGAGGGCTGCAACGAGGTCCTCAACCTCACCCGGCCCGACATCGTCCGCTCCGTCCACGAGGCCTACTTCGCGGTGGGCGTGGACTGCGTCGAGACCAACACCTTCGGCGCCAACTTCTCCGCGCTCGGCGAGTACGACATCCCGGAGCGCATCTTCGAGCTGTCCGAGGCCGGTGCCCGGATCGCCCGCGAGGTGGCCGACGCCCACTCCGCCGTCGACGGCCGCACCCGCTGGGTGCTCGGCTCGATCGGCCCCGGCACCAAGCTGCCGACCCTCGGCCACGCCCCGTACGGGACGCTGCGCGACGGCTTCCAGCAGAACGCGGCCGGCCTGATCGCCGGCGGCGCCGACGCGCTGCTGGTCGAGACCAGCCAGGACCTGCTGCAGACCAAGGCCGCCATCCTCGGCTCCAAGCGCGCCCTCGCCGAGGCCGGGCTGGACCTGCCGGTGCTGGTCCAGGTGACGGTGGAGACCACCGGCACCATGCTGCTCGGCTCCGAGATCGGCGCCGCGCTGACGGCCCTGGAGCCGCTCGGCGTCGACTACATCGGCCTCAACTGCGCCACCGGCCCGGCCGAGATGAGCGAGCACCTGCGCTACCTGGCCAAGAACGCCCGGATCGGCCTGTCCTGCATGCCGAACGCGGGCCTGCCGGTGCTCGGCAAGGACGGCGCCCACTACCCGCTCTCCCCGGCCGAACTGGCCGACGCGCACGACGTGTTCACCCGGGAGTACGGCCTCTCGCTGGTCGGCGGCTGCTGCGGCACCACGCCCGAGCACCTGCGCCAGGTGGTCGAGCGGGTGCAGGGCCGCCCGATCTCGCCGCGCACCCCGCAGCCGGAGCCCTCGGCGGCCTCGCTGTACCAGGCGGTGCCGTTCCGCCAGGACACCTCCTACCTGGCGATCGGCGAGCGCACCAATGCCAACGGCTCGAAGAAGTTCCGCGAGTCGATGCTGGCCGGCGACTGGCAGGCCTGCGTGGAGATCGCCCGCGAGCAGATCCGGGACGGCTCCCACCTGCTGGACCTGTGCGTCGACTACGTCGGCCGCGACGGCGTCGCCGACATGCGGGAGATCGCCGGCCGGCTGGCCACCGCCTCCACCCTGCCGATCGTGCTGGACTCCACCGAGCCGGACGTGCTGCGGGCCGGCCTGGAGGCGCTCGGCGGCCGCGCGGTGCTCAACTCGGTCAACTACGAGGACGGCAACGCCCCGGACTCCCGCTTCGGCCGGATCGCCTCGCTGGCCCGCGAGCACGGCGCCGGCCTGATCGCGCTGACCATCGACGAGGAGGGCCAGGCCCGCACCGCCGGCACCAAGGTCGAGATCGCCGAGCGGCTGATCGCCGAGCTGACCGCCGACTACGGCGTGGACGAGGGCTCGATCCTGGTCGACTGCCTGACCTTCACCCTGGCCACCGGCCAGGAGGAGTCCCGCCGGGACGGCATCGAGACCATCGAGGCGATCCGCGAGCTCAAGCGCCGCCACCCGGCCGTGCAGACCACCCTGGGCCTGTCCAACATCTCCTTCGGCCTCAACCCGGCCGCGCGCGTGGTGCTGAACTCGGTCTTCCTGCACGAGTGCGTGGAGGCCGGTCTGGACTCGGCGATCGTGCACGCCTCCAAGATCCTGCCGATCTCCCGGATCCCCGAGGACCAGCGCGAGGCCGCCCTCGACCTGGTCTACGACCGCCGCCGGGACGGCTACGACCCGCTGCAGCGGCTGCTGGAGCTGTTCGAGGGGGTCTCCTCGGCCTCGGTCAAGGCCTCCAAGGCGGAGGAGCTGGCCGCGCTGCCGCTGGACGAGCGACTGCAGCGCCGGATCATCGACGGCGAGCGCAACGGCCTGGAGGCCGACCTGGACGAGGCGCTGGCCGGGCGCCCCGCGCTGGAGATCATCAACGAGACCCTCCTGGCCGGCATGAAGGTGGTCGGCGAGCTCTTCGGCTCCGGCCAGATGCAGCTGCCGTTCGTGCTCCAGTCCGCCGAGGTGATGAAGACCGCGGTGGCCCACCTGGAGCCGCACATGGAGAAGTCCGACAGCGAGGGCAAGGGCACCATCGTGCTGGCCACCGTCAAGGGCGACGTCCACGACATCGGCAAGAACCTGGTCGACATCATCCTGTCCAACAACGGCTACAACGTGGTCAACCTGGGCATCAAGCAGCCGGTCTCGGCGATCCTGGACGCCGCGCAGGAGCACAAGGCGGACGTCATCGGGATGTCCGGCCTGCTGGTGAAGTCCACCGTGATCATGAAGGAGAACCTGGAGGAGCTCAACCAGCGCAAGCTGGCCGCGAGCTACCCGGTGATCCTGGGCGGTGCCGCCCTGACCCGCGCCTACGTCGAGCAGGACCTGCACGAGATCTACGAGGGCGAGGTCCGCTACGCCCGGGACGCCTTCGAGGGCCTGCGGCTGATGGACGCGCTGATCGCGGTCAAGCGCGGGGTGCCGGGCGCGACCCTGCCGGAGCTCAAGCAGCGCCGGCACGCCCGCGTCGAGGTGGAGGAGGAGCCGGAGGTCAACCTCGGCCAGGTCCGCTCGGACGTCACCGTCGACAACACCGTGCCCGTCCCGCCGTTCTGGGGCGACCGGATCGTCAAGGGCGTGCCGTTCGCCGACTACGCCTCCTGGCTGGACGAGGACGCGCTGTTCAAGGGCCAGTGGGGCCTGAAGGCGGCCCGCAGCGGCGACGGCCCCTCCTACGAGGAGCTGGTGGAGACCGAGGGCCGGCCGCGGCTGCGGATGTGGCTGGACCGGCTGCAGACCGAGGGCTGGCTGGAGGCGGCCGTGGTCTACGGCTACTACCCGGCGAACTCCAAGGGCGACGACCTGATCGTCTTCCACGAGGACGGCACCGAGCGGACCCGCTTCACCTTCCCCCGCCAGCGGCGCGGGCGCCGGCTCTGCCTGGCGGACTTCTTCCGCCCGGAGGAGTCCGGGGTGCGGGACGTGGTCGGCCTGCAGGTGGTCACCATGGGCAACCGGATCTCGGAGGCGGCCAACGAGCTGTTCGCCGAGAACTCCTACCGCGACTACCTGGAGCTGCACGGCCTGTCCGTGCAGCTGGCCGAGGCGCTGGCCGAGTTCTGGCACGCCCGGGTCCGCTACGAGCTGGGCTTCTCCGGCGAGGACCCGCAGGACGTCAAGGACATGTTCGCCCTCAAGTACCGGGGCGCCCGCTTCTCGCTCGGCTACGGGGCCTGCCCCGAGCTGGAGGACCGCGCCAAGATCGCCGAGCTGCTCAAGCCCGAGCGGATCGGCGTGGTGCTCTCCGAGGAGTTCCAGCTGCACCCGGAGCAGTCCACCGACGCGATCGTGATCCACCACCCGGAGGCGAAGTACTTCAACGCCCGGTAACCCGAACGCCCCGCCGCGTTCGCTCCCTCCGGGCGGACCGGGCGTATCCTTGATGATCCTGAACGGGCCGGTCCGCTCACCAGCGGGCCGGCCCGTGCCATCCCCAGGGGCCGCCCGGCGGCCCCGGGGGACCGACGGAAGGACTCCCACCATGACCACCATCTCCACCGCCGCCCGGGTCCTCGACCACGGGGACGGCCGCGGCCTGCAGGCGGTGCTGCTGGACATGGACGGGACGCTGGTGGACACCGAGGACTTCTGGTGGCAGGCCGAGGTCACGCTCTTCGCCGAGCTGGGCCACGCGCTGACCGAGCAGGACCGGGCCCAGGTGGTCGGCGGGCCGATGACCCGGGTGATCGACTACCTGGTCGGCACCACCGGGGTGGACCTCGCGCCGGCCGACCTCATCGTGCTGATCAACCAGCGCTTCGTCGACCTGCTGGCCGGCGGCGTGCCACTCATGCCGGGCGCCGAGCGGCTCCTCAACACCCTTGCCGCGCACGGGATCCCGGCGGTGCTGGTGACCGCCTCGCACCGGCACGTGGTCGACATCGTGCTGCGCTCGCTCGGGGAGCGGCACTTCGCCTTCACGGTCGCCGGGGACGAGGTGCCGCGCACCAAGCCGCACCCGGACCCGTACCTGGAGGCGGCCCGCCGGCTGGGCGCGGAGCCGGCCCGCTGCGTGGTGGTCGAGGACGCGCCGACCGGGGTGCGGGCGGCCGAGGCGGCCGGCTGCCCGGTGATCGCGGTGCCCTCGGTGGCGCCGATCGAGCCGGCTCCCGGGCGGCTGGTGCTGCCCTCGCTGGAGCAGGTCGATCTTGAACTGCTCCGCTCGCTGGTGGCCTCGCGAGTGTGATTGTCATCTCATTGCAGGGTTGGGCTACTCGCGGGTAAGCGTCCCTGTCCGACTGTCGGCGGCGGTAGCCCGGGGAGAAATCGGGCATTGACTGACAACTCGTCGGGTGCAACGCGCTGCCCTCAACCGCCGTGTCCCAAACGTCATCTGCACGGGTATCGGTCGTGCGTGTTCGATATGGCACGCTACTCGGGTTCGTTCCCCTCCCCACGCGCCCTGCCGCCGCCGACGACGGGCAACCCCGTCCTGCGCGCGGTCGTCCGGGCGCCCGGTCCGCGCACGCGCCCCCGCACCCCGGGGCGTCCTCGGCGCGGGCCACCGGCCCCCGCCGGACCGCACCCAGAAGGACGCGCCCCGTGAGAACTTCAGCTGAACGCCTGGCAGCACTCGGCTGCGCCGGTCTGGTCGCCGTGACGGTGGCCGGCTGTGGATCGGTCACCGACGCCGTCAAGGGGGACAGCGGCAAGTCGGTCACCATGGGCACCAGCCAGCTCACCAGCTCGCTGGACCCGGCCATCGCCTACGACTCCGGCTCCTGGCTGGTGCTGCGCAACACCTTCCAGTCGCTGCTCGCCTTCCCGGCCGCCTCCAGCGCGCCCTCGCCGGACGCCGCCCAGTCCTGCGAGTTCACCAGCGGCGACGCCGCCCAGTACCACTGCACGCTGCGGCCCGGCCTGAAGTTCTCCAACGGCCACCCGCTGACCGCCGCCGACGTGGTGTTCTCGATCGAGCGCACCAAGAAGATCAGCGACGAGAACGGCCCGTCCGACCTGCTCACCTCGATCAAGAGCGTCGAGGCCAAGGGCGACAACGAGGTGATCTTCCACCTCACCGCCCCGGACGCCACCCTGCCGGCCAAGCTGGCCAGCCCGGCCGGCGCCATCGTCGACCACCAGGTGTTCCCCGCCGACAAGGCGCTCTCCAACGACAAGGTGGTCGGCTCCGGCCCGTACCGCGTCGACTCGCTCGCGGCCCTGGGCAGCGGCGACGCCGGCAAGCAGCTGGGCAAGGTCGTCCTGGTGCCCAACGACAAGTACAACGGCGACGCCAAGCTGCGGAACAGCAAGTTCACCGTGCGGTACTACGACAAGGCCGCGGACCTGAAGACCGCGCTCGACAAGGGCGACGTCGACCTCACCGACAACAGCCTCGAGCCGAACACCGCCGCCCAGATCCACGCCGACCAGCAGGGCGGCAAGACCGACCTGCAGGTCGTCGAGGGCGACAGCAACGACACCCGCTCGATGGTCTTCA
Source organism: Kitasatospora sp. NPDC101176 (assembly GCF_044768035.1). Taxonomy (NCBI): domain Bacteria; kingdom Bacillati; phylum Actinomycetota; class Actinomycetes; order Kitasatosporales; family Streptomycetaceae; genus Kitasatospora; species Kitasatospora sp. NPDC101176. The sequence continues at coordinate 27,313 of NZ_JBIWPA010000005.1, forward strand.
ACACCAAGGACCCGGTCACCGGCAACGTCGCCGTCCGCCAGGCCGCCGCGCAGCTGCTCGACCGCAAGGCGCTCGCCCGCGACGTCTTCGCCCGCACCGTCCAGCCGCTGTACGCGCTGGTCCCGGCCGGCGTCGTCGGCCACACCACCGCCTACTTCGACCGCTACGGCGACCAGGACGTGGCCAAGGCCAAGAAGATCCTCACCGACGCCAAGGTCCAGACCCCGGTCAAGATCAGCCTCACCTGGTCGCGCTCGCGGGCCGAGAGCGCCGAGCCCGAGATGCTCAAGAAGCAGCTGGAGGCCGGCGGCCTCTTCCAGGTGACGGTCCAGCAGGAGGCCGACTGGGACGCCTTCAAGAAGGGCTGGGCGGACGGCAAGTACCAGGCGTACATCGTCGGCTGGTTCGCCGACTACCCGGACGCCGACAACTACATCGCCCCGCTGCTCGTCCAGGGCGGCGCGTACCACACCGGCTGGGACGACCCGCGGATCAGCCAGCGCCTGGTGCCGGACGGCGTGAAGCAGGCCGACCGCAGCGCCGCGGCCTCCGGCTACGCCCAGATCCAGCAGATAGCCGCCGAGAACGTGCCGCTCATCCCGCTGTTCCAGAACAAGGCCTTCTACGCGGCCCGCTCGTACATCACCGGTGTCGAGTCGACCGTCGACACCACCGGCGTGTTCCGCTTCTGGGACATCGGCCGGGTCGGCGGCAAGTAGCCGACAGGGGCGGCACCGGGCGACCGGGACCCCCTCCGCACGACGGTGGCCCGTCCACCTCCTCCCGGACCCGGGGGAGGCGGACGGGCCACCGTCGTACCGGCCTCAGAGGGCGCCCGGACGCACCAGCCCGCTCTCGTAGGCGTACACCGCCGCCTGCACCCGGTCGCGCAGCTGGAGCTTGGTCAGCACGTGGCCCACGTGCGTCTTCACCGTGGTCTCGCTGACGAACAGCTCGGCCGCGATCTCCGCGTTCGACAGCCCGCGGGCCACCAGCTTCAGCACCTCGAGCTCGCGCTCGGTCAGCGCGCTCAGCGCCTGCGGCGGCGCCTCCTCGCCGGAGGGAAGCTTGGTGGCGTACATGTCCAGCAGCCGCCGGGTGATGCTCGGCGCCAGCATCGCCGCGCCGTCCGCCACCACCCGGATCGCCTGGACCAGCTCCTCCGCCGGGACGTCCTTCAGCAGGAAGCCGCTGGCGCCCGCGCGCAGCGCCTCCACCACGTACTCGTCCAGGTCGAAGGTGGTCAGCACCAGGACCTTGGCCGGGCCGTCCCGGCCCGGGCCCGCGATCCGGCGGGTGGCCTCCACGCCGTCCATCCTGGGCATCCGGATGTCCATCAGCACCACGTCGGGCTGCAGCGCGCGGACCTGGTCCAGCGCCTGCTGACCGTCGCCGGCCTCACCGACCACCACCAGGTCGGACTCGGCCTCCAGGATCATCCGGAAACCGGTGCGAAGCAGCGGCTGGTCGTCGACCAGCAACACTCGGATCGTCACCTAGGACTCCTTGCTCATCGGATCCCCCGTGGGATCGTCTTCGTCAGACGTACGGGCCAGCGGCAGCGGGTACGGCGGGGGAGTGCCGCCGAACTCCGGGCAGCTGGCCTGGTGGTCGCACCAGTCGCAGAGGCGGTTGCGGGTCGCGGGGAAGTCCCCGGTCGCCACCGCGAGGGTGATCCGCTCCCAGAGCGCCAGCAGCTTGCGCTCCACCGCGAGCAGGTCGGCCTCGTCCGGGTCGTAGCTGACCACGTCCCCGCCGCCGCCCAGGTAGACCAGCTGGAGGCGCCTGGGGATCACGCCCTTCCAGCGCCACACCACCAGCGCGTAGAACTTCATCTGGAACATCGCCTTGCCCTCGAAGTCCCGCGAGGGCGCCCGGCCGGTCTTGTAGTCCACCAGGCGGACCTCGCCGGTCGGGGCGACGTCCACCCGGTCGATGTAGCCGCGCAGCAGCAGCCCCGACTCCAGTGCCGTCTCCACGTACAGCTCGCGCTCCACCGGGTGCAGCCGGGTCGGGTCCTCCAGCCGGAACCACTGCCCGACCAGCTTCTCGGCGTCCGCCAGCCAGCGGGTGAGCGCCGCGCCGTCCGGATCCCCCGGGAAGAGCGAGGCCAGCTCCGGGCGCTCGCCGAGCAGCCGCTCCCACTGCGGGCGCAGCAGGCCCAGGGCCCGCTCCGGGGTCCGCTCGCCCGCCGGGCTGTCGAACAGCCGCTCCAGCACCGCGTGCACCAGGGTGCCCCGGGTCGCCGCCGCGCTGGGCGGCTCGGGCAGCCGGTCGATCACCCGCAGCCGGTACAGCAGGGGACAGGTGAGGAAGTCCCCCGCACGGGACGGGGACAGGCCGGTCGGGGGCGCCGCCGGGCGCGCCGGTGCCCCGGCGGCGCTGGTGGTGTCGGTCTGCTGCATGCCCCCGACCCTATTGCCCTTCGCTGTCATCCCGCTGCCACCGGGCTGCCACACCGCCCGGCGCAGTGGGTATGAACACCGACAGAGGGGCGCACGGCTCCGGGCGGCCGCGATCACGTAGCGTGGGCGCACCGGGGCACGACGGGGCAGACGACCGAAGGGATCACGGTGAGCGACAGCAGGGGGCAGCAGACCTCCGACCAGCCACCGCACGGCGACGACGACGGCCGCGGGGCCGGGCGCCCGCCCCAGCCGCCCGAGCGCGGCGGCGGCATCCTGATGGGCCGCCCCTTCGGCGTGCCCGTCTACGTCACGCCCTCCTGGTTCGTCATCGCCGCCCTGATCACCTGGGTATTCGGCGGCCAGCTCGGGGACGTCCTGCCGGACCTCGGCGGCGCGCCCCGCTACCTGCTCGCCTTCACCTTCGCGGTGGCGTTCTACGCCTCCGTCCTGGTGCACGAGCTCGCCCACACGCTGGTCGCACTGCGCTACCGCCTCGGTGTGCGCCGGATCCAGCTGCAGTTCTTCGGCGGGGTGTCGGAGATCGAGAACGAGGCCGAGAGCCCCTGGCGGGAGTTCTGGCTGGCCTTCGTCGGGCCGCTGCTCTCCCTGGCGCTCGGCGGCGTCTTCTACCTCGCGCTGCGGGCCGTGGACGCCTCCACCGTGCCGGGGGTGCTGCTCGCCGGCCTGATGGTCTCCAACCTGGTCGTCGCGGCCTTCAACCTGCTGCCGGGCCTGCCGCTGGACGGCGGCCGGATGCTGCGGGCCGTCGTCTGGGCGGTCAGCGGCCGGGCGATGACCGGCACGGTCGCGGCCTCCTGGGTCGGCCGGGGGCTGGCCGTCGCCGTGCTGATCGGGCTGCCGCTGGTCAGCTCCGCCCGCGGGATCGAGCGCAGCACCACCGACACCCTGGTGGACGCGGTGCTGGCCGCCGTCCTCGCCGCGATCATCTGGAACGGCGCCACCGCCAGTCTGCGCAACGCCCGGCTCAAGGAGGTGCTGCCGGGGCTGCGGCTGCGCGACCTCGCCCGCCGCGCCGTCGAGGTCACCGCCGACACCCCGCTCGGCGAGGCGCTGCGCCGCGCCCGGGAGGCCCAGGCCGGTGCGGTGGTCGTGGTGGACGGGCGGGGCGAGCCGATCGCCGTCGTCCGGGAGTCCGCCGTCCGCGCGGTGCCCGAGCACCGCCGCCCGTGGGTCGCCGTCGGCCCGCTCGCCCGCGACCTCGAACCCGGGCTGCGGCTGGACGCCGACCTCGGCGGCGAGGACCTGCTGCGCGCCGTCCAGGCCACCCCGTCCGGCGAGTACCTGGTGGTCGAGGCGGACGGCCGGGTCTACGGGGTCGTCGCGCTCACCGACATCGAGCAGCGCCTGACCGCGGCCGTCACGGGGCGCTGACGGCGCCCGGCGCCACGCCCCGGAGGCCGCCGGTGATCACCCCGGTCGGGCGGGGCCGTCCGCTTCCCTTAGGATTGTCGGCATGTCCGAACCGACCGGTGCCACCCGCCGACGCGGGCCCTTCCAGGTCGGGGACCAGGTCCAGCTGACCGACCCCAAGGGCCGCCACTACACGTTCACGCTCCAGGCCGGGAACCAGTTCCACACCCACAAGGGTGCGTTCCCGCACGACGAGCTGATCGGCGCCCCCGAGGGCACGGTCGTGCGCACCACGGGGAACGTCCCGTACCTCGCGCTGCGCCCCCTGCTCCCCGACTACGTCCTGTCCATGCCCCGCGGCGCCGCCGTGATCTACCCCAAGGACGCGGGGCAGATCCTGGCGATGGCCGACATCTTCGCCGGCGCCCGCGTCGTCGAGGCCGGCGTCGGCTCCGGAGCGCTCTCCAGCTACCTGCTGCGCGCCGTCGGCGACACCGGCATGCTGGCCTCGTACGAGCGCCGCCAGGACTTCGCCGACATCGCCAAGGGCAACGTCGAGCGCTACTTCGGCGGACCGCACCCGGCGTGGAAGCTCACCGTCGGCGACCTCCAGGACAACCTGGTCGAGACCGACGTCGACCGCGTCATCCTCGACATGCTCGCCCCCTGGGAGTGCCTGGACGTCGCGTCCAAGGCGCTCGTCCCCGGCGGCCTCATCTGCTGCTACGTGGCCACCACCACGCAGATGTCCAAGACCGTCGAGGCGCTGCGCGAGCACGGCACCTTCACCGAGCCGCAGGCCTGGGAGACCATGGTCCGCACCTGGCACCTGGAGGGCCTGGCCGTCCGCCCGGACCACCGGATGATCGGCCACACCGGCTTCCTGCTCACCGCCCGCCGGCTTGCCGACGGCGTCGAGCCGCCGCTGCGCCGCCGCCGCCCGGCCAAGGGCGCGTACGGCGAGGACTACGACAACGGCTCCCCCGAGCCGACCCTCCAGGAGCGCGCCGCGGCCCGTGCCGCCGCCCGCGCCGAGGCCGGGCAGCCCGACCTCGGCTGAACCGACGACCGACCCGCGAAGGGGTGGTGCGCGAAACGCGTACCACCCCTTCGCCGTCTCCGTACACCCGAGCCCTCCGCCGGCCCGCCCCGTGTGGGACGATGCTCGCTCACACAGACCACTGGAGGGGACGCCTGGTGGAGACCGCGGTCGGGACGACGGCTGGAGAGCAGACGACACCGCGGGGCGGCAGCCGGCCCGGGCACGCGCGAACCGCCCCCTGGCACTGGGCGCTGGCCCTGGCCGGCTGCGGCGCGGTGGTGGCCGCCGGGCTCGCGGCCGGGCCGGCCTCGGGCAGCCCGGTGCCCCTCCACGGCGCCCCCAGGGCACTCGGTGCGAGCGCCGCCCCCGACCCGGCCGCGGCCCAACTGCCCCTCGACTGCGGCCCCTTCCCGGTGAAGGCGGTGCTCAGCATGCCCGCCGTGCTCGGTGACGGCCGCCCCGGCACCGTCGTCGCCGCGCACTGCGACGCGGCCAACGGCACCCCGCCGGACGCCGTCTACCTGCTCGGCTTCGGCCCGGGCGACCGCCCGGTGGTGGTGAGCACCCTGCTCTCCGAGCGCGAGAACCTCACCGTCGGCCGGCTGGCGTTGCGGTCCGACGGCGCCATCACCGGCCACGCGCAGGGGTATTCGAGCGAGGACGTGCCGCGCTTCCGCCCCGACATCTCACTCGACCTCACCTGGACGCGCAAGGGCGGCGGCTGGGAACGCTCCCAGACCGCCGCCCCGGTGAGTCTGACCTGAGGCGGGCGCGCGCCCGCCCCGGGCGCTACTCCGCGTCCGGCCCGTACACCTCGACCAGGTCGGACGCCCGGCGCACGTGGATGCAGTCGCCGGGGCAGTCCTTCGCCGAGTCCACCACGTCCTGAAGGAGCGTCAGCGGCACCGGGGCGCTGTCCCCGGGCTGCTGGCGGAGCTCGTCGTCCGGCCCCTTCACGTACGCCAGGCCGTCGATGTCGAGCTCGAAGACCTCCGGCGCGTACTGCACGCAGATGCCGTCGCCGGTGCACAGGTCCTGGTCGATCCACACCTCCAGCTGCTCGGCCGCCGCCGTCTGCTCGGTCTCCGACATGGTTCCCTGCCGTTTCTGTCCCGGGTCGCCCTATTTCCGGGCAATCCCGCCATTCGTACAACGATCGGACCCGGTGCCGCGGTCGCGATCGGATATCACTTCGCTCGACGATACATCTGGCCCGCTTTGGGTGGTGCGCGGTGGGTATCTCCTTAGCAGAGGGGAAGCACGCTGGGGCGAAGATCGGACACGCCCGTTCCATCTTTCTTGATCTAGGGGTTTACGGACCCCTGGTCCCAGGTAGGGTCTGGAAGCGTCCAGCTCCCCGGAGGAGGTGAGGACCGTGGCAGCCCACGATGACGACTACAACCGCAGCACCGGCAGGCCCGCTCGTGGTTCCGACGAGACCGCTCAGCTCTCGTACCTCGAGCAGGAAATCGCCGTGTTGCGCCGCAAGCTCGCCGACTCGCCGCGCAATTCGAGGATCCTCGAAGAGCGGATCGTCGAGCTCCAGACCAACCTGGCCGGCGTGACCGCCCAGAACGAACGGCTCGCCTCCACCCTGCGCGAGGCCCGCGACCAGATCGTGGCCCTCAAGGAGGAAGTGGACCGGCTGGCACAGCCCCCGGCCGGGTTCGGCACCTTCCTCGAGGCCAACGAGGACGGCACCGCCGACATCTTCACCGGCGGGCGCAAGCTCCGCGTGAACGTCAGCCCGAACGTCGCCCTCGACGAACTGCGGCGCGGCCAGGAGGTGATGCTCAACGAGGCCCTCAACATCGTGGACGCGATGGCCTTCGAGCGCATCGGCGAGATCGTCACCCTCAAGGAGATCCTCGAGGACGGCGAGCGCGCCCTGGTCATCGGCCACACCGACGAGGAGCGGGTGGTGCGGCTCGCCGAGCCGCTGCGCGAGACCACCATCAGGGCGGGGGACGCCCTCCTGCTGGAGCCCCGCTCCGGCTACGTGTACGAGGTCGTGCCGAAGGCCGAGGTCGAGGAGCTGGTCCTCGAGGAGGTCCCGGACATCGACTACCGCCAGATCGGCGGCCTGAGCAACCAGATCGAGCTGATCCGCGACGCGGTCGAGCTGCCGTACCTGCACGCCGACCTCTTCAAGGAGTACGAGCTGCGCCCGCCCAAGGGCGTGCTGCTCTACGGCCCGCCCGGCTGCGGCAAGACGCTGATCGCCAAGGCGGTGGCCAACTCGCTGGCCAAGAAGGTCGCCGAGGTCACCGGGCGCCCCCAGGGGAAGAGCTACTTCCTCAACATCAAGGGCCCGGAGCTGCTCAACAAGTACGTGGGCGAGACCGAGCGGCAGATCCGCCTGGTCTTCCAGCGGGCCCGGGAGAAGGCGAGCGAGGGCACGCCCGTCATCGTCTTCTTCGACGAGATGGAGTCGCTGTTCCGCACCCGCGGTTCCGGCGTCAGCTCGGACGTGGAGAACACCATCGTCCCGCAGCTGCTCGCCGAGATCGACGGCGTGGAGGGGCTCGAGAACGTCATCGTCATCGGCGCCTCGAACCGCGAGGACATGATCGACCCGGCGATCCTGCGGCCCGGCCGCCTGGACGTCAAGATCAAGATCGAGCGCCCGGACGCCGAGGCCGCCAAGGACATCTTCTCCAAGTACCTCAAGGAGTCGCTGCCGTTCCACCCGGACGACGTCAAGGAGCACGACGGCTCCCTGGGGGCGACGGTGGCCGCGATGATCCAGTCGGTCGTGGAGCGGATGTACTCCGAGACCGAGGAGAACCGGTTCCTGGAGGTCACCTACGCCAACGGTGACAAGGAGGTCCTGTACTTCAAGGACTTCAACTCCGGCGCGATGATCCAGAACATCGTCGACCGCGCGAAGAAGATGGCCATCAAGGACTTCCTCGACCACGGTCAGCGCGGTCTGCGCGTCTCCCACCTGCTCGCCGCCTGCGTGGACGAGTTCAAGGAGAACGAGGACCTGCCGAACACCACCAACCCGGACGACTGGGCCCGCATCTCCGGCAAGAAGGGCGAGCGGATCGTCTTCATCCGCACGCTGGTCACCGGGAAGCAGGGCGCCGAGTCCGGCCGCTCGATCGACACCGTCGCCAACACGGGCCAGTACCTGTAGGCGCGCGGTGACCGGGCCGCCCCGGCGGTCCCCGGTACAGCACGCACCCGTCCGGCTGTGGCGCCTCGCGGCCCCGCAGCCGGACGGCGCGTCTCGGGGCCCGCCCGTCGGTGCCGGGTTCTAGGCTCGACCCACCGTTCGCGGGCAGAACGCCGGCGCCGGTGTTGTTTCAGCGGTACGTCGGCGTGCGCCGCCCGTGGGGGGCGGGGCACCGGGCAAGGAGGGCCGCATGACCGTACGGCGCGTGATGGGCATCGAGACCGAGTACGGGATCTCCGTGCCCGGGCACCCCAACGCCAACGCCATGCTCACCTCGTCCCAGATCGTCAACGCGTACGCGGCGGCGATGCACCGGGCGCGGCGGGCCCGCTGGGACTTCGAGGAGGAGAACCCGCTGCGCGACGCCCGGGGCTTCGACCTCGCGCGCGAGGTGGCGGACGCCAGCCAGCTGACCGACGAGGACATCGGTCTCGCCAACGTCATCCTCACCAACGGGGCCCGGTTCTACGTGGACCACGCGCACCCCGAGTACAGCTCGCCCGAGGTCACCAACCCGCGCGACGCCGTGCTCTGGGACAAGGCGGGCGAGCGGATCATGGCCGCCGCCGCGCAGCGCGCGCTGGAGCTGCCCAACGGGCAGAACATCCACCTGTACAAGAACAACACCGACAACAAGGGCGCCTCCTACGGCACCCACGAGAACTACCTGATGAAGCGGGCGACGCCGTTCGCCGACATCGTCCGCCACCTCACCCCGTTCTTCGTCTCCCGCCAGGTGGTCACCGGCGCCGGCCGGGTGGGCCTCCACCAGGACGGCTCGGCGCACGGCTTCCAGATCAGCCAGCGGGCCGACTACTTCGAGGTCGAGGTCGGGCTGGAGACCACCCTCAAGCGCCCGATCATCAACACCCGCGACGAGCCGCACGCCGACGCCGAGAAGTACCGCCGGCTGCACGTGATCATCGGGGACGCCAACCTCTCGGAGATCTCCACCTACCTCAAGCTGGGCACCACCTCACTGGTCCTCTCGATGATCGAGGACTCCTTCATCGCCTCCGACCTCGCCGTCGACCAGCCGGTGCGCACCCTGCACAGGGTCTCCCACGACCCCACGCTCAAGCACCTGATCACCCTGCGCAACGGGCGCAAACTCACCGCCGTCCAGCTCCAGCTCGAGTACTTCGAGCTGGCCCGCAAGTACGTCGAGGACCGCTTCGGCACCGACGCCGACGAGCAGACCGTGGACGTGCTGGCCCGCTGGGAGGACGTCCTGGGCCGGCTGGAGCGCGACCCGATGTCGTTGTCCAGGCAGCTGGACTGGATCGCCAAACGGGAGATCCTGGAGGGCTACCGCAGCCGCGACGCCCTGGAGTGGGACAACCCGCGGCTGCACCTGGTCGACCTCCAGTACAGCGACGTGCGGGCCGAGAAGGGCCTCTACAACCGTCTGGTGGCCCGCGGCCGGTTCGAGCGGCTGCTCACCGAGGACGAGGTCGAGCGGGCCGTCTCCAAGCCCCCGGAGGACACCAGGGCGTACTTCCGCGGCCGCTGCCTCGAGCAGTACGCGGACCACGTCGCGGCCGCCTCCTGGGACTCGGTGATCTTCGACCTGCCCGGCCGGGACTCGCTGCAGCGGGTGCCCACCCTGGAGCCGCTGCGGGGCACCCGCAACCACGTCAAGGAGCTGCTCGACCGCTGCCGGACCGCGGAGGACCTGCTCCGCGTCCTGGCCGGCGGGTAACTTTTCGATCACCACGGGTGAACGCCCGCCGAATGGGAATCATCCGGGGTGACAGCGGGTGTCGGACAGGAAGCGCCACCGGCAAACCGGGAGCGGTTGTCGCACCTTGTGTATAGGGTCGGTGCAGCAAGCACCGACCGAACCGTGCCAGACGAATCGAGCGGGGTGAGGGAAATGGCGACCAAGGACACCGGCGGCGGCCAGCAGCGGGCGAACCGCTCTTCCGAGGAGGTCGAGGAGCAGGCCGCGGAAACCCAGAATTCCGACGACCTCAAGGAGCGCCAGGAAAAGCTGAGCGACGACGTCGACGCGGTGCTGGACGAAATCGACGAGGTCCTCGAATCCAATGCCGAGGATTTCGTCCGGGGATTCGTCCAGAAGGGCGGGCAATAGCCCGTCCCCCCGGTCATCGGGAATTCACGGTCGCGACCGTCGAGGGCGGCCGGGCGGCGATGTCCGCCCGGCCGCCCGGCACCGGCCCCCGGCCCGCCTGGACAGTGATCGTCGGGCGGGTAGGGTGCGGGCAGCGCGCGCTTCAACCCACCTGGAAGGAATCGTGTGGAAGCCAACACTCGTGGCACCGGGCGTCTACCGGCTGCCTTCCTGACCCCGGGGTCGTCGTCGTTCCTCGACTTCCTCTCCGAGCACCGGCCGGAGCTGCTCCCCGGCCACCGCGGGCTCCCCGAGGGCTCCGTCGTCGAGGCCCCGCACGGGACGACGATCGTGGCCGCGATCTTCGACGGCGGCGTGGTGATCGCCGGTGACCGCCGCGCCACCATGGGCAACGTGATCGCCCAGCGCGACATCGAGAAGGTGTTCCCCGCCGACGAGTACAGCGCGGTCGGCATCGCCGGCACCGCCGGCCTCGCGGTCGAGATGGTCCGGCTGTTCCAGCTGGAGCTGGAGCACTACGAGAAGATCGAGGGCGCCACGCTCTCCCTGGAGGGCAAGGCCAACCGGCTGACCACCATGATCCGGGGCAACCTGGGCATGGCGATGCAGGGCCTCGCCGTCGTCCCGATGTTCGCCGGCTACGACCTGGACCTCCGCCGCGGCCGGATCTTCGGCTACGACGTCACCGGCGGGCGCTCCGAGGAGCGCGGCTTCGCGGCCACCGGCTCCGGCTCGGTGTTCGCCCGGGGCGCGATGAAGAAGCTGTACCGGGAGGGCCTGACGGCCGACCAGGCCTCGACGCTGGTCGTCCAGGCGCTCTACGACGCGGCCGACGACGACTCCGCCACCGGCGGCCCCGACCTGGCCCGCAAGATCTTCCCGATCGTCTCGCTGATCACCGAGGACGGCTTCCGCCGCCTCACCGAGCCGGAGGTCGCCGCGATCGCCGTCTCGATCACCGACCAGCGCCTCTCGCACCCCAACGGCCCGCAGGCCCCGCTGCTCTAGCCACCTCTCAGGAAAGGGACGACCGCCGGTGTCGACACCGTTCTACGTCTCGCCCCAGCAGGCCATGGCGGACCGCGCGGAGTACGCCCGCAAGGGCATCGCGCGCGGCCGCAGCGTGGTCGTGCTCACCTACGCCGACGGCATCGTCTTCGTCGCCGAGAACACCTCCAGGGCGCTCCACAAGGTCTCCGAGATCTACGACAAGATCGCCTTCGCGGCGGTCGGCCGCTACAACGAGTTCGAGAACCTGCGCATCGGCGGCGTCCGCTACGCCGACCTGCGTGGCTACTCCTACGACCGGGCCGACGTCACCGCCCGGGGCCTGGCCAACGTCTACGCCCAGACCCTCGGCACCATCTTCTCCTCGGTCGGCGAGAAGCCGTACGAGGTCGAACTGATCGTGGCCGAGGTCGGCCGCACCCCGGACGAGGACCAGATCTACCGCCTCACCCCGGACGGCTCGATCGTCGACGAGAAGAACTACGTCGTGGTCGGCGGCAACGCCGACTCGATCGGCAACTACCTGGGCCAGCGCCACCGCGCCGGGATGAGCCTCACCGAGGTGGTCCGGGCGGCCGTGGACTCGCTCGCCCGCGACCCCAACGGCGGCAGCCCGCGCACCCTGACCCCGGAACAGCTGGAGGTCGCGGTCCTCGACCGCCAGCGGTTCCAGCAGCGCAAGTTCAAGCGCATCCTGGGCGGCCAGCTCGGCCGGCTGCTCGAAGGGGACCAGTCCGCGGAGTCGGACGACGAGGACGACCCGGCGGAGACCGCGCCGGAGTAGCAGTGCCTGCGGAGTCCCGTACGGCGGCCGGACGGAGGCCGTACGGGGCTCCGGTGCCCCTGCGGCGGCCCGGCCGCCGTGGAGGCGGTTTCGGACAGCTCCGACACAGAATGGAGTGCTCATGGACCGCCGGATCTTCGGGCTGGAGAACGAGTACGGCGTGACCTGCACGTTCCGCGGGCAGCGACGGCTGTCGCCGGACGAGGTGGCGAGGTACCTGTTCCGCCGGGTCGTCTCCTGGGGGCGCAGCAGCAACGTCTTCCTGCGCAACGGCGCCCGGCTGTACCTGGACGTCGGTTCCCACCCCGAGTACGCCACCCCCGAGTGCGACGACGTGACCGAGCTGGTGACGCACGACAAGGCGGGCGAGCGGATCCTCGAGGGCCTGCTCGTCGACGCCGAGCGCCGGCTGCACGAGGAGGGCATCGCGGGGGACGTCTACCTCTTCAAGAACAACACCGACTCGGCCGGCAACTCCTACGGCTGCCACGAGAACTACCTGGTGGCCCGGCACGGCGAGTTCTCCCGGCTGGCCGACGTGCTCATCCCGTTCCTGGTGACCCGCCAGCTGATCTGCGGCGCGGGCAAGGTGCTGCAGACCCCGCGCGGCGCGGTCTACTGCGTCAGCCAGCGGGCCGAGCACATCTGGGAGGGGGTCAGCTCCGCCACCACCCGCTCCCGCCCCATCATCAACACCCGCGACGAGCCGCACGCGGACGCCGAGCGCTACCGCCGGCTGCACGTGATCGTCGGCGACTCCAACATGTCCGAGACCACGACGCTGCTCAAGGTCGGCGCCACCGACCTGGTGCTCCGGCTGATCGAGGCGGGCGTGGTGATGCGCGACCTCACCCTGGAGAACCCGATCCGGGCGATCCGCGAGGTCAGCCACGACCTCACCGGCACCCACCAGGTGCGGCTCGCCAACGGCCGGGAGGCCAGCGCGCTGGACATCCAGGAGGAGTACTACAGCAAGGCGCTGGAGTTCGCCGACCGCAAGGGCATCAACACCGGCACCATCGCGCGCGTCCTCGACCTGTGGGGCCGCACCCTGGAGGCCGTCCGGACGGAGAACCTGGACGGGGTGGCCACCGAGATCGACTGGATCATGAAGTACAAGCTCATCGAGCGCTACCGCGAGAAGCACCAGATGAGCATGTCCAACCCGCGGGTGGCCCAGATCGACCTCGCCTACCACGACATCCACCGCCGTCGCGGCCTCTTCTACCTGCTCCAGGGCAAGGGCCAGGCGCAGCGGGTGACCACCGACCTCAAGACCTTCGAGGCCAAGTCGATCCCGCCGCAGACCACCCGGGCCCGGCTGCGCGGGGACTTCATCCGCCGGGCGCAGGAGCAGCGCCGGGACTTCACGGTGGACTGGGTGCACCTGAAGCTGAACGACCAGGCGCAGCGCACGGTGCTCTGCAAGGACCCGTTCCGCTCGGTGGACGAGCGCGTCGAGAAGCTGATCGCCGGGATGTAGCCCCCGGGTCGTGATCAGGGCGGTGTCCGGCCCCGGTGGTGGTGTCTACCGGGGCCGGACACCGTCCGGGCATACGCTGTCCGTCGAGTCAGGGCCGACCTCGATCGACAGTAAGGACCACCGTGCGCCGCACCGCCGGTTTGCTTCTCACCCTGCCGCTGCTGCTGGCCGTCGCCTGCAGCAGCTCGCCCAAGGCGGCCGGCCCGGCGTCGCCGTCCGCGGCCAGTGCGCCGCCCACCGTGCCGGCGCCGGTGACCGAGGCCTCCCCGATGCCCACCCTGTCCGGCGGCGGGTTCGGCAGCAAGGCCACCATCACCATCCCCGAGGGGCAGCAGCCCAGCGGCCAGTTCGTGGTGAACACGGTCAGCGAGGGCGAGCGGTCGACGGTCAACAAGGGCGACTGGGTGACGGTCAACTACACGGCCAAGGACTGGACGACCGGCAAGGACCTGCCCAGTTCCTACGACCCGGGCGGCAAGCCGCAGCTGTACCAGGCGGGCAGCGGGCAGCTGGTGCCGGCGTTCGACCAGAGCGTGATCGGCAAGAAGGTCGGCAGCAGGCTGCTGGTGGTGGCCCCGCCGGCGGCGGCCTTCGGCGACCAGGGCAGCACCCAGCTCGGCGTCGACAAGAACGACACCGTGGTGTTCGTGCTGGACATCATGGAGAGCCTGCCGCAGGACTCCACGCTGTCCGGCGCCATGACCCAGCCGCCGGCGACCCTCCCGCAGGTCAAGGACAACGGCAAGGCCCCGGTGACGATCACCGTCCCGGCCGGGCAGGCGCCGCCCACCGACCTGCAGCAGGCGGTGCTGATCAAGGGTGAGGGCAAGCAGGTCAAGAGCGGGCAGACGCTGGTGGTGCAGTACACCGGGGTGCTCTGGAGCAACGGCCAGCAGTTCGACTCCTCCTGGACCCACGGCGGCGCCCAGGCCGTGCAGATCGGCACCGGCAGCGTCATCGAGGGCTGGGACAAGGGGCTGGTCGGCCAGACCGTCGGCAGCCGGGTCGAACTCGTGGTGCCGCCCGCGCTCGGCTACAAGGACCAGGCGCAGGGCTCGGTGCCGGCGAACTCCACGCTGGTCTTCGTGATCGACATTCTGGAAGCGGTTTAGGGCGTGTCTGAACCATTCGCGTCGCACGCCCGGCGGGAATTGTCAGAGACGCGCTAGGAAGTCCCCCGCAGGATTCCGTACGCTTGGGCGGACGCTCGTACACCGAAGCGTCCGCCCTCATCCTGAGCTGTCATACTGCCCTCGCACTGTGGCAGGTGCCGCCCGGCGCCGAGGTCCGGGGCGGACGGTGCGGCGGCACACCGGCGCTCACGACGCCGGGAGCAGACCTGGAAGACCTCGTGGCGAGATGGATGGGGAGTCATGACTGAGAAGACGCCGAGCCCGGGCGGGGCCGGCACCGCGGCGAACGACAGCTCTGCGGGTGACCCGGCCGCCTCGCGCCCCGGCGGCCCGCTTCCGGGGGACGGCGAGTCGATCGTCGTCCCGCCGTCGATCCTGAAGCAGCAGGCCGGCTGGGCGCAGCCCGGCGACAGGCCGCGTGCCACGGGCGGGACGAAGACCGACGACACCCCGCAGATCTTCGCCTCCACGGTGCGCCGGGGTGACACCTCGGAGGCCGGGTACGACGAGAACCCGCCCGGCGTGGGCCGCCTGGGCGTGATCCTCGGCACCGTGCTGGCCGTGCTGCTGGCCGGCAGCGCGGTGACGCTCTACATGGTGAACAAGGACGGCGGCTCCAAGTCGGACACCGCGGCCAAGCCGGACGCGGCCCAGAGCGCGCCTCCCACGCCGACCGCCGACCCGGTGCCGCCGATCAAGGACAGCGCCAAGGTGCTGCCGACGATCACCGGTGACTTCGGCAAGAAGGCCGACATCCAGGTGCCCGGCGAGGCCTCCGACGGCTCCTTCGTGGTCAAGGTGCTGTCCGAGGGCACCGGCGCCAAGGTGGACAAGAACTCCTGGACCTCGGTGGACTACACCGCCAAGGACTGGAACACGGGCAAGGACATCCCGAGCTCGTACGACAACAACGGCAAGCAGCAGATCTTCCAGGCCGGCACCGACGCGCTGATCCCGGCGCTGGACCAGGCCGTGCTCGGGAAGAAGGCCGGCAGCCGGATCCTCGTGGTGGCCCCGCCGGCCGCCGCGTTCGGCTCCCAGGGCAAGTCCGACATGTCGATCGGGCCCAAGGACGACCTGATCTTCGTGATCGACATCCGCAACGCCAACGCGCCGGACGCCGTGGTGAGCGGCACCGTGACGCCGCCGCCGGCGGACTTCCCGCAGGTCAAGGACAACGGCAAGAAGCCCGCGGACATCACTCCGGTGGCCGGCGCGGCCGACCCGACCGAGCTGAAGACGCACGTGCTGATCAAGGGCACCGGGCCGAAGGTGGAGAAGGGCGAGAAGGTCGTCGTCCAGTACACCGGCGCGCTGTTCAAGGACGGCAAGATGTTCGACTCCTCGCTCAGCAAGGGCCAGGCGTTCTCCTTCCCGGTCGGTGGCGGACAGGTCATCCAGGGATGGGACCAGGGCCTGGTCGGCCAGACCGTCGGCAGCCGGGTCGAGCTGGTGATCCCGGCCGCGCTGGCCTACGGCGACAAGGGCCAGGGCGACATCCCGGCCAACGCGCCGCTGGTCTTCGTGGTCGACATCCTCGACGCGGGTCAGGGCTGATCCACTTTCGGGTGACAATGGTGTGCGTGTGACCTTCGGGTCCGGCCGCGTGGCCGGACCCGGACGGGGGGGGGGGGGGCCGGCCCGGGGGGGGGGGCCGGCCCGGGGGGGGGGGCCCCCCCCCGGGGGGGGGGGCCCCCCCAAAACCCAAAAGGGGCGCGGGGCCCCAACACGAAACCCCCC
>NZ_JBIWPA010000005.1:43567-127748 GCF_044768035.1 Kitasatospora sp. NPDC101176
ATTTTTTTTTTTTTTCTGGGGGTGGGGGTGTATTGGGGGGGGGGGGGGGGGGCCGCGCCGGGGGGGGGGGGGGGGCCCGCGCGGGGGGGGGGGGGGCGGGGGGGGGGGGGGCCCCCCCGCCGCTTGGTCGTGACTGCAAGCGAATACGAGAAGAGGGACTGTGAGCCTCAACGAGAAGCCCGAGATCGACTTCCCGGTCGGCGACGCCCCGACCGAGCTGACGATCCGCGACATCGTCGTCGGTGACGGCGAGGAGGCCAAGCCGGGCCAGGTCGTCAAGGTCCACTACGTGGGCGTGACCTTCGCGACCGGCGAGGAGTTCGACGCCAGCTGGAACCGTGGCAGCGCCTTCCAGTTCCCGCTGGGCGGCGGCCGCGTCATCAAGGGCTGGGACCAGGGCGTCGTCGGCATGAAGGTCGGCGGCCGCCGCGAGCTGGTCATCCCGCCGCACCTGGCGTACGGCAACCAGTCGCCGACCCCGGCCATCCCGGCCGGCTCGACCCTGATCTTCGTGGTCGACCTGCTGGGCGTCTGACCCGGCCACGCCCGTGGGCCGGACCCCTCCGGGGGCCCGGCCCACGGGCGTTTCCGGAGGCGGCTTTTGCAGTGCGTACCGCGACCGGTACGGTCGGTCCCGCCGGGTGACGACCACCCGGCGGGCACACCCCGCGCGCGGCGCGGCACACCGGAAGGGTCAGCGATGGCGATCGCCAAGGCAGAGCGGCTGATGAATCTCGCCCTGTGCCTGATGAACACCAGACGTCCGCTCTCCAAGAAGGAGCTGCGGGAATCCATCGAGGCGTACCGCGAGGCCTGGCAGAACAGCAGCGAGGACGCCTTCAACCGGATGTTCGAGCGGGACAAGGACGACCTGCGCGAACTCGGCCTGGTGATCGACGTCGACGAGAACGCCCTGGACGGCGAGCTCGGCTACCTGGCCCGCGCCGACCGCAACCGGCTGCCCGAGATCGCGCTGGACGCCGAGGAGGCGGCCGCGCTGACCCTGGCCGCCCGGGTCTGGCAGCAGGCCAAGATGTCCGGTGCGGCCAGCGGCGCGCTGCAGAAGCTGCGCGCGGCCGGCGTGCCGTTCGCCGAGCCCGAGGGCCGCACCGCCCTGGAGCCGCGGATCCCGGCCCGGGAGGCCGCGTTCGAGCCGCTGCTCACCGCCGCCCGCGACCGCCGCGCGGTCAGCTTCGAGTACCGCAAGGCCGGTGCCGCCGCCGTCGAGCTGCGCAGCGTCGAGCCGTGGGCGCTGGAGTGCTGGCGCGGGCACTGGTACCTGGCGGGCTGGGACCGCGACCGCGGCGACGCCCGGGTGTTCCGGCTCAGCCGGATCACCGGCAAGGTCCGGGCCAGGAGCGGGGCCTTCCTCGGCACCGTGCCCGAGCACGTGGACGTCCGCGCCACCGTCGCCAAGTTCGCCGGTGAGGGCGCCACCGCCACCGCGACCGTCCGGGTCCGCCGGGGGGCCGGCTTCCCGCTGCGCACCAAGGCGCTCGCCAGCACGCGGGTCGACGACCGCTGGGACGAGCTGGAGATCCCGTACGGCAACGGGCTCGGCGCGGACCTCGCCGAGTTCGGCCCGGACGTGCTGGTGCTCGGCCCCGAGGAGCTGCGGGCCGACGTGATCGACCGGCTGCGGGCCGTGGCCGGGCTGGACGCTGTGACCGAAGGGGTCCACGCATGAGCAACGCGATCGACCAGACCAGGCGGATGCTGTCGCTGGTCACCTACCTGCGCGAGCGGCCCGGCGCCGAGGTGGCCGAGGTGGCCCGGGCGTTCGGGATCTCCGAGCGCGAGCTGATCGGCGACCTCAACGTGCTGCCGATGTGCGGCACCAGCTTCCGCGGCGGCGACCTGCTCGACATCGACACCGACGGCGAGCGGATCTGGTGGCACAACGTCGACGACGTGGCCCAGCCGCTGCGGCTGGCCGCCGACGAGGCGACCGCGCTGCTGGTGGCCGCCCGTGCGGTGGCCGGCCTGCCCGGCCTGCGGGCCGGTGACCGGGAGGCGCTCACCCGGGCCGTCGTCAAGATCGAGAACGCGGCCGGGGAGAGCGCGGCCGGCAGCGCCAGGGTCGGCGTGACCTTCGAGGCGGAGGGCCACGTGTTCGCCGACATCGACCGCGCGCTCAGCGAAGGGCGCCGGCTCTGGCTGCGCTACTACTCGCACGGGCGCGGCGGGATGACCGAGCGCGAGGTCGACCCGATCCGGCTGCTCACCGAGGGCCACACCTACCTCGAGGCCTGGTGTCGGACCTCCGAGGACCACCGGATGTTCCGGCTGGACCGGGTCGCCGAGATCCGGGTGCTGGACGTGCCGGCCGACCCGCCCCGGCGCGAGCCGCGCGACCTCAGCGGCGGGCTGGTCAACCCCTCCGCGGACGACCCCGAGGTGGTCGTCGAGGTCTCCTCGGGCGGGCGCTGGGTGGCCGAGTACTACACCCACGACCGGGCCGAGGAGCTGCCGGACGGCGGGCTGCGGATCACCCTGCGCAGCGCCGACCCCTCCCAGCTGCGCCCGCTGGCGCTGCGGCTGGGCCGGGACGGCCGGATCGTCTCGCCGCCGGAGCTGGCCGGGCAGGCGCGCTCGGCGGCGCTGGCCGCGCTGGCCGCCTACGAGGGGACGGCGGCCGAGGGGGAGGGGCGGGCCTGATCGGTGGAACCCGGGACCAGATTCAAGGTGTACTGCTCCGAGTGCCGGGAGAAGGTGGAGCTGCCGGCCGAGGAGTTCCGGCTGACCTTCGGCCGCACCCCGGCCCAGGCGCACTACAGCTTCGGCTGCCCGCTCTGCGGGGCGTCGGTGCGCAAGGCCGCCGGGGAGAAGATCGTCGCGGCGCTCACCGGGGCCGGCGTCCGCACGATGCGGCTCGTCCCGGCCGAGGGGTAGCACACCGATAGGGTGGGGCCATGTCCTGGATGCTCGTCGCCGCCGTCCTGCTCGCCACCGCGGGCCTGTTGGTCCTCGGGGTCCTCGCGATCCGGCTCTGGCTGGCCGTGCGGGCGCTGGCCGAGGGAGTGGACGCGGCCTCCCGGGCGCTGGCCGACGCGGCGGGCGAGCTGGCCGCCGCGGTACCGGGCCGGTAGCGCGCTCCGGCGGGGGCGGGAAGCGTCGGCGGTACGGGGGCTGCTGCGTGCGGGGGCGCGCGGGTTACGCTCTCAGGAGGCTCCTGCACCTGCGAGGGGGGCCGCTGTCCCTGTTCGGGCGGCCGTCGTCGTGGCGTCATCCGCAGCGGTTAGCATCCGCGGCGGACGGCCCGTCGGGCCGCCATGACTGAAGGTGGTCGCACATGCGCATCTCGATGACCGCGATCGTGGTGGTCGCGGTATTCGCCGTCCTGCTCTTCGGTGCCAAGCGACTGCCCGATCTGGCGCGTTCGCTCGGTCAGTCGATGCGGATCCTGAAGAGCGAGGCCAAGGCGATGCGCTCGGACGGCGAGTCCGCGGACACCCCGGCGCCCGCGCCCCAGCAGGTCGACGGCGCCGCGGCGCGGACCATCCAGTCCGCCCCCGGGGCGTCGGCGACGGCCCGTCCGGTGAACGAGCCGGCCGCGGGGGCCACCGCGCCTGACGGCGACCGCCCGCACTGAGCGCGGCGCACGTGACGCACGCGACCACGGAGGCCCGCCGACCGGCGGGCCTCGACGCACGAGTTGAGGACCGGGGTTGAGCAAGCTCTCCAAGGCGTCGAACGCGCCCAAGGATCCTGAGGGGCGGATGGCCCTCGCCGACCACCTGCGGGAACTGCGGAACCGCGTGGTCAAGTCGGTCCTGGCGATCGTGGTCATCACGATCATCGCCGCGGTCTACCACAAGCAGCTCGAGGACTTCCTGCTGAAGCCGCTGCCGCGGTGCACCGCGGAGACGGCGGGCCAGTACCACGGGAAGTGCGCCCAGGTCTCCAACATCGGTCTGACCGCCGGTTTCACCTGGATGCTCAAGGTCTCGCTGACGGCCGGCGTGGTCGCGACCGTGCCGATCTGGCTCTACCAGGTGTGGGCCTTCGTGGCGCCCGGTCTGCACAAGCACGAGAAGAAGTACTCGATCATCTTCATGGCGGCCGGGGCACCGCTGTTCCTGGCGGGCGTGGGCTGCGCGATCCTGGTCCTCCCGACCACGGTCGACGTGCTGATCTCGTTCACCCCGAACAACACCACGCCGATCCTGCCGCCCGAGGACTACCTCGACATCGCCACCCGGATGGTGCTGGTCTTCGGCCTGGCCTTCGAGTTCCCGCTGCTGCTGGTGATGCTGAACGTCGTCGGGATGGTCACCGGAAAGCGGCTGCTCGGCTGGTGGCGCGGGATGGTCATGGCCATCACGGTCTTCGCGGCCTTCGCGACGCCGAGCGCCGACCCGGTCAGCATGCTCACCCTGGCCGCGCCGATCTGGGCGCTGTACTTCATCGCCGTGGCGATCGCGCTGTTCAACGACCGGCGCAAGGCCCGCCGCAACCCCGACGCCGGGCTGAGCGACGAGGAGGCCTCGGCGCTGGACCTCTCGGTGCAGCCGGTGGCCGGAGTGGAGACCGTCCGGGCGTCGAGCGCGCCGACGGCGAGCGCCCCGGTGCCCGCCGCACGCGGCGAGCAGATCGACGACATCACCTGATCCGGGGCCGCAGGACCCGGTAGTGCACCGTGAGGCCCCGGCCCGCCGCCCGACGCGGCGGCCGGGGCCTTCGCGCTGGTCCGGAGCGGTTCCGGCCCGGCTCCGGTGCGGATCCGGCAGGTTCCGGGGCCGGTCGCGGACTCCGGCGGGGCGGTCTTGGCAGGGTGGATGGCATGTGACATATTACTGACGTGCTCAAGACCCAGAGACCTCCACTGGATGTCGTCGTGGTCGGCGCCGGTGTCGTCGGCGCCGCCTGCGCCTACTACGCCGCCCGCGCCGGGCTCGCCGTCGCCGTCGTCGACCGCGGGCCGGTGGCCGGCGGCACCACCGGCGCCGGCGAGGGCAACCTGCTGGTCTCCGACAAGGAGCCCGGGCCCGAACTCGACCTCGCCCTGCTCAGCACCCGGCTCTGGCGCGACCTCGCCGAACACCTCGGCCCGGCCGTGGAGTACGAACCCAAGGGTGGCGTGGTCGTCTCGGCCACCCCGGCCGGACAGGACGCCCTGCGGGCCTTCGCCGCCGGGCAGACCGCCGCCGGCGTCACCGCCGAGGAGGTCCCCGCCGAGCGGCTGCGCGAGCTGGAGCCCCACCTCGCCCGCGGCCTGGCCGGCGGCTTCCACTACCCGCAGGACGCCCAGGTCCAGCCCGCCCTCGCCGCCGCCCACCTGCTGCGCGAGGCCCGCCGCCTGGGCGCCGAGCTGCTCACCGGCGAGACCGTGACCGCCGTCGACCGAGGGCCGGACGGCGCCGTGCGCGGCGTGCGCACCGACCGGCGCCGGCTCACCGCCCCCGCCGTGGTCAACGCGGCCGGCACCTGGGGCGGCGAGCTCGCCGGGCTGGCCGGAGTGCACCTGCCGGTGATGCCCCGGCGCGGCTTCGTGCTGGTCACCGAGCCGCTGCCGCGGATCGTCCGGCACAAGGTCTACGCCGCCGACTACGTCGCCGACGTCGCCAGCGGCTCGGCCGCCCTGCAGACCTCCGCCGTGGTGGAGGGCACCCCCGGCGGGCCGGTGCTGATCGGCGCCAGCCGGGAGCGGGTCGGCTTCGACCGGACGCTCTCCCAGGAGGTGCTGCGGCGGCTCGCCGGGCAGGCCGCCGCACTCTTCCCGGTGCTGGAGGACGTCACCGTGCTGCGCACCTACCGCGGCTTCCGGCCGTACCTGCCGGACCACCTGCCGGCCGTCGGGGCGGACCCCCGGGTGCCCGGGCTGTACCACGCCTGCGGCCACGAGGGCGCCGGCATCGGGCTGGCCCCGGCCACCGGGCTGCTGATCAGCGAACAACTGACCGGAAAGCAGCCGGAGCTGGACCTCACGCCCTTCCGGCCGGACCGCTTCCCGGCGGAGTCCGCGGCCGGGGCCTGAGCGCCGCGCCCGGCCCGTACGGCCCGGCCCGTACGGCCGGGCCCGCGTGAGCGGCCGCGCCGGGCCCGACGCCCGCCCCCCCTTCCCCGACCACCCGAACGCCACCGAAACGGAGGAGCCGCCGATGCGCCGCCGCACCCCCGCCGAACTGGTCGGGGCCGAGCCCGGCCCCGACCACCACATCGAGTTCGACGGCCGCCCCGTCCCCGCCCTGCCGGGGCAGTCGATCGCCGCCGCGCTCTGGGCCGACGGCGTACTCGCCTGGCGCACCACCCGGATCGGTGGCCGCCCCCGCGGGGCGTTCTGCGGCATCGGCGCCTGCTTCGACTGCCTGGCCACCGTCGACGGCCGCCCCAACCAGCGCACCTGCCTGCTCCCCGCCGAGCCCGGCACCACCGTCACCACCCAGGAGGGCAACGGCCGTGCCAACCTCGCCGTCTGACCGGTCCACCGCCGCCGGGGAGCCCCCGCGCTACGACCTCGTGGTCGTCGGCGCCGGGCCGGCCGGCCTCGCCGCCGCCGTCACCGCCGCGGACCTCGGGCTGCACTGCGCCCTGCTGGACGGCGGGCACGACACCGGCGGCCAGTACTACCGGCACCCCGCGCCCGGGCTCGGCGCCGCCCGCCCGGACCGCCTCCACCACGGCTGGTCGGTCTACACCGGCCTGGCCGGCCGGCTCGCCGCCCACCAGGAGGCCGGCCGCGTGCGGCTGCGCACCGGTCACCAGGTGTGGGCGCTGGAGCGCACCGGGGACGGCTTCGCCGCCCACGTCTCGCGCGGGCCGGAGTCGGCCGACCGGACCACCGTCCGGGGCGCCGCCGTGCTGCTGGCGACCGGCGCGTACGAGCGGCAGCTGCCCTTCCCGGGCTGGACCCTGCCCGGGGTGGTCACCGCGGGCGGTGCCCAGGCCATGCTCAAGTCCGGGCTGGTGCTGCCCGGGCGGCGGATCGTGGTGGCCGGCAGCGGCCCGCTGCTGCTCGCGGCGGCGTCCTCGCTGGTCACCGCCGGGGCCGAGGTGCCCGCGGTGGTCGAGGCCACCGCCTACCTCGGCTACGCCCGGCGCCCCGGCGTGCTGGCGGCCGTCCCCGCCAAGCTCGTCGAGGGCGCCGGGCACGGGAGCGCGCTGCTGCGCCACGGCGTGCGGCTGCGGCCGCGCAGCGCCGTCGTCGAGGCGCACGGGACCGACCGGGTCACCGCCGTCACGGTGGCGCGGCTGGACGCCGACTGGCGTCCGGTGCCCGGCACCGGGCGCCGGATCGACTGCGACGCCGTCGCCGTGGGCCACGGCCTGCTGCCGCAGATCGACCTGGCGACCGAGCTGGGCGCGGCCACCCGCACCGCCCCCGACGGCGCGGTCGCGCTGCGGGTCGACGCCCGGCTGCGCACCACCGTGCCCGGGCTCTGGTCGGCGGGCGAGACCAACGGCGTCGGCGGCGCGGACCTCGCGATCGTCGAGGGCGAACTCGCCGCGCACGCCGTGGCCGACCGGGCTCCGGCGCCGGCCCTGCTGCGCCGCCGGTCCCGGCTGCGCGACTTCGCCGAGCTGATGGCCGCGGCGCACCGCCCCGGCCCCGGCTGGACCGGCTGGCTGACACCGGAGACCGAGGTCTGCCGGTGCGAGGAGGTCCCGGTGGCGCGGGTCCGGGAGGCCGTGGACGAGCTGGGCGCGGGCGATCCGCGCACCGTCAAGCTGCTCACCCGGGCCGGGATGGGGTGGTGCCAGGGCCGGATGTGCGGTCCGGCCGTGGCCTGCCTCTCCGGCTCGGGTGAGCCCGGGGCCGACCGCCGCCCGCTGGCCTGCCCGGTGCCGCTGGCACAGCTGGCCGCGGGGCCCGGCGGGGATCCGGGAGAGGCCGGCCCGGCCGGCGCGTAGCCCGTCGTCGAACGCGCGGGCCGGGGACCCTTGTCTCCGGCCCCGCCCGTCTAATAAAATGTCACACCTCACCAAGGAGCTCACCGTGTCCATCACCCCGAACGACACCCCCCGCCCCTGGCGCGGCGTCATGGTCGCCACCACGATCCCGCTGCGCCCGGACCTCTCCGTCGACTACGACGCCTACGCCGAGCACGTCCGCTGGCTCATCGAGTCCGGCTGCGACGGCGTCGTCCCCAACGGCTCGCTGGGCGAGTACCAGACGCTCACCGCCGAGGAGCGCGCCCGCGTCGTCGAGGTGGCCGTCGAGGCGGCCGGCGACGGCTCCCGGGTCATGCCCGGCGTGGCCGCGTACGGCAGCGCCGAGTCCCGCCGCTGGGCCGAGCAGGCCGCCGAGGCCGGCGCCGGATCCGTCCTGCTGCTGCCGCCGAACGCCTACCGGGCCGACCACTCCTCCGTGCGCGCGCACTACGCCGAGGTCGCCAGGGCCGGCCTGCCGATCGTCGCCTACAACAACCCGATCGACACCAAGGTCGACCTCGTGCCGGCACTGCTCGCGCAGCTGCACGGCGAGGGCTCGATCGTCGCGGTCAAGGAGTTCAGCGGCGACGTCCGCCGGGCCTACGAGATCGCCGAACTGGCCCCCGGGCTGGACCTGCTGATCGGCGCCGACGACGTGCTGCTGGAGCTGGCCCTGGCCGGCGCGGTCGGCTGGATCGCCGGCTACCCGAACGCGCTGCCCGAGGCCAGCGTCGCGCTCTACAAGGCCGCCGTCGCGCACGACCTGGACACCGCGCTCCCGCTGTACAAGTCGCTGCACTCGCTGCTGCGCTGGGACTCCAAGACCGAGTTCGTCCAGGCGATCAAGCTGTCGATGGACATCGCCGGACGCCCCGGCGGCCCGGTGCGCGCCCCGCGCCAGCCGCTCACCCCGGAGATCGAGGCGGCCGTCCGCGCGGCCACCGAGAAGGCGCTGGCCGAGGGCCTCGCGTAGCAGGACGCAGTCACCAGGCCGGCTGCGGGGGCAGCCGGCCCGACCCCCCACCCACCAAGCCGTACGGTCGTGCCGTCCGCGCCGTCCGTACGTCCCACCCCGACGGGAGTCGTAAGCCATGCGCAGCCGTCACGTGTTCCACGCCGTCGACTCGCACACCGAGGGCATGCCGACCCGGGTCGTCACCGGGGGCTTCGGCGTCATCCCCGGCGCCACCATGGCCGAGCGCCGGGTGCACTTCCAGCAGCACCTGGACCACTTCCGCACCCTGCTGATGTACGAGCCCCGCGGCCACGCCGCCATGAGCGGCGCGATCCTGCAGCCGCCGACCCGGCCGGACGCCGACTTCGGGGTGCTCTACATCGAGGTCTCCGGGCTGCTGCCGATGTGCGGGCACGGCACCATCGGCGTCGCCACCGTGCTCGTCGAGACCGGCATGGTGCCCGTCGTCGAACCGGTCACCACCGTGCGGCTGGACACGCCCGCCGGACTGGTGATCGCCGAGGTGCACGTCGAGGACGGCGCCGCCAAGGCGGTGACGATCCGCAACGTGCCGTCCTACTCGGTCGCCCTGGACCGCAAGGTCGACGTCCCCGGGTACGGCACCGTCGGCTACGACCTCGCGTACGGCGGCAACTTCTACGCCATCCTGCCGCTCGCCGAGTTCGGTCTGCCGTTCGAGCGCGAGCGCAAGCAGGACATCCTGGACGCCGGGCTGGCCCTGATGGACGCCATCAACGCGAGCCCCGACCGGCCGCAGCACCCGGAGGACCCCTCCATCCACAGCTGCCACCACGTCCAGCTGCTCGCCCCCGGCTCCACCGCCGAGCACTCCCGGCACGCGATGGCCATCCACCCCGGCTGGTTCGACCGCTCGCCCTGCGGCACCGGCACCTCGGCGCGGATGGCGCAGCTGCACGCGCGCGGGGAACTTCCGCTGGGGCGCGACTTCCGCAACGACTCCTTCATCGGGACGACCTTCGTCGGGCGCCTGGTCGAGGAGACCGAGGTGGCCGGGCGGCCCGCCGTGGTGCCCACCGTCACCGGGCGGGCCTGGGTCACCGGCACCGCCCAGTACTTCCTCGACCCGAGCGACCCGTTCCCCGCGGGCTTCCTGCTCTGACCCCGCCCGCCGCTGCCGCCCTCGACGCGCGGCCCCGGCGCCGGCCGAACCACCTCCGAAGGGCTGCCAGTCGTGACCATCACCTCGTACAACCCCGCCGATCCGGCGGACCTCGTCGTCGCCGTCGAGGAGCCCGGGGCCCAGGCCGTCCGGGACGCCGTCGGGCGGGCCGCGGCCGCGCAGCCCGGCTGGCTCGCGGCCGGCGCCGGCGCGCGATCGGCGGCGCTGGGCCGGATCGCCGACGCGGTCGAGGCGCACGCGGACGAGCTGGCCGCACTGATCGTGCGCGAGGTCGGCAAGCCGCTCGCCGAGGCACGCGGCGAGGTCGCCCGCACCGCGGCGATCTGGCGCTACTACGCGCAGGCGCCGTTCACGCCGTCCGGGGCGGTCCACGAGACCGCCGCCGGGCCCGGGCTGCTGCTCACCCGGCGCCGCCCGTACGGCGTGGCCGGACTGATCGCGCCGTGGAACTTCCCGCTGGCGATCCCCACCTGGAAGGCCGCACCGGCACTCGCCGTCGGCAACACCGCGGTGCTCAAGCCGGCCCCCGAGGCGACCGCCTGCGCGCTGCGGCTGGCCGAGCTGGTCGCGGCGGCCGGGCTCCCCGCGGACGTGTTCACCGTGCTGCCGGGCGGCGCCGAGGAGGGCGCGGCCCTGGTCGACGCGGCGGACGTGGTCTCCTTCACCGGCTCGACCGGAGTCGGCCGGGCCGTGGTGCGGGCCGCCACCGAACGCGGCGTGCCGGTGCAGGCCGAACTCGGCGGGCTGAACGCCGCGCTGGTGCTGCCGGACGCCGACATCGCCCTGGCCGCGAACCACATCGCCGCGGCCGTCGCCGGCTACGCGGGGCAGAAGTGCACCGCCACCAGCCGGGTGATCGCCGTCGGCGCCGCCTACGAGCCACTGCGCGATGCCCTGGTCAAGGCTCTGGAGCTGGTCGACGACAGCGTCTGCGGGCCGGTCATCAACGCCGCCGCCCGGGACCGCCTCACCGGCGCCGTCGCCACCGCGACCGCCGCCGGGGCCACCCTGCTCACCGGCGGCCGGGCGCCCGAGCGGGACGGCTGGTACGTCGAGCCCGCCCTGCTGACCGACGTGCCGGCCGAACACCCGCTGGCGCGCGAGGAGTTCTTCGGCCCGATCGCGCTGCTGCACGCCGCGGCCGACCTCGACGAGGCGATCGCGCTCGCCAACGACACCCCGCACAGCCTCTCCACCTCGGTGCACACCGGCAGCCTGGACGTCGCGCTGGCCGCGGCCGACCGGCTGGACGCGGGCATGATCCGGGTCAACGCGCCCTCCAGCGGGGTCGACTTCCACCTGCCGTTCGGCGGTGCCAAGGGCGCGAGCCACGGCGACCGCGAACAGGGCCAGGCCGCGCTCGACTTCTACACCGTCAGCCGCACCGTCAGCGTGCTTCCGGGCGGGGGCGCGTGATGTTCGTCCGCACCGTCGACTACCACGCGGCCGGCGAGCCGTTCCGGATCGTGCTGGACGGCGCCCCGGTGATCCCGGGGGACGGCGTCGCCGAGCGCCGCGCCATCGCGCTCGGCGCGGGCGGCAGCGCCACCGCCCCCCGGCCGAGCGCCCTCGACGACGTCCGGCAGCTGCTCAGCCGGGAGCCGCGCGGCCACCCCGGCATGTACGGCGGCTTCCTGGTGCCGCCGGACGACGACGAGGCGCACCTCGGGGTGCTGTTCTGGCACAAGGACGGTTACTCGACGGCCTGCGGGCACGGCACCATCGCCCTCGGCGCCTGGGCGGTCGACTCCGGGCTGGTCCCCGCCCCCGCCGACGGCGTGGCGCGGGTGCGCATCGACGTGCCGTCCGGGCGGGTCACCGCGCTGGTGCACCGGGCCGCCGGGCGGACCACCGGGGTGACCTTCCGCAACGTCCCCACCCGGGTCAGCGCGCTGAAGCTGCCGCTGGCCACCTCGCGGGGCACCGTCGAGGTCGCGGTGGCGCACTCGGGGGCCTGCTACGCCTCCGTCCCGGCCGCCGCCCTCGGGCTGTCGGTGGAGCCCGGGCAGCTGCCCGAACTCACCGCCGCCGGCCGGGAGATCAGGGACCTGCTGGCCGGTTCGGAGGCGGTGGCGCACCCGACCGACCCGCGCCTGTCCGGCGTCTACGGCGTCATCCTCCACGACGAACTCCCCTCCGCGGACGGGGTGCTGAGCCAGCGCAACGTCACGGTCTTCGCCGACGGGCAGATCGACCGCTCGCCCTGCGGCTCCGGCACCTCCGCCCGGCTCGCGGTGCTCGCCGCCGAGGGGCGGCTCGCGCCGGGGGAAAAGCTGCGGCACGAGTCCGTCATCGGGACCGTCTTCACCGGCCGCCACCTGCCCGGCGGCGACCCGTTCGGCGACGGCGTCGTCACCGAGGTCACCGGCACCGCGCACCGCACCGGCGAGCACGGCTTCGTCCTCGAGCCCGGCGACGACCTGGGCACGGGGTTCCTGCTGTGACCGCGGACGACCGCGACACGCTGCCCGGCACGGCGGCCGAGCCGCTCCGGTACGCCGTGCCGGGCGTCGGCGGCCTCACCCCCGCCGGGGCCGTGGCGGCCCTCGAACGGGTGCTGCTCGACGGGTTCGACCCGGAGGCAGCCCCGGCCCGCTCGGCCGTCCCCGTCCCGGCGGGCGAGCTGCTGATGATGCCCGCCGCGGCCGGGCCGTACGCCGGGGTCAAGATCGCCGGGGTCGCGCCGGCCAACCCCGGCCGGGGGCTGCCCCGGATCACCGGCAGCTACCTGCTGCTCGACGGGCCCACCCTGCAGCCGCTCGCGCTGCTGGACGGCGCCGCGCTCACCGCGCTGCGCACCCCCGCCGTCACCGCCGTCGCGCTGCGCCGGCTGGCCGCACCGGACGCCTCCCACCTGGTGCTCTTCGGCTCCGGGCCGCAGGCGTACGGGCACCTGGACGCGCTGCTCGCCGTCCGTCCGCTGACCCGGCTCACCGTCGTGGCGCGCAACGCCGAACGGGCGGCCGCGCTGGCCGCGTACGGGCGGGAGCTCGGGCTGTCGGCCGCGGTCGGTGGCCCGGAGGCCGTCGCCGGGGCGGACCTGGTGGTCTGCTGCACCACCGCGCGCACCCCGCTGTTCGACGGCGCCCTGGTGCCCGCGCACGCCGCCGTCGCGGCCGTCGGCTCGCACGAGCCGCAGGCGCGGGAGGTGGACGAGGTGCTGGTCCGGCGGGCCGGACTGTACGTGGAGGCGCGGGCGGTGGCGGCCCGGGAGGCCGGCGACCTGCTGCTGGCCGGCGCCGCGTTCGACGGGGTGCGGAACCTGGCCGAACTGGTGTGCGGTGAGGTGCCGCCGCCGGTGGACCGGCCGCGCTTCTTCAAGAGCGTCGGGATGGCCTGGGAGGACCTGGCCGTCGCGGCGGAGGTGTACCGCTGTGGTGGCGGTCACCGGTAGCCGCCGGTGCGGTGGCGGCTCCCCGGCCGGCCGTGTCGGGCGGCGGCCGGGGCATGGAGCCGGGGGCCGGTGCGGCGGGAAGGGATCCCCTGCCGGGCCGGCCCCCGGCGCCCGTGGGCGGTGCGCCGTGGGTGGTGCGCCACGGGTGGTGTGGCGCAGATCGCGGGTCGCCGGCCGTTGTCAGGGCCGGCGGCCGCTGCCACGATGGGCTTCGGTCCGCGGCCGCTGCCGCGCGGGGCTCCGGCCGGTGTTCGCGCAGGTTGACAGCCGCTGACAGATCGTCCGAATCACGGACTGTTGCACACTCAACGTAACGTGACATTGTACGCTGGTGTTCTGCACCCACCCGGAGGAACACCATGGCCGACCTCAAATCCCGCACTCTGATCTCCGTGCAGGAGCGGCTCCGCGACCAGGTCGCCCACGCGCTCCGGGCGGCCCTGATCTCCGGCGAACTGCGCCCCGGCGTCGTCTACTCCGCGCCCGCCCTCGCCGCCGACTTCGGCGTCTCCGCCACCCCCGTCCGCGAGGCCATGCTGGACCTCGCCCGCGAGGGCCTGGTCGAGGCCGTCCGCAACAAGGGCTTCCGGGTCACCGAGCTCACCGAGCGCGACCTCGACGACTACACCGAGATCCGCGCCCTGATCGAGGTCCCGACCGTCGGCCGGGTCACCCGCACGGCCACCAGGGAGCAGCTGGAGCGGCTGCGCCCGCAGGCCGAGGCGATCGTCGCGGCGGCGCGCAAGCACGACCTGATCGGCTACCTGGAGGCCGACCGCCAGTTCCACCTGGACCTGCTCGGGCTGGCCGGCAACGCCCGCCTCGTCGACGTGGTCGGCGACCTGCGCAAGCGCTCCCGGCTCTACGGGCTCAACCGGCTCGACGAGCGCGGCGAGCTGACCTCCTCGGCCGAGGAGCACCTGGAGCTGCTGGACCTGATGATCGCCGGCGACGCCGAGGCCGCCGAGGCCTGCATGACGCGCCACCTCAGCCACGTCCGCTCCCTCTGGGCCGGGCAGGGCGAGCCGGTCGAGGAGGAGCGCCCGGCCCTGCGCCTGCGGGCCCGCTAGGGCGGAGACCCACCCGTTTGGGTGAAGGCGTCGGCTCGGCCGGCGATCGGCGCTCCGGCTCTACGATGATGTTTCCCGACATCGGCAGTCAGGAGGAAATCCATGTCCGCCGCAGCAGTGGAAGAACCCGTCGAGCAGCCGACGCTGCTCGAGGTGGCCGATCTGATCTCTGACCAGTTCGTCGGCTACCGGGTCGAGATCATCGGGAGCGAGATCACCGTGACGCCGCCGCCGAACGCCGCACACGGAAAGTCGCTGAGCCGGCTCATGCGGACGCTGTTCGGGGCCGGTCTCGACGGTGTGGAGGTCGACGTCCTGCAGAACGTCGGCATCTGGCTGCCGGAGGGGCCGTCGGACTACGCCGTGCCCGATCTGTCGGTCGTCGACGCCGACATCGACGACCACCTGATCGAGTACAACTGCTACGACCCGGCGGTCTTCCGTCTCGTCCTCGAAGTCACGTCCTCGAACTTCGGCGACGACCTCACGAAGAAGCCCTTCGCCTACGCCACCGCGGGAGTGCCCGTCTACGTCATCGTGGACCGGACGAACCGGCGCGTCATGGTGCTCACCGACCCGCAGGACGGTGAGTACCGGCTGCACGCCGTCCACCACCCGGGGCAGTCGTTCACCCTGCCGGAGTCGATCGGGGCGTCGGTGACGCTGGTGGTGGACGAGGTGCTGGCGGCGAAGGCGTAGCTCAGGCCGGGGCCGGGACGGTGAGACGGCCGTCGTGGACCTCGGCGACCTGGTCGACGGCCGTCAGGTGGGTGCGGTCGTGGGTGACCAGCACGGTGGCCGTCGCGCGGCGGTGGGTCAGGTCGGCGATCAGGTCCAGGACGGCGGCGCCGCGTTCGTGGTCGAGCGCGCTCGTCGGCTCGTCCACCAGGAGCACCGTGGGGTCGTTCATCAGCGCCCGGGCGATGTTGACGCGCTGGCGCTGGCCGCCGGACAACTGGTGCGGGCGGCGGGCGGCCTGGTCGCGCAGGCCGACGGCGGCCAGCAGCTCCAGCGCCCGCGGCAGCGCGGCGCGCGGGGAGCCGCCGTCCAGGTGGGCCATCACCTGGAGCTGCTCGACGGCGGTGAGCGAGGGCAGCAGATTGGCCTGCTGGAACACGATGCCGATCCGGGTGCGCCGCAGGGCCGTCAGTTCGGCCCGGCCGAGCCCGGCGGTGTCGGTGCCGTCCACCACCACCCGGCCGGAGTCCGGGGCGATCAGGGTGGCGGCGACCGCCAGCAGGCTGGACTTGCCGGAGCCGGACGGTCCGACCACCGCCGTGATCGACCCCTTCGGGACGGTCAGCGAGACGTCGTCCAGCGCGGTGAGCCGGCCGTCGCCGTCCGGGTAGGTCAGGGTGACGTGGTCGAGCAGGAGACTCATCGGGCGCTCCCCAGAGCGGTCAGCGGGTCGACGGAGGTGATCCGGCGGATGGACAGGGCCGCGCCGACCGCGCCGAGCGCGATCATGACCACGGCCGGGACGAGGACGGTCGGGGCGTCCAGGACGAAGGGCACCGCGGAGCCGACCGCCGCGCCCAGGCCCGCCGCGAGGGCGGTGCCGACCGCGGTGCCGAGCACCAGCAGCAGGACGGCCTGGCCGAGCGCGTCCCGCAGCAGGTAGCGGGTCGAGGCGCCGAGCGCCTTCAGCACCGCGACGTCGCCGCTGCGCTGGATCGTCCACACGGTGAAGAACGCGCCGATCACCAGCGCCGAGATGGCGAAAAGGAAGCCGCGCATCAGCTGCAGCGAGCCGTTCTCGGAGGTGTAGGAGCCGATCGCGGCCAGGGCGTCGTCCCGGCTGCGGGTCTCGGTGCCGAGGCGGGCGTCGGCGCCGCCGAGGTCGGCCCCCTTCGCCGTGCCGAGCGCGACGACGGTGGCGTGGCCGGCACCGCCGGGGGCGAACTGCTGCCAGTCCGAGAGGCTGGTCCAGATCACCGGGGTGTGGCTGAACGCGGCGTCGCCGTCCACGGCTGCCACCCGCAGGTGGTGGCCGGCCACGGTGAGGTCGGCGCCCGGGGCGAGGCCGCCCAGGTCCTCGGCGGCCTCGCGGGAGAGCACCGCCCGGCCGGGGGCCACCGCGGCGCCCTGCGGGGCCAGTCCGGAGCCGTCCGGGACGCCGAAGGCGGACAGCGCGGCGGTGCGGGTGCCCGCGGCGGCCTTGGTCGTGGTGATGCCCAGCGGCTGGGCGGAGGTGACCCCGGGCTCACGTGCCCAGGCCTGCCACTGCTCGGGCGTCACCTGGGAGTCCGTGAAGGACAGCTGCTGCCCGTCGGCGGGCCTGGAGAAGACCAGGTGGTCCGCGGGCAGGCCGGTGATCGCGGAGGTGTTCTGCCGGCCCAGCCCGGCCGTCAGCCCGGACAGCAGGCCGACCAGCACGGTGATCAGTACGATGACGGTCCCCATCAGGGCGAACCGCCCCTTGGCGAACCCCAGATCCCTCCAGGCGACGAACACGGCGGTCCTTCCTGTCCACGGCTGATTCTGCGACGTTCCCACCGTCCCGGAGGACGGGGCCCGCCGGCATCGCACCCCGGATTGCATCCTCCGCATCGAAGGGCAGAAGCGGAGTTCAACCTTTTGATTGATGCCCGGCCCGGCCGCGGAACCTAGGCTGGACTGATGGCGACCGAACGTTCCCGCACCACCCCCGTCGCCCGCGTCCTCCAGGTCTGCCTGCACCTGCTCGTGGCGGGCCTGCTCGCCCTCGCCGTCGCCCGCGCCCTGACCGGCCGGGACGGCGACCCGGCGGCGGTCGCCGCCTCCGCCGCCGCGATGGGCGCCGTCTACGCCGTCGGCCCCAGGACCGCGGCCGTGCACCGTTCCCGACGGGCCGCCGCGCTCTGGCTCGCCCTGCTCGGCGTCAGCTGGGCGGGCGTGCTCCTCGCCACCCAGGACGGGGTCTGGCTGGCCTTTCCGCTGTACTTCCTCGAACTGCACCTGCTCGGGCGCCGCGCCGGGCTCGCCGCCGTCGGGCTGACCGCCGCCACCGCCATCGCCGCGTGGTCCTGGCACCAGCACGCCTTCAACGTGGCCGCCGCCATCGGACCCGCGCTCGGCGCGGCCGTCGCCACCGCCACCGTGCTCGGCTACCAGGCGCTGTACCGGGAGAGCGAGGAACGCCGCCGGCTCATCGACGAACTCACCGCCGCCCGGGCCGACCTCGCCGCCGCCCACCACACCGCCGGCGTGCTCGCCGAACGCGAGCGCCTCGCCCGGGAGATCCACGACACCCTCGCCCAGAGCCTCAGCTCGATCCAGCTGCTGCTGCGGGCCGCCCAGCGGGCCCTGCCCGACCGCACCGACGCGGCCGCCGGGTACGTCGAACAGGCCCGGCAGGCCGCCCAGGACAACCTCGACGAGGCCCGGCGCTTCGTCCGCGCGCTCACGCCGCCCGCCCTCGACGGCGACCCGTTGCCGGTCGCCCTGGAACGGCTGTGCGCCACCACGGCGGCGCACAGCGGCCTCCCGGTGAAACTGCACGTGTCCGGCGACCCGGTCCGGCTGCCGGTGCCGCAGGAGGTCGCCCTGCTGCGGATCGCGCAGTCCGCACTCGGCAACACCGTCCGGCACGCCGGGGCCTCGCACGCCGAGGTGACGCTCAGCTACATGGAGGACGAGGTGGCGCTCGACGTGTTCGACGACGGGGCCGGGTTCGACCCGGCGGCGGTCGCCGGCCGTACCGGCGGCGACGGCGGGTTCGGCCTGCCGTCGATGCGGGCGAGGGCCAGGGCCCTCGGCGGCACCTTCACGGTGGAGTCGGCACCCGGCGAGGGCACTGCCCTGGCCGTCCAGCTGCCGGTGACGGAGGGCGGGGCATGAGCGGGGCCGCGATCAGACTGCTGCTGGCGGACGACCACCCGGTGGTGCGGGCCGGACTGCGGGCCGTGCTGGAGGGCGAACCGGACTTCGAGATCGTCGCCGAGGCCGCGACCGCCGAACGGGCCGTCGAACTGGCGGCGCAGGGCACGGTCGACGTGGTGCTGATGGACCTCCAGTTCGGGCCGGGCTCCGCCATGAACGGCGCCCAGGCCACCGCCGCGATCACCGCCCGGGCGGGTGCGCCCCGCGTCCTCGTCGTCACCACCTACGACAGCGACGCCGACACCCTGCCCGCGCTGGAGGCCGGCGCCACCGGCTATCTGCTCAAGGACGCGCCGCCGGAGGAGCTCGCCCAGGCCGTCCGGGCGGCCGCCGCCGGCCGTTCGGCGCTGGCGCCCAGCGTCGCCGACCGGCTGCTCGAACGGATGCGGACGCCTGCGGCGGCGCTCAGCGCGCGGGAGACCGAGGTGCTGGGGCTGGTCGCGGACGGGCTGACCAACCAGCAGGTCAGCCAGCGGCTGCACCTGAGCCAGGCCACCGTGAAGTCCCATCTGGTGCACATCTACACCAAGTTGGGGGTGGACTCGCGGACGGCGGCGGTGCGGGAGGCGCGCGGCCGCGGGCTGATCCGCTAGATCGGCTCCGTCGGCTCCGTCGGCTCCGTCGGGTCCGGGGGCGCGGCATAGGCTGGGCCGGTCCGTACCCGCAGGAGTGTGGAGGAGCCCCGGATGACCGTGCCCCCGACGACCGTGCGTCTCGACGAACTCGCCGTGCCGGTGATCGGCGCGCCGATGGCGGGCGGGGCGTCCACGCCGCAGCTGGTGGCCGCGGTGAACCGGGCCGGAGGTCTCGGCTTCCTCGCCGCCGGGTACCGCGACGCCGCCGGGATGGCCGAACAGATCGCGCAGGTGCGGGCGTTGAGCGGGCGGCCGTTCGGGATGAACCTGTTCGTCCCGGCCGCCCCCGGGGACCGGGACGCCGTCGCCGCCTACCGGGAGCGGCTGCGGCCCGAGGCCCGGCGCCGGGGCGTGACGCTCCCCGAGGAGATCGGGCCCGACCGGGACGACTGGGACGCCAAACTGTCCGTGCTGCTGGCCGATCCGGTGCCGGTCGTCTCGTACACGTTCGGGCTGCCGACGGCGGCCGAGGCGGCGGCGGTCCGCGCGGCCGGGTCGCTCCAGGTCGGCACCGTCACCACGCCCGCGGAGGCGCGGGCGGCCGAGGCGGTCGGGATGGACGCGCTGTGCGTGCAGGGCCCGGAGGCCGGCGGGCACCGCGGCACCCACCGGGTGGCGGACGAACCGGGCGGGGCGCCGCTGCTCGACCTGCTGCCCGCGGTACGGGCCGTGACGGCGCTGCCGCTGATCGCGGCCGGCGGGCTCGGCGACGGCCCGGCGGTGGCGGCGGCGCTGCGGGCCGGCGCGGTCGCGGTGCAGCTGGGGACGGCCCTGCTCCGCGCCGACGAGTCCGGTGCCCCGGCCGCGCACCGGTCGGCGCTCACCGCGATGCCGGAGACGGTCGTCACCCGCGCCTTCACCGGCCGGCCGGCCCGTGGCCTGCGCAACGACTTCATCGACCGCTACGGCCGGTACGCCCCGCCCGCCTACCCCGAGGTGCACCACCTCACCCGCCCGCTGCGCGTGGCCGCCACCAGCGACGCCGACACCACCGCCATGCACCTCTGGGCCGGCACCGCCCACCGCCTCACCCGCCCGGGCCCGGCGGCGGACATCGTCGCCCGCCTCTGGCACTCCGCGCGGGGGTAGTGCGCCCAGCGCGTGCGAGGCCCGGGGGTGTCGTCCCCCGCGGGGGTGGATCGGGCGGGAAAGCGCGCGGTAGCGTATAAGGGCCGACTTAATGTCGTTCGTATGTGGGAGATCACGCTGGTTGGTCCGGTGAACGACTGGTTCCTGGACATCTGTGTCAATGATCCGAATACGGCGAACCAGATTGCCGATGCCGTCAATGTCCTCGCACGCCGGGGGCCGCTGCTGGGGCGACCGTTGGTGGACCGGATCCATGGGAGCAGATTGCACAATCTCAAGGAACTGAGGACCGGCTCGGCGGGTCGCTCGGAGATCCGGATGCTTTTCGTCTTCGACGCCGAACGGGAGGCGATCATCCTTGTCGCCGGTGACAAGGACGGCGAGTGGTCCCGATGGTACGAGACCAACATCCCGTTGGCGGAAGCGCGTTATGAGCAGTACATCGATGAGAAGGACAAGGGAGCGCGCGCATGAAGGGCCGTAGTTGGACTGAGGTCTGGGCCGAGGCCCAACGTGTCAACCCGTGGCTGGCGTCTCCGGAAGCGGAGGCGGAACGGGCGCGGATGCGGAGGGAGACGCTGGCCCGGATCCGCGGGTACGAGCTGGCGGAGCTCCGGAAGGCGGCCGGCCTGACGCAGAAGGAGGTGGCCGGGCTGATGGGCGTGAGCCAGGCGCGCGTCTCGCAGATCGAGCACGGGCAGGTGGACAGCCTGGACAACCTGCGGGCCTACGCCGCCGCGATCGGCGGCGAGGTGGAGGTCACCGTCCGGCAGGGGGAGCGGACGGTCAAGGTGGCCTGAGCTTCGCTCCCCCCCCCCCGCCGGGGTGGTCAGCGCAGGAGGTCGGACATCCAGGACTCGATGTCCGGGGCGGTCCTGGGGAGGGCGTGGGACATCAGGTGGGCGCCGTCCGGGGTGATGACGAGGTCGTCCTCGATGCGGATGCCGAGGCCGCGGAGTTCGACGGGGAGGGTCTCGTCGTCGGGCTGGAGGTAGAGGCCGGGTTCGACGGTGAGGACCATGCCGGGTTCGAGGACGCCGTCGAGGTAGCGGTCGGCGCGGGCCCTGGCGCAGTCGTGGTAGTCGAGGCCGAGCATGTGGCCGCTGCCGCAGAGGGTGTAGCGGCGGTGGAGGCCGTTGTCGTCCTCGAGGGCCTGTTCGGCGGGGATGCGCAGGACGCCCCAGTCGGCGAGGCCTTCGGCGATGACGCGCATGGCGGCGCGGTGGAAGTCGCGGAAGCGGGCGCCGGGGCGCAGTGCGGCGATGCCGGCGCTCTGGGCGGCGAGGACGAGGTCGTAGGCCTGGCGCTGGACGGGGTTGAAGGTGCCGCTGAGCGGGAGGGTGCGGGTGATGTCGGCGGCGTAGAGGGTGTCGGTCTCGACGCCGGCGTCGAGCAGGAGCAGGGAGTCCGGGTCGAGGGCGCCGTCGTTGCGGATCCAGTGCAGGACGCAGGCGTGGGCGCCGGAGGCGGCGATGGTGGTGTAGCTGGTGCCGTTGCCCTCGGCGCGGGCGCGCAGGTCGAAGACGCCCTCGATCCAGCGTTCGCCGCGGGGGTGGTGCAGGGCGGTGGGCAGCGCGCGGACGACGTCCTGGAAGCCGGTGACGGTGTGGTCGACGGCGAGTTGCAGCTGGTCGACCTCCCAGGTGTCCTTGACCAGGCGCAGTTCGGAGAGGACGGCGGCGAGTTCGCCGTCGGCGCGGGCGTGCGGGCCGGGCCGTCCGGTGGCCTCGTCGACGAGCGGGTCGGTGCCGGCCAGGACGCGGGTGGGCGGCTGGGGGCCGGTGAGGAGTTTGCCGAGGTCGTCGAGGTGTTCGGTGCGCAGCCCGGTGAGGGCGGCGGCCTCGGCGAGGTCGGGGCGGCGGCCGACCCAGAACTCGCCGTAGCGGCGGTCGCGGTAGAACTCGGAGCCGGCGGCGTGGCCGCCGCTGCGGGGGGAGCGGGGGCGCAGGTAGAGGACGGGTTCGTGGCCCGCGGGGCCGGTCGGTTCGAGGACGAGCACGTGGTCGGCCTGGTCCTCGCCGGTGAGGCAGGTGAGCCAGGCGTAGGCGCTGTGCGGCCGGAAGCGGTGGTCGAGGTCGTTGCAGCGGACCTTGAGGCGGCCGGCGGGGACGACCAGGCGTTCGCCGGGGAAGGCGGCGGAGAGCCGGGCGTGACGGCCCGGCAGGCGGTCGTGGCCGGGGGCGCGCCGGTCGGCGGGGAGAGGGGTGGGGGCCCACCGGGTGGCCATGAAGGCGTCGAGGGCGGGGGAGACGGGGAGGTCGTGGCTTCCGGTGTGGAGGCCGGTCTGGGGCGTGGTCACCGGTGAACTCCTATGCGGGGCTGGGGAGGTGCGGCACGGACACAGCTCGGTAACGAGCGGCGTCACCTCTTGTGCAGTGCAATTTCACATTACTATGTTACGGGTCACACCGCGGAGCGGCCAGGCCTTGACGGCCGCCCTCCCGGTCGGGCCCCGGACCACTGCCGGGGTGGACCACGGGCTTCACGGCAGGCCCCCCACAGCGGAGTTGCACATGACCAGGCGCACCCACGCCGCCCTCGCGGCGGCACTCGCGGCCACCCTCACCCTCGGCCTCGGGGCCTGCAAGAACGACAAGAGCGACACCGGCGGCGACGCCGCGCCCTCCAGCAGCAAGGGCCCGGGCGCGGAGTCCGGCTCGGTCATCGGCGGCACGCCGGTCAAGGGCGGCACCCTCACCGTCCTCACCAACCAGGACTTCGCCCACCTCGACCCGGCCCGCAACTGGGTGGTGCCGCACATGGACTTCGGCACCCGGCTGCTCTACCGCACGCTGACCACCTTCAAGTCCGAGCCGGGCGCGGCCGGCAGCGAGATCGTCCCGGACCTCGCCACCGACCTGGGCAAGTCCTCCGAGGGCGGCAAGGTGTGGACGTTCACCCTGAAGGACGGCCTCAAGTACGAGGACGGCAGCCCGATCAAGTCCGCCGACATCAAGTACAACGTCGAACGGTCCTTCTCCCCGGACCTCACCGGCGGCCCCGACTACGCGGCCCAGTACCTGGCCGGCGGCGAGAACTACAAGGGCCCGCTGAGCGGCGAGCACCTGGCGAGCATCGAGACGCCGGACGACCGGACCATCGTCTTCCACCTCAAGCGCCCGGTCGCCGAGTTCTCGG
This sequence comes from Kitasatospora sp. NPDC101176, assembly GCF_044768035.1. Taxonomy (NCBI): domain Bacteria; kingdom Bacillati; phylum Actinomycetota; class Actinomycetes; order Kitasatosporales; family Streptomycetaceae; genus Kitasatospora; species Kitasatospora sp. NPDC101176. The sequence goes on from NZ_JBIWPA010000005.1 coordinate 66,744, forward strand.
ACACCGTCACCCTGCCGACCTTCTCCCCGGTGCCGCAGTCCCAGGAGAAGGGCACCCAGTACGACTCGCACGTGTTCTCCTCCGGGCCGTACAAGATCGAGACCTACGACCGCGGCAAGCAGCTGGTGCTGGTCCGCAACACCAACTGGGACCAGTCCACCGACACCGTCCGCAAGGCGTACCCGGACCGGATCGTGGTCACCCAGGGCATCAAGGGCGGCCAGGCCGACGACCGGATCATCGCCAGCGACGGCGCCGACGCCAACGCCATCAACATGCCCTGGATGCAGCACGAGTCGGTCGCCAAGGTGCTGCCCAAGGCGGACGTCAAGTCCCGCATGGCGGCGGAGCAGACCGGCTGCACCGACATGCTCTACATGAACACCGCCAAGGCGCCCTTCGACGACCCCAAGGTGCGCGAGGCGATGATGTGGGCGGTCGACCGCGAGGCCCAGGTGACGGCCTTCGGCGGCCCGGCGGTGACCGACGTGGCGACCTCCTTCCTGCCGCCCTCGCTGACCGGCGGGGTCAAGGCCGACCCGCTGAAGATCCCGGCGGCCGGTGACCCGCAGAAGGCCAAGGACCTGCTGAAGGCGGCGGGCAAGACCGACCTCAAGGTCGGGCTCACCGTCTCGCTCGGCGACAAGACCCGCGCCGAGGCGATCCAGCAGTCACTGGCCAAGGTCGGCGTCCAGGTCACCGTCAACACCGTGGACCCGTCCGCCTTCGCCGACACCATCGGCGACATCAAGAACGCCCCCGAGCTGACCATCAACGGCTGGTGCCCCGACTACCCGTCCGGTGCGACCTTCCTGCCGTTCCTCTTCGACGGCCGCACCATCAAGGAGAAGGGCAACCAGGGCAACTACAGCCAGTTCAAGGACCAGGCCACGATGGACCGGATGGACCAGATCGCGGCCATGACGGACGTCAACGAGGCCAACAAGGCCTGGCAGCAGCTGGACGAGGACCTGATGAAGAAGGCCCCGGCCGTCCCGCTGATGTGGCAGCGCCGCCCGCTGCTGGTCGGCACCAACGTGGCCGGCGCGTTCGGCAACTCCGGCTACGCCGGCATGATCGACCTCGCCGTGGTCGGCCTCAAGGACCCCGCCAAGGGCAAGGGCTGAGGGGCCGCACCGATGAGTACCACCACTGAGCCCGCCGCCGTGGACAGCACGGCGGCGGGCCCCGCGAAGGCCGCCGGACGCGGCCCGTGGCGGCTGGTCTGGGACCAGCTGTGGGCGAAGGGGTCGGCCCGCTTCGGCCTGATCACGGTCGGCGTGCTGCTGCTCGCCGCCGCCCTGGCCGGACCGCTGAGCTCGCTCGGCGGCTGGTCCCCCGAGGAGTTCGACAAGCGCGCCGTCGACCCGTACCTGGGCGGCATGCCCCGGGGCGACTTCGGCGGCATCGGGGCCCGGCACTGGCTGGGCGTCGAGCCGATCACCGGGCGCGACCTGTTCGCCCGGGTGCTGCACGGCGGCCAGGTCTCGCTGCTGATCGCCTTCACCGCCACCGCCGTGGTCGTGGCCACCGGCACGCTGGCCGGCATCGCCGCCGGCTACTTCGGCGGCCGGACCGACACCCTGTTGTCCCGGCTGATGGACCTCACGATGTCCTTCCCCTCGCTGATCTTCATGATCGCGATGATGTCGGTGGCCAGGGACGTCAACCGGATCCTGCTGATCACCCTGGTCATCGGCCTGTTCACCTGGCCCGGCATCGCCCGCGTGGTGCGCGGACAGACCCTGTCGCTCAAGCACCGGGAGTACGTCGAGGCCGCCAAGGTCGGCGGGGCCCGCTCCTGGCGGATCCTCACCCGGGAGATCCTGCCGAACGTCTCCGGCCCGATCATCGCCTACACCACGCTGCTCATCCCCGGCATGATCGCCACCGAGGCCGCGCTCAGCTACCTCGGCGTGGGCGTCCGCCCGCCGACGCCCTCCTGGGGCCAGATGATCGCCGAGAGCATCGTCCACTACGAGACCGACCCGACGTACTTCCTGATCCCGACGGTCTTCCTGTTCCTCGCCGTGCTCGCCTTCACCCTGCTCGGGGACGCGCTGCGCGACATCCTCGACCCCCGGGGAGGCCGGTCGTGATCCTCTACCTCGGGCGCCGCCTGCTCGGCGTGGCGGGCATCCTGCTCGCCATCTGCGCCATCACCTTCACCATCTTCTACCTGCTGCCGAACGATCCGGCCGCGGCGGCCTGCGGGAAGACCTGCAGCCCCGAGCGGCTCGCCGACGTCAAGGCCGCGATGGGCCTGGACAAGCCGGTCTGGGAGCAGTTCCTCGCCTACCTGGGCGGCATCTTCGCCGGCCGCGACTACGGCAGCGGCCCCAGCGCCGTGCACTGCGGCTTCCCGTGCCTCGGCTACTCCTACGAGTACGGCCTGCCGGTCTGGGACCTGCTCACCGACCGCCTCCCGGTCTCGATCTCGCTGGCCCTCGGCGCGGCCGTGCTCTGGCTGCTCCTCGGACTGGGCGCCGGCGTCACCTCGGCGCTGCGCAAGGGCGGGGTCACCGACCGGACCCTGATGGTGCTCTCCGTCGGCACCGCCTCGCTGCCGGTCTACTTCACCTCGATCATGCTGATCTGGGGCGTCGTGCGCACGGCCGGGCTGCTGCCCTACCCGGCGTACCACGCGTTCGGCGAGAACCCCTTCGCGTGGGCCTCCAACCTGCTGCTGCCGTGGATCGCGCTGGCCCTGCTGTACGCGGCCATGTACGCCCGGCAGAGCCGCAACTCGATGATCGAGACGATGGCCGAACCGTACATCCGCACCGCCCGGGCCAAGGGCCTGCCGGCGCGGACCGTCACCGTCAAGCACGGACTGCGCGCCGGGATGACGCCGATCCTCACCATCTTCGGCATGGACCTCGGCGGGCTGCTGGCCGGTGCCGTCATCACCGAGTCCATCTTCGGCCTGCCGGGCGTCGGCCGGCTGTTCTACGACGGCCTGGGCCGCTCCGACCAGCCCGTCATCCTCGGCGTCACCCTGCTCGCGGCCTTCTTCATCGTCGCGGCGAACCTGCTGGTCGACCTGCTCTACGCGTTCGTCGACCCGAGAGTGAGGTACTGATGACCGCACTGTTGGAGGTCGAGGACCTCGGGGTCTCCTTCGACACGCCCCGCGGCGTCGTCCGGGCGGTGGACGGCATCTCCTTCACCGTCGGGGCCGGGCGCACGCTCGGCCTGGTCGGCGAGTCCGGCAGCGGCAAGTCGGTCACCTCGCTGGCCGTCATGGGACTGCACCGCGGCGCCGCCGTCACCGGCTCGATCCGGCTGAACGGGCAGGAGCTGAACGGGCTGGGCGAGCGCGAACTCGGCGCCGTCCGGGGCCGCCGGATCGCGATGATCTTCCAGGACCCGCTGTCCAGCCTGCACCCCTTCTACACCGTCGGGGAGCAGATCGCCGAGCACTACCGGGTGCACTTCAGGGCCTCCCGCAAGGCCGGCCGCGAACGCGCGGTCGAGATGCTGGCGGAGGTCGGCATCCCGGAGCCGGCCCGCCGGGTCGACGAGTACCCGCACCAGTTCTCCGGCGGCATGCGCCAGCGCGTCATGATCGCCATGGCGCTCGCCTGCGAGCCCGAGCTGCTGATCGCCGACGAGCCCACCACGGCCCTCGACGTCACCGTCCAGGCGCAGATCCTCGACCTGATCGCCCGCATCCAGCAGGAGCGCGGCCTCGGCGTCGTCATGATCACCCACGACCTCGGCGTGGTCGCCCGGGTCGCCCACGAGGTGCTGGTGATGTACGGCGGCCGGGCCGCCGAACAAGCGCCGGTGGACCGGCTGTTCGCCACCCCCGCGCATCCCTACACCCGAGGCCTGCTGGACTCGCTGCCCCGGCTGGACGACACCGACGACGCCCCGCTGCGGGCCATCCCCGGCAGTCCGCCGTCACTGATCGCCCCCGCCCCCGGCTGCTCCTTCGCCCCGCGCTGCGCCCGCACCACCGCCGCGTCCGCCGAGGAACACGCCCGCTGCCGGGCCGAGCGCCCGCTGCTCGGCCCGCTCGCCCCCAGCCACCAGGCCGCCTGCCACCTGCCGCTGGTGCCGGAAGGAGCACGGCCATGACCGACACCCTGCTGTCCGTACGGGACCTGGTGAAGACCTTCCCCGGCCGGCGCGGGCGCACCGGCCGCCCCGGCCCCCCGGTCCGGGCCGTGGACGGCGTCAGCTTCGACGTCGGACGCGGCGAGACGCTCGGCCTGGTCGGCGAGTCCGGCTGCGGCAAGTCGACCACCGGGCGGATGATCGTCCGGCTGCTCGACCCGACCTCGGGCACCGTCACCTTCGACGGCACCGAGATCGGCGGGCTCCCGCAGGCCCGGCTGAGGCCGTACCGCAGGCACCTGCAGATGGTCTTCCAGGACCCGTACTCCTCGCTCAACCCCCGGCAGACGGTGGCCCGGATCATCTCCGAGCCGATGCTGATCCAGGGTTCGAGCGCGGCGGACGCGCGCCGGCGGGCCGGCGAGCTGATGGACCTGGTCGGGCTGATCCCCGAGCACATCGACCGCTACCCGCACGAGTTCTCCGGCGGCCAGGCGCAGCGCATCGGCATCGCCCGCTCGCTCGCCACCTCGCCCAGGCTGGTCATCGCCGACGAGCCGGTCTCCGCGCTCGACGTGTCCATCCAGGCCCAGGTGGTCAACCTGATGGAACGGCTCCAGCGGGAGCTCGGCCTGGCGTACGTGTTCATCGCGCACGACCTCTCGGTGGTCAAGCGGGTCTGCGACCGGGTGGCGGTGATGTACCTCGGGCGGATCGTCGAGATCGGCGACAAGGCCGAGGTCTACGGCAACCCCGCGCACCCGTACACCAGGGCGCTGCTGTCCGCGGTGCCGCTGCCGGACCCGGCGGCGGAGCGGGCCCGGGAACGGATCGTGCTGCTCGGCGACCCGCCGAGCCCGGCCAACCCGCCGTCCGGGTGCACCTTCCACCCGCGCTGCCCGAAGGCGCAGGAGGTCTGCCGGACGGAGCGTCCGCTGCTGCAGATCGCCGGTGCGGGCGGCCGGCAGGCGGCCTGCCACTTCCCGGAGGCCTGACTCCGGGTACGGGCCGGCCGCGGGGGCGCACCCCGCGGCCGGCCGGCACGGACCGCCGTACCGTCCCGCTGTTCCCACGCGGGGCGGTGCGGCATCCAACGGGCGAGGGGCACACCCTCGCCGTCACGCGCCCGGTCGGACGCGGCGGGGAACCTCACGAGGGCCGCGTCCGACCGGGTTCTCGCGCTGCCCGGCGGGGCCCCGGCGGGGCGCCCCGCCGGGCTTCGGTCTGCGGCCGGGCCACCGGTGGCCGAACGGCCCTTGCCCAGGTCGCCGCCGGCCGAACTCGGCCCTCTCCCTGGTCGCCGACGGCCGAACGGCCCTTGCCCGGGCGGGACGTGCGCCCGCCCGGTGCGGTGGGCGGGGCACGGAACGGCCCCGGTTCCCTTCGTCGGAAGGGAACCGGGGCCTTCGCCGTCCGGGTGCGATCCGGCGGGCCGCACCCGGACGGTCGTGGATCAGTTGTGCTCGGTGGTGTCCGACCGTGGTCCGGTCGTGGTCCGGTCGTGCCTCAGGAGGCCGGCCCCACCCGCACGGTGGTGATCCGCCCGCCCTGGGACTCCCGGACGACCTCGATCCGGGTGTTGGTGTCCGGCACCTTCACCGAGAGCTGCGGGGTTGCCGGGTCGGCGTACACGCCGGTGTGGTCGTTGAACACCGGGACGGCCGGCTCGGACGGGATCCGCACCGCGACGCCGCCCTTGTGCAGGGTGAACGGCGTGGTCGGCTTGAGCGAGAACGTCGCGTCGTAGGTCTGCGCCCGCCCGTTGACCAGGGTGCCGTCGGCGAAGCGGATCGGCGCCGGGTGGGCGTCGATCGGCAGGATCAGCCCGCCGCCGGGGTGGTCCTTGGTGTTGTTGTCGCCGTAGGAGGTGTCCCACAGCCAGAGCAGGACGCCCTCCTGGTACGGGTAGGTGTCGACGACGTTGGCCTTGCCGGTGACGCCGGTGTACCCGAAGTTGTACGGGCCGGTCTTCAGGAACGCGCCGTATCCGGTGTAGCGGCGGTTCTCGGCGATGTACGCGCGGGGGTGCTGCTTGACGGCGGTGCGGCCGGTGATGACGGTGAAGCCGGTGGCGGTCCAGCCGCCGGTGCCGTTCTCGGCGCCGTCGGCGAACAGCACGGTGCCGCCGGCGGTCAGCTGCACGGCGTCGACCAGTACGCCGCGGCCGTGGGTGTTGCCGTCCGAGGTGGCGTGGACGCGCAGCCGGACCTGCTGGCCGAGGTAGCCGTCCAGCGGGATGTGCAGCTTCCGGTAGCCGCCCGAACTGCCGCTGAGGCCGGGGGTGTTGGCGGTGGTGTTGCCGATCGGCGAGCCGTCCACGGTGCCGCCCAGTGCCGTCCAGTGCTTGCCCTGGTCGGTGGTGGCCTCGACGGTGAGGAAGTCGTAGTCCTGTTCGGTGTCGTACCAGACCGCCGCGTCCAGGGCGGCCGGTCCGGCGGCGGTGCGCAGGTCGACGTCCCGGGTGAGGGAGTTGTCGAGGTTGTCGCCGGTGTCGCTCCACCACTGCCTGCCGCCCTCGTACGGGTCGGCGAGGTCGGTGCTGGTGGTGCCGTCCGGCAGGTGGACCAGGACGGCCTGGGCCTGGTCGGTGTTGTAGCTGCTCACCCCGAGGGCGTGGCTGGACCGGGTGGCGGCCTGCGCCTCGTCGTAGTTGAGCCAGCCGAACTGGAGCTTGCTCCAGGCGTCGAGGTCGCCCGGGTAGCCGCCGGTGGTGTTCGGCCCCTTGCCGAGGTAGGAGCCGGAGGACATCAGCGACCAGAAGTTGACGCTGTTGTCGCCGCCGGTGGTGCTGTACAGGTCCGGCAGGCCGAGGTTGTGGCCGTACTCGTGGGCGAACAGGCCGACACCGCTGTTCTCGCCGGCCTGGACGTAGTCGTAGACGTAGAGGCCGGTGTCGCCGACCGGCGCGCCGCCGATCTTGTCGCCCTCCGGCCCGGTCTGGCCGGTGGCGTCCGGGAACGCCCAACTGCGGTGCGCCCACAGCGCGTCGGCGCCCTGGGCGCCGCCGCCCCAGGTCTCGTCGACGCCCGCGTGCACCACGATGACGTTGTCGAGGTAGCCGTCGGGGCGGTCGAAGTCGCCGTCCTTGTCGTGGTCGTAGCGGTCGTGCACGTCGTACTGGGCGAGCTGGGCCCTGATGTCGGCCGCGCTGCGGCCCTTGGCGATCTCACCGTCGTACCAGGCCTTGACGGCGTCCCGGACGAACTCCTGGGCCTGGGTCCAGGCGCCGGAGCCCTGCGGGCCCTTGTTGCTGCCGTAGCGGGCCTCGTTGTACGGCACGGTGACCCAGTCGCTGACGGTGCCCTGGACGTCGTACCGGCCGGAGGACTGGGTGCGGTAGTAGTTGCGCATCGACACGGCGCCCGGCGTGTCGTCGAAGAACATCTTCTGGTAGTGGTCCCGGTCGAAGTCGGCGGACCACAGGGTGTGGTTGTCGTCCCGGCCCGGCTCGGGGATCTGGTTGTGCCGCGGGCCCGGGGTGCCGCCGTAGCGGGGCTGGCCGTTGTACTCGGTGGTGTTGTCGACCTGGTCGCCGAACTGGGCGAGGATCACGAAGACCTTGTCGGTGCGCTGGTGGGCGAGCTCGACGTAGTCGTTGCCGACCTTCACCCTGGCGGGGGCCCGCTTGTCGGCGGTCTTGGCGACGGTGCCCTTGTTGAGCTGCTCCAGGGCCTTGCTGCGGAGGGCCTGGCGTTCGCGCTCCTGGGGGACGAGCGGTGCGGGCGGGGCTTCGGCGCCGCCGGCCCCGGCGCCCTGCTCGGCGGCGGCGATGGCGGCGGGTGCGGGGGGTGCGGCCTGGGCGGGGGTGCCCAAGAGGGTGGCCGCTATCGCGCTCGTGGTGAGCGCGGCCGCGAGTGCCGCGGACAGTCTGCGCAACTGACCGGTCCTTTCCGGGGGATGGGGGATCGTGCTTCGGCGAAGCGCAGGTAATATTTCACATGTCACGGGTCACGTGGAAGAGGGTCGGCGCAAGCGGAGGGGCGCCGCACCGTCGGTGCGACGCCCCTCCTGTCGGCGCGTCAGCGGGTGGTGTACTCCACCGTCACGCTCACCACCACGAGCACCCCGTACACCACCGCGAGGGTGCTGCGCCCGGCCCCGTGGAGCGCCAGCGCGGCCGAGCCGAGCACGGCCAGCTTGAGCACGATCTCCACGGCGAGCGGCTGCGGGAACCGTGGGCCGCCCGCGGCCAGGAACAGGCCCCACAGTCCGGCCGCGAGGGCGGGCGCGCCGATGCCCAGCAGCAGCCGGACGGCGAGCGTGGAGCCGGTCCTGAACCCCCAGTAGCAGAGCGCCGCCAGCATCGCGAGCTCCAGTCCGAACGCGAGCCCGCCGTTGACCGCGGTCAGCGGCGTCCACTGCCGTCGGCCGATCGGCCCGGGTCTTTCGATCCTCATCCGTCCGCTCTCCCCGTCGTCGTCGCGCCGCCCGGGCCGGGCGGCGACCACGCGGAGTGTCGCAGCCCGGCCCGGCGAACTCAACGGTCCGGCCCGGCGAGCTCAACGGTCCGGCCCGGGGAACGGCGCGGGAGGGCGGGTTCAGCCCAGGGAGGAGCGCAGGAAGGCCAGTTCGGCCAGCGCGACCTGTTCGTTCACCCCGCCCGGAGTCATGTGGGTGACGCCCGGCAGCGGCAGCACGGCGTGCGGGCGGCCCGCCCTGGTGAGGGCCTCCGACAGCAGCAGGGTGTGCGAGGGGTGGACGTTGTCGTCCGCCAGCCCGTGGATCAGCAGCAGCGGCCGGGTCAGCCCCGGGGCGTCGGTGACCAGGCAGTCGTCCGCGTAGCCCTCCGGGTTGTCCCGGGGCAGCGCCAGGTAGCGCTCGGTGTAGGCGGTGTCGTAGTGCCGGAAGTCGGTGGGCGGGGCGCCCGCGCAGGCCGCGTGGAACACGTCCGGGCGGCGCAGCACGGCGAGCGCCGCGAAGTAGCCGCCGTAGGACCAGCCGCGGACCCCGACCCGGTCGAGGTCCAGGTCGGGATGCCGCTCGGCGAGCGCGTGCAGGGCGTTCACCTGGTCGTCCAGGGCCACCCGGGAGAAGCGGCGGAAGATCGCCCGGGTGAACTCCGGCGAGACGAACGGGGTGCCGCGGTTGTCGGTGGTGACCACGGCGAAGCCCTGGTCGGCCCACCACTGGCGGAGCTGCCAGCGGCGCGGCTCGTTGGCCACGGCCTGGAAGCCGGGGCCGCCGTACACGTCCAGCAGGACCGGCAGCCGGCGGCCGGGGACGTGCCCGCGCGGGTACACCACGGCGGTGGGCAGGGCGAGTTCGGTGACCCGTGCGAGGCTCGGCCGGACCCGGAACGGCAGTGCGGCGGCGAGGTCGGTGAGCGGCAGCTCGGCGCCGTCCCCCTCCGTGCCGAAGCCCCGCAGCAGCCGGCGGCGGACGCCGTCCGCGTCGGCCGAGGTGAGCAGCAGGGTGTCGGCCGCGGCCAGCGCCGAGTGCACGCCGCCGCCGGTGCTGACGGCCTCGGGCGCGCCGCCGTCCGGGTCGACCAGGTGGACGTGCTGGTCGGCCGGATCGCCGTGGCCGGTCTCGCAGAGCAGCCGGCCGCGCAGCCGGCCGACCACCCGGCGGACCTGCAGGCCGGTGGTGTCCAGTGGCTTGCCGTCCACGGCGAGTCCGCGGGCCTGCGGGGTGTCGTGGACGGTGAGCAGCCGGCCGTCGGCCAGCCGGGCGGGCGTGCCGGGCAGGTCGTCGACCCAGAACGCGTCGGTGGTGCGGGAGAGTTCGCGGACCGCGCCGGTGGCCGGGTCGGCGGTCAGCAGCAGGACGTTCTGCTGCAGCCGGTCGGCGACGGTGAGCAGGACCTCGTCGTCCGAGGCCCACTCGGCGGCGCAGAGGTACGGGTACGCCGCGGCGTCCCACTGCAGCCGGACCTTGCCGCGGTCGAGGCCGAGGACCCAGAGCTGGACGTCGGCGTTGGGGCCGCCCGCCAGCGGGTAGGCGAAGTCCTCGGCGGGCTCGCCGGGCCGGGCCGGATCGGCGAAGTACCGCCGGGGGAGGGCGGATTCGTCGACCCGGGCGGCCAGCAGGGCGCCGCCGTCCGGGCGCCACCAGTGGCCGCGGGAGCGGCCGAGCTCCTCGGCGGCGGCGAACTCCGCGACGCCCCAGCGGGCACCGTCGGCGGGGGAGAGCGGCGCGGGGTCCGGGGTGACGTACAGGGCGTCCTCGGCGACGTAGGCGACGCGCTCCCCGGTGGCGTCCGGCCGGGGGTCGAACGCGGGCCCGGCGACGGGGAGTTCGGTGCTGGTGGCGGTGGCGGTGTCGGTGCGGAACAGTCGGCCGTCCAGGACGAACACGGCGGTCGCGAGGTCGGCGGTGGCCGCGTACCCGCCGATGCCGGCGGCGACCAGCCGGGTGCGCTCGCGCAGCCGGCGTTCGACGGCGGGCAGGTCGTCGCGGTGGCCGGTGCGCCCGGGGGCGAGCGCGGCGGGGTCGGCGACCAGCCGTTCCGTGCCGGTGGCGGTGTCGAGCAGGTGGAGGCGGTCGACCGGGTCCTCGGGGCCGGTGGAGCGGAGCAGCAGCAGCCGGGTGCCGTCCTCGGCGAGGGTGAACGCGCGCGGGGCGCCGAAGGTGAACCGGCCGGTTCGGGCGCTGCGGGACAGGAAAGGATCGGTGATGGTCACGGCCCGATGGTGGTCGCGGTGCCCGGGGCCGGACCAGTACTCTGTCATGTGAAATGTCACACATCACGACCTGGGAGGATGCCGTGATCGAGGACCTGTGGGCCGCCGAACCCCCGGCCCCGCTGCCCGCGGCCGACGGGCTGTTCAGCGTCTCGGCGGGCGCGGCGCACCTGAACCACGGCTCGTTCGGTGCGGTGCCCGTCCCGGTGCAGCGGGTGCAGGAGGAGCTGCGCACCGAGCACGAGCTCGACCCGGACGGCTTCTTCGCCGACCTGCCGGCCCGGATCGCGGCGGCCCGGATCCGGATCGCCGCCGACCTGGCGGCCGACCCGGACCGGCTCGCCCTGGTCTCCAACGTCACCGAGGCGGTCGCGATCGCCCTGGACACCGTCCCGCTCCGGCCCGGCGACCGGATCCTGGTCACCGACCACGGCTACGGCGCGGTGACCGGGGCGGCGACCCGGCGGGCCGCCGAGACCGGTGCCGAACTGGTCGTGGCCGAGGTGCCGCTGGACGCCCCGGACGAGCGGGCCGTACGGGAGGCCGTGCTCGCCGCCGTCGACGAGCGGGTCACCGTCGCCGTGCTCGACCAGCTCACCTCGCCGACCGCCCGGCTGGTGGCCGGTCCGGCCCTGCTCGCCGAGCTGCGCGCACGCGGTGTCACCACCGTCGTGGACGGCGCCCACGCGCCCGGCATGCTGCCCGCCCCGGCCGACCCGCACGCCGACTTCTGGTTCGGCAACCTGCACAAGTGGGCCTTCGCCCCGCGCGCCACCGGGGTGCTCGCCGTGGCGCCGGACTGGACGGAGCGGGTGCGTCCGCTCGCCCTGTCCTGGGAGCACGACAAGGGCTTCCCCGGCAACGTCGAATGGCGCGGCACCTGCGACTACACACCGTGGCTGGCCGCCCCGGCCGGCTTCGACCTGCTGCGCTCGCTCGACGCCGCCGCGGTGGCCGCGCACAACACCGCGCTCGCCGCGTACGGCCAGCGGGTGCTCGCCGAGCGGGCCGGCCTGCCGCCGCTGCCCGGCACGCCCGGGGTGTGGATGCGGGCCGTCCGGCTGCCGGCCGGCCGCTGCGAGACGGAGCAGGAGGCGAAGGCGCTGATGGCCGAGGTGTGGCGGCGGCTGGCCACCCGGATCGCGGTGCGCCCGTGGGCCGGCGGCGGGGTGCTGCGGGTCAGTGCGCAGCTGTACAACCGGCCGGGGGAGTACGAGCGGCTGGCCGAGGGGCTGGCCGGGCTGCTGAAGGGCTGAGCGGGCGGGGCGGGCCGGGCCCCGTCGGGCCCGCGCGCCGTTCGGCCTCCTATCCGGCGGCCTGCCCGGCACCCAACTGGGCTTCCCGGTCGGCACCCTGCTCGGGGCCCGGCTCGTCGGCCCGGTCGGCGCCGGCCCGCAGTTCGGCGAGCAGCAGGTTCTGGTCCGCGAGCAGCCCGGTGAGGATCCGCCGGGCCGCTCGCAGCAGGTCGGCCACGTCGCCGCCGGCCAGTGCGTACACCACGGTGCTGCCCTCCCGGGTGGCGGTGACGATGCCGGACCGGCGCAGCACCGCGAGCTGCTGGGAGAGGCTGGACGGTTCGACCGCCAGCTCGGCCAGCAGGTCGCGCACCGGTGTCGGGCCGGCCTGGAGCAGTTCCAGCACCCGGATCCGGACGGGATGGCCGAGCATCCGGAAGAACTCGGCCTTGGCCTGGTACAGCGCTACCGCCACGAGGCCCCCCTTCCCTGGTGTCGGCCCGCTCAGATCTCCAGCGCGACTTCGATCCGCTTGAGCTGGTGGCGGGCCATCGCCAGGTTGGAGCGGGTGCGGTTGAGGGCGAGGAACAGGAAGAGGCCGCGGCCGCTGGGCGTGGTGATCGGCCGGACCATGTGGTACTGGTTCGTGAGGCTGATCAGGATGTCCTCGATGTCGTTGTCGTGCAGGTTGAGCATCTCCATGGCCCGCATCTTGGCCCGGACCACGTCGGTGTTCCCGGCGGCGGCGACGTTGAGGTCGAGCTCCCCGCCGTCGCCGAGGCTGCCGAGCGCCATGCCGCTGCCGTAGTCGACCAGCGCGACGCCGATCGCGCCGTCGATCGCCATGGCCTCCTTGAGGGACGTCTCCAGGTTCGCCATCGTCGGTGTCCTCCCGTGAGTAGGTGGCGGTGAGCCCGCTGTGAGACCGAAGGTAAGCAGGACCGCTCGGGTTCCACCGCGAATGATCGGAGACGTTCGAAGCTGGTCGGACTCTGATCACTTGAAGACATTTGCAACTATGGATCTGAGAGAGATCTGATCTCGCAGCTCGGAAAAACGGTGCTATCGATGTCAGTGCCGCCGGGTAACCTCTCGCTGAGATGCGAGATCACACCAACCACACCCGGACGGCGATGAACACCCCTGAGCCCGAGCCCCACGACGACCGGGAGCTCAGCCCCGCCGAGGCGTACGCGGCCAGCCGCCGCCGGGCCAAGGAGCAGGCCTCCGCCCTCCACGGCTTCCGGCAGCTGTACGACTTCCCGCTGGACGACTTCCAGGTGGAGGCCTGCGAGGCGCTGGAGGCCGGCTCCGGCGTGCTCGTCGCCGCCCCCACCGGCTCGGGGAAGACCATCGTCGGCGAGTTCGCCGTCCACCTGGCCCTCCAGGCCGGCCGCAAGTGCTTCTACACCACGCCGATCAAGGCGCTGTCGAACCAGAAGTACGGGGACCTCGTCAAGCGCTACGGCGCCGCCAAGGTCGGCCTGCTCACCGGCGACAACACCGTCAACGGCGACGCCCCCGTGGTGGTCATGACCACCGAGGTGCTCCGCAACATGCTCTACGCGGGCTCCAGCACCCTCGACGGCCTCGGCTACGTCGTCATGGACGAGGTCCACTACCTCGCCGACCGCTTCCGCGGCGCCGTCTGGGAGGAGGTCATCATCCACCTCCCCGAGTCGGTCACCCTCGTCTCGCTCTCCGCGACCGTCTCCAACGCCGAGGAGTTCGGCGACTGGCTGGACACCGTCCGCGGCGGCACCAGGGTCATCGTCTCCGAGACCCGCCCGGTGCCGCTGTGGCAGCACGTGATGGCCGGGAACCGGATGTACGACCTGTTCGCCGACCCGGACCGCGACGGCCGCCCCAAGGCCGGCCCGCGCAACCCCGGCAAGCTGGTCAACCCCGAGCTCGTCCGGCTCGCCCGCTCCGAGCTCGACCGCAACCCGCGCGACCGCTTCGGCCGCGGCCGGGGCCGCAGCATGCCCAACGGGCGCCCTGGCCGGGTCTGGACCCCGGGCCGGGTGGACGTCATCGACCGGCTCGACGCCGAGGGCCTGCTCCCCGCGATCACCTTCATCTTCAGCCGGGCCGGCTGCGAGGCCGCCGTCCAGCAGTGCCTCAGCTCCGGCCTGCGGCTCAACAAGGACGGCGACCGCGCCAGGGTCCGGGCCATCGTCGAGGAGCGCTGCGCCGACATCCCCGACGAGGACCTGCACGTCCTCGGCTACTTCGAGTGGCTGGACGGCCTGGAGCGCGGCATCGCCGCCCACCACGCCGGGATGCTGCCGCGGTTCAAGGAGGTCGTCGAGGAGCTGTTCGTGAAGGGCCTGGTCAAGGCCGTCTTCGCCACCGAGACGCTGGCCCTCGGCATCAACATGCCCGCCCGCTCGGTGGTCATGGAGAAGCTCGTCAAGTGGAACGGCGAGACCCACGCCGACGTCACCCCCGGCGAGTACACCCAGCTCACCGGCCGGGCCGGGCGGCGCGGCATCGACATCGAGGGCCACGCCGTGGTGCTCTGGCAGCGCGGCCTCGACCCGGAGGCGCTGGCCGGGCTCGCCGGCACCCGCACCTACCCGCTCAAGTCCAGCTTCCGGCCCTCCTACAACATGGCCGTCAACCTGGTCTCCCAGTTCGGCCGGCACCGCTCGCGCGAACTGCTCGAGACCTCCTTCGCCCAGTTCCAGGCGGACCGCTCGGTGGTCGGCATCGCCCGCCAGGTCCAGCGCAACGAGGAGGGCCTGGACGGCTACCGGGCGTCGATGACCTGCCACCTCGGCGACTTCGACGCGTACATGGACCTGCGCCGCCGGCTCAAGGACCGCGAGAACGAGCTCGCCCGCGAGGGCAGCAGCCAGCGCCGCGCCGCCGCCGTCGAGTCCATCGAGCGGCTCAAGCCGGGCGACGTCATCCACGTCCCCACCGGCAAGTTCGCCGGTCTGGCGCTGGTCCTCGACCCGGGCCTGCCGCCGGTCGACCGCTCCGGCCGGGGCGGTTCGCGCCACCCCGACTTCCAGGACGGACCGCGCCCGGTGGTGCTCACGGCCGAGCGGCAGGTCAAGCGCCTCGCCATGATCGACTTCCCGCACCCCGTCGTCGCCGTCGAGCGGGTGCGCATCCCGAAGTCCTTCAACCCGCGCAGCCCGCAGTCCCGCCGGGACCTCGCCTCCGCGCTGCGCACCAAGGCCGGCCACCTGGAGCCCGAGCGGTTCCGCCGCGGCCGGGCCGCCGCCGCGGACGACCCGGAGATCACCCGGCTGCGCACCGAGCTGCGCCAGCACCCCTGCCACGGCTGCGACGAGCGCGAGGACCACGCCCGCTGGGCCGAGCGCTACCACCGGCTGCACCGGGACACCGAGCTGCTGGAGCGCCGGATGCGCTCCCGCACCCACACCATCGCCCGCACCTTCGACCGGGTCTGCGGACTGCTCGCCGACCTCGGCTACCTGCAGGGCGACGCCGTCACCGAGGACGGCAAGCGGCTCGGCCGGCTCTACGGCGAGCTCGACCTGCTCGCCTCCGAGTGCATCCGCGAGGGCGTCTGGAGCGGCCTGGCCGCCGCCGAGCTCGCCGCCTGCGCCTCCGCGCTCGTCTACGAGGCCCGGCAGGCCGACGACGCCGGCGCCCCCCGGGTGCCGGAGGGCGCCGCCAAGGAGGCGCTCGGCCAGATGGTCCGGATCTGGGGCCACCTCGACGCCCTGGAGGAGCAGCACCGGATCAACACCGCCGAGGGCGTCGGCCAGCGCGAGCCCGACCTCGGCTTCGCCTGGGCCGCCTACCGCTGGGCCCTCGGCCACAGCCTGGACCAGGTCCTGCGGGACGCCGACATGCCGGCCGGCGACTTCGTGCGCTGGACGAAGCAGCTGATCGACGTCCTCGGCCAGATCCAGGACGCGGCGGGCGAGGACGTCGAGCTCCGCAGGACGGCCCGCAAGGCCGTCGACGGCCTCCGCCGCGGCATCATCGCCTACTCCTCGGTGGGCTGAGCCGCACCCGGAGCGCGAAGGGCCCGCACGGAGTGATCCGTGCGGGCCCCTCGCGTCCGCGTCGCGCGGTCAGCGGGCGGCCAGGGCCTCCAGGACGCGGTCCAGGGAGGTGCCGAGGCCCCAGCGGGTGGAGAGCTCCTCCAGGGTCATCGGGTCCAGCGGCTCGTGCGGGAGGGCCGGGTCGAAGGCGGGGAGCGGGGCGTCCTCGGCGACCCGGACCACCGTGGGCGCGACGTCGAGGTAACCGGCGCCCTCGACGATGTTGCGGCGGCGGGCCGGAGTGAGCTTCGAGCCGACGTCCAGGGCGGCGGCCCGGATGGCGGCGAGGTCGCCGTACTCGTTGATCAGCTGGGCGGCGGTCTTCTCGCCGATGCCCTTGACGCCGGGCAGGCCGTCGGACGGATCCCCGCGCAGGGCCGCCATGTCGGCGTACTGCGCGCCCCGCACGCCGTACTTCCCCACCAGCAGGGCGTCGTCGGTGACCTGCAGGTTGCCCATCCCCTTGACCGGATAGAGCACGGTGATCCGCCGGGCGTCGTCGACCAGTTGGAAGAGGTCGCGGTCGCCGGTGACGATCTGCACCGGGCCCGTCGCGCGGGCGGTGAGGGTGCCGATCACGTCGTCGGCCTCGTAGCCGGGGGAGCCGACCCGGGCGATGCCGAGCGCGTCCAGCACCTGCTCGATCACCGGGACCTGCGGGGCGAGGGTGTCCGGCACCTCCTCCTCGCCGTCCTGGGCCGCCTCGGCGACCCGGTGGGTCTTGTACGAGGGGACGAGGTCGACCCGCCACTGCGGGCGCCAGTCGGCGTCCATGCAGGCGACCAGCTGGTCGGGGCGGTGGTCGTGGACCAGCCGGGCGATGAAGTCCAGCAGGCCGCGGACGGCGTTGACCGGCTCACCCTGCGGGGAGCGCAGGGTGTCCGGTACGCCGAAGTAGGCCCGGAAGTACAGGCTGGCGGAGTCGAGCAGCATCAGTCGGGGTGCGGTCACGCGTCAGATCATGCCGTACGGGGGCGACGGCGGGTGGTCTTCAGTGCTCGTGCGGGCCGGCGCGGTGGACCGGGCCGTGCGCGTCCGCGCAGTGCTCGGCCGACAGCTCGCCCGGGGCGGCGATCTGCAGCAGCGCGCCCGCCTCGTCCTCGCCGACGTGGTCGACCTGGAGCGTGCTGTGGGTGATGCCGTACTCGTCGGCCAGCCGCCGCTGCAGGGCGCGCCGCACGGCGTGGCAGTCGCCGCCCGGGGTGACCAGGATGTGCGCCGACAGGGCCGGCTGGTTGGAGGTGATCTCCCAGATGTGCAGGTCGTGGATCTCCTCGACCAGCGGCTGGGCGACCATCCGGTCGGCGACGGTGTCCGGGTCGATCCCGGCCGGGGCGGCCTCCAGGAAGATCCGGCCGGAGTCCCGGACCAGGCCCACGCCGGCCTTGAGCATCAGCGCGACCACGATCAGCGAGGCGATCGCGTCGGCCCGGACGAAACCGGTGGTCAGCATGACCACACCGGCGATGGCGGTGGCGACGAACGCGTAGAGGTCGGTGAGCACGTGCTGGAAGGCGCCCTCGACGTTCAGCGAGCTGCGGTTGGCCTTGGACATGCACCAGGTGGCGGCCAGGTTGACCACGATCCCGACCAGCGCGGTGATCAGGACCAGGGAGCCGGTGACCTCCGGCGGTTCGAGCAGGCGGGTGATCGCCTCGTAGCCCAGCCAGGCCGAGAGCACCAGCAGGGTCACGCCGTTGGCCTGCGCGGAGAGGATCTCGGCCCGCTTGAGCCCGTAGGTGTAGCCGCCGCGGGCCGGACGGGCGGACAGCCGCATCGCGACCAGGGCGAGGACGATCGAGGCGGCGTCGGTGAGCATGTGCGCGGCGTCGGAGATCAGGGCCAGCGACTGCGCGGCGAAGCCCACCACGACCTCGCCGGCCATGAAGACGACGATCAGGGCGAGTGCGCTGATCAACCAGCGGCGGTCGGCGTCGGCGGCGACGGCGTGCGAGTGGCCGCCGTGGCCGTGGCCGTGACCGCCGTGGCCGTGGGAGTGCTTGTGGTCATGCGCATGATCGTCGAGGGAGTGCTCGTGCCCGGCCATCGAAGTCCTCTCTGGACGCACGGGTGGGAGGAGACGGGCCGCGATCGCCCCGCACCCGAAGTGAACCCCAGATCGGACAAAGATCCAAAGGTTGTACTGGTGACCGTTGTCGTTGCCGTTCAGGGTGCGCCACCGGCCGGGGGAACCGGCCGCTAGAGCAGCACCGCCGCGTCCAGGTGGGCCGCGGTCGCGGCCTGGACGAGGGCCTGCATCACCCGCAGGTCCTCGCCCTGTTCCGGGTGCCACTGGACACCCAGGGTGAACCCGGGGCCCTCCACCGCCTCCACCGTGCCGTCCGGTGCGTGCGCGCCGACCCGCAGGCCGTCGCCGAGCCGGTCGACGGCCTGGTGGTGGAAGGTCGGCACCTCCAACTCGCTCTCCGGCAGCAGCCCGCCGAGCAGCGTGCCGGGCACCGGCCGCACCAGGTGGGTGCCGTACCGGCCGGGCGTCCCCGCGTGGACGTCCACCGCCACGACGTCGGGCAGGTGCTGCACGAGCGTCCCGCCGCAGACCACGTTGAGCACCTGCATGCCGCGGCAGATCCCCAGCAGCGGCATCCCCGCGGCCAGGGCGGCCCGCAGCAGCGCGACCTCCCAGCGGTCGCGCTCGGGCGAGTCCACCTCGGTCCGCGGGTGGGCGGGTTGCCCGTAGTAGGCGGGGTCGACGTCGGGCCCGCCGGCGATGACCAGTGCGTCGAGCCGGGCCAGCACCTCGGGGGCGCGCTCGGGGGCGTCGGGCGGCAGGAGGACGGCGATCCCGCCGGAGTCCTGGACGAACGCGGTGTACCGCTCGGGCACGAGGGCCACCCGGCGGTCGCGCCAGTCGCTCCAACTCGCGCCGACCACGTAGGTGCTGACGCCGATGAAAGGCCTGCGATCCATGGCGGGCATTCTCCTCCCGCACCGTTCGTTCCCCCGTCAACCACGCGTATCGGCGCGCCACACCCGCCCGCCCTCTTCCGCGCCGTCCGCCGTAGGCCGTACGGTTCGCTGTGACCGTGTGATCTCGAAGCGTGATCGAGGAGGAGGGTTCCGTCATGTCCGAGAACGCCGCCGCGGGCGCTCCGGCCCGTCCGCCGCTGACCCTGGACGAACTGCGCACGCTGGTGGACACGGGCGAGGTGCACACCGTCGCGCTCGCCTTCACCGACATGCAGGGCCGGCTGCAGGGCAAACGGTTCGCCGCCCGCTTCTTCCTGGACGAGGTCGTGGAGCACGGCGCCGAGGCCTGCGACTACCTGCTGGCCGTGGACGTGGACCTGAACACCGTGGACGGCTACGCCTTCTCCTCCTGGGCCACCGGCTACGGCGACTTCGCGATGCGCCCCGACCTCGCCACCCTGCGGCTGACCCCCTGGCAGCCGGGCACCGCGCAGGTCACCGCCGACCTGGCCCGGCACGGCGGCCACGCGGTGGACGCGGCCCCGCGCCAGATGCTGCGCCGCCAGATCGCGCGGCTGGCCGAGTACGGGCTGGCGGCCGACATCGGCACCGAGTTGGAGTTCCTGGTGTTCCGGGACACCTACGAGCAGGCCTGGCTCGGCGGCTACCGCGGCCTGACGCCCGCGAACCTCTACAACGTGGACTACTCGATGCTGGGGACGGCCAGGGTCGAGCCGCTGCTGTCCCGGATCCGCAGCGAGATGGCCGGCGCGGGCCTGGTGGTGGAGTCGGCGAAGGGCGAGTGCAACCTCGGCCAGCACGAGATCGCCTTCCGCTACGCGGACGCGCTGACCACCTGCGACCAGCACAGCGTCTACAAGACCGGCGCCAAGGAGATCGCGGCGCAGCAGGGTTGCGCGCTCACCTTCATGGCCAAGTACGACGAGCGCGAGGGCAACAGCTGCCACATCCACCTGTCACTGCGCGACGCGGTCGGCGCGCCGGCCTTCGCGGACCGGGACGGCCGGATGACCGACACCATGCGGCACTTCCTGGCCGGCCAGTTGACGGCGCTGCGCGAGTTCAGCCTGCTGTACGCGCCGAACATCAACTCCTACAAGCGGTACCGGCCGGGCTCGTTCGCGCCGACGGCGGTGGCCTGGGGCCGGGACAACCGGACCTGCGCGTACCGGGTGGTGGGCCACGGCCCGGGCCTGCGGATGGAGAACCGGGTGCCGGGCGGCGACGTCAACCCGTACCTGGCGGTGGCGGGGATGATCGCGGCGGGCCTGGACGGGCTGCAGCGGAAGCTGGAGCTGCCGGCGCCGTGCCTGGGCAACGCCTACGCGGTGGAGGAGTACGCCCGGGTGCCCGGTTCGCTGCGCGAGGCGGCCCGGTTGTGGGCGCAGAGCGAACTGGCCCGGACGGCCTTCGGGGACGACGTGGTCGACCACTACCTGAACATGGCCAGGGTCGAGCAGAGCGCGTACGACGGCTCCGTCACCGACTGGGAGCGCTACCGGTCCTTCGAGCGCCTGTGAGGCGGGCCGGCGCGCGCCCGGCCGGGGACGTCGTCATCCAGAATGAGGAGTGGGAAGCCCGATGACCGAGAAGGACGCCGCGGTGTGCCGCCGGCTGGTCGGCCGGACCGCCGTGATCACCGGTGCGGGCAGCGGGATCGGCCTGGCGGCCGCCCGCCGGCTCGCCTCCGAGGGCGCGAAGGTGGTCTGCGCCGATCTGGACGAGGAGTCCGGCCGGGCGGCGGCCGAGGAGGTCGGCGGCCTGTTCGTGCACACCGACGTCACCGACCCGTCCATGGTGGAGGCGCTGTTCGACGAGGCGTACGAGACGTACGGGAGCGTCGACGTCGCCTTCAACAACGCGGGCGTCTCGCCGCCCGAGGACGACTCGATCCTGACCACCGGCCTGGACGCCTGGCGGAAGGTGCAGGAGGTCAACCTGACCTCGGTGTACCTGTGCTGCCGGGCGGTGCTGCCGTACATGCGCCGGCACGGGCGGGGCTCGATCATCAACACGGCCAGCTTCGTGGCGCGGATGGGGGCGGCGACCTCGCAGATCTCGTACACCGCCTCCAAGGGCGGGGTGCTGGCGATGTCCCGGGAGCTGGGCGTGCAGTTCGCGCGGGAGGGGATCCGGGTGAACGCGCTGTCGCCGGGGCCGGTGGACACCCCGCTGCTGCGGGAGCTGTTCGCGAAGGACCCGGAACGGGCCGCCCGCCGGCTGGTGCACATCCCGCTCGGCCGGTTCGCCCGGGCGGAGGAGATCGCCGCCGCGGTGGCCTTCCTCGCGAGTGACGACTCGTCGTTCATGACAGCGGGCGAGTTCCTGGTCGACGGCGGGATCTCGGGGGCGTACGTCACGCCGGTGTAGCCGCGGCGCGGAGGCCGGGCCGCTTCTCACCGTAATCTCATCGAAAACCGCCGGAATTCCCTGCATCGCTGATTTCGCGTTTATCCGCGTGCCTTTAGATTCGATGTCGTGAGCGAGCAGATTCCCGCCGGGTGGTACCCGGACCCGAAGGACACCGGCGGCGACCCGAGACCGCAGCGCTGGTGGGACGGCAGGGGCTGGACGGCCAGCACCCGGCCCGCACCCTCGGACGCCCCGGAGCCGGACGCCCCGGCCGCCGGGGCTCCGGGGCCGGAGGCCGCCGAGGAGCCCACGGTGCTGGAGGGCGAGGTGCTGGACAGCGGGCCGACCGTCCGTTACCCGGAACCGCCGCCCTTCGGCGCCGCGTACGGCACCGCCGTGCCGCCGCCCCGCAAGGCCCGCCGCCGCCCCTCCCGGCTGGTGATCGCGACGGCCGTCGCGGCGCTGCTGGGCCTGGGCGCCGGCTCGGGGATCACCTACCTGGCGATGGACGGCCACACCGGTGACCGCCCGCACCGCAGCGCCCGCCCGGCCGCGCCGTACGGCGAGAACGGCCCCTGGGGCGGCCTGCCCGGCCTCGGCGGCAACGGGCGCGGTGACAACGGCGGCGGCAGCAACGACGGCAGCGGCGGCAGCGGCGGCGGGAACAACGGCAACAACGGCGGCGGCAACGGCGGGCAGGGCAACGGCGGCCAGGGGAACGGCAACGGCCGGACCAGGCCCGGCGCGGGGAACGCGGTCGACCCCGTGAACCGGCTCAGCCTGCCGGTGCCCGCCGGCTGGCAGGCCGGTTACACCCCCGACGGCTACGCCTCGATCATCATCGGCACGTACGACTGCGACGGCGGTACCGGCTCCTGTTCCCTCGGCGGGGTCACCACCGGCCGGATCGCCGGCGGCGGCACGGACGCCCAGGCGGCGGCCAAGGCCGACATCGAGAAGGCCGCCAAGGACGCGTACGGCGACATCACCGGCCACCAGGAGCTGAAGTCCGAGGCCGTGAAGGTCAGCGGCCGGGACGGCTACCTGGTCCGCTGGAAGGTGGACGCGCCCAAGGGCAACAACGGCTACGTGCAGACCGTCGTGTTCCCGTCCGCCGACGGCAAGGCGCTCATCTCCGTGCACTTCGGCTTCGACATCGCCGACAAGGCGCCGGACCCGGGCGTGATGGACACCATCGTCAGCGGCATCGCGGACTACCAGGGCAAGCTGCCCTCGCTGCCCGGCGGCGGCATCCCCGGGATGCCCGGTTCCGGCGGGGCCGGGGGCCCGGGCGGCACCGGGGGCACCACCACCTGAGCCACCCGCTCCTCACCCGGCGGCGGCCCGCCCGGAGAGTGCTCCGGGCGGGCCGCCGTGGTCGTTCCGCGGGCCGGGCGGGCGGCGCTCCGCAGGGCGGTGCCGCATGACGGAACCGGACCGGACGGGGGATTGGCCGGTCCGGCTCCGTGTCCGGCGTCAGGAGTCGCGTCGAACAGCCTCGACGCGACGGCGCCGGAGCACCATGCCGGCCCAGCCGACGCCGATCGCGGCGGCGCCGGCCAGCAGCAGCGGACCGGTGGCCGAGGTGCCGACGGCCGCCGAGGCGGTCGGGATCACCACGCCTGCGGGGGAGTTCGGGTCCCCGCCGTGGCCGTGGTGGGCGACCGTGGACCGGGGTGCGTCGGCCGCGATCTGGGCGTCGCTGGGCGCGGCCGGGGCCTGCGCGGCGAGCGCCGACACGGCCTGGGTGCCGGCCGCGGCGGTGGCGCCGAAGTCGACGTCGGAGCAGCTGTAGAACGCCTCCGGACTGTCGCTGCGCTGCCACACCGTGTACAGCAGCTGGCGGCCGGTGCGCTGCGGCAGGGTGCCGGCGTAGCTGTAGTAGCCGTCGGTGGCGGTGCGGGTGACCTGCACCTGGGCGACCGGGGTCGGGTCGAGGTCCGACCACTTCAGCGGCTTGGTGGCGTCGTAGCCCGGCTTGGTGATGTAGACGGTCTGGGTGCCGAGGTGCGGCGCGGTGGTGCGGAACTGGAAGGTGAAGGCGCCGGCCTTGACCGGGGTGGCCGGCCAGTCGGTGCGCGGCCAGTCGAGGGCCTTGTACTTGTCGCGGTTGGCCGAGCAGAGCTTGCCGTCCGGGATCAGTGCCTGGTGGTTGCCGGCGGCGTTGGCGATGTTGACCTCGTTCCAGTCGTACAGCGGCTGGGTGCCGCTGGCGGCGACGAGGTCCTTGCAGACCTGGGAGACGGGGTGCTCGGGGCCTTCGGCGTAGCAGGCCGCGATCCGGCTGACCGGGTTGGTCATGGTGCCGTGGGCGCTGGCGGTGCCGGCGGTGGACACGGCCACCGAGAGGACCGCGGCGCCGACCACGCCCACGGACAGGGCGCTTCGCTTGATGGACATGGGGTGGGGACTCCTTGACCGTCGTTCCGGGCGGGTGTGGGGGAGCGGACACGCCTGCCCGTTCGGGGGCGCCGGCCCGGACGGCGGCCCCCGGCCAGAGCGTATGATTGGTCTGGACCAGCTGGCAATAGCCCTGCGTGTCACGCTTTCTGACGGACAGTACGGCCTGGAACAGTGCAAAGGCCCGACGGATCACCCGGGTTAGGCGATCCATCGGGCCCGCTTAAGACTGCGGAAAGGTCAGCGCTCCAGCTTGTGGATGATGCCGGCCTGGATGACGCTCTCGTTGAAGGTCGAGCCCCCGCTGATCGTGTTGGTGATGTACGTCGCGCCGGGCTCCGGCGCCGGCGCCGGGCTGAACTCGTCCAGGATCGAGCGGAGTTCGGCGACCATGGCCGGATCGTCGGCCAGCAGCCGGCGCAGCTTCGGCTCCCACTCGCCCTGCGCGCTCCGGGCGGCGGCCTCGCCGTCCCCCTCTTGTGCCGCGACCAGGTCGGCCCGGGTCTCCTCCAGCGCCTCGGAGACCGCCTCGGCCCGGCGGCCGAACATCGCGGCGACCCGCGGCCTGACCCGGTCCCAGGCCGAGGTGACCATGAGGCCCGCCAGCGCGGTCGCACCCCTCGTCGCAATCTCCGTGATCTCGGCGTCCATGCCGCTCCCCTCGTCGCTGCCCGCGGTGTCGCCACCACGGTAGAGCACGGAACTGACGCGCGGTCAGAGAAAGGCCTTCCCCTCGCCCCGGTAGGTGGGGACGGTCCGCACGACGCGGTCCCCCTCGATCAGGTGCAGCTCCGCGAAGCGCTCGCACAGCTCGCCCGCCTTGGCGTGCCGGAACCACACCCGGTCGCCGATCAGCAGGTCGTCGGCGGCCGCGCCGAGCAGCGGGGTCTGCACCTCGCCGGCGCCCTCCATCGGGTCGTAGCGCAGCCCGTGCGGCAGGTACGGCTCCGGGGAGCGGTCCTGGCCGGCCGCGCCGGACGCCGGGTAGCCGCCGCCGAGCACCGTCACCACGCCGACCCCGGGCCGGCGCACCACGGGCTGGCCGAACAGCGCGGCCGGACGGCCCCGGAAGGAGCGGTAGTTGTCGAACAGCCGGGGCTGGTAGAGCCCGGAGCCGGCGGCCACCTCGGTGACGGCGCGTTCGGCCACCGTGGACTCCACGCTGCCGGTGCCGCCGCCGTTGACGAACTCCAGGTCGGCCACCCGCCGCAGCCGCCGCACCACCGCCGCGCGCCGTTCGGCGAGTTCGGCGCGGGAGCGGTCCTGCATCAGCCGGATCAGCCGGGAGCGCACCGGGCGCCCCGGCAGCCGGTCGCCCACCCCGGCGACGTGCCCCTCGTACGCCATCAGGCCGACCACCCGGAAACCCCGGCGCTGCTGGACGAGTTCGGCGAAGGCGCCGAGGTCCTCGGGGGTGCGCAGCGGGGAGCGCCGGGCGCCGACCCGCACGCGGCCGCCGAGCAGGTGCAGCGCGGTGTCCAGCTCCAGGCAGACCCGCACCTCGGCGTCGCCGCCGCGGGCCTTGTCGATCAGGTCCAGCTGGGCGGGGTCGTCGAGGACGACGGTGACCTCGCGGGCGAGCTCCGGGTCGGCGGTGAGTTCGGCGTAGCCGGACCGGTCGGCGGAGGGGTAGGCGAGCAGGACGTCGCGCACGCCGGTGCGGGCCAGCCAGAGCGACTCGTCGAGGGTGAAGCTCATCACGCCGGCGAAGCCGTCGAGGGCCAGTACCCGGTCCAGCAGGGCCCGGCAGCGCACCGACTTGCTGGCGACCCGGACCGGCTTGCCGGCGGCCCGGCGCACCAGGTCGGCGGCGTTGGCGTCGAAGGCCGCGAGGTCGACGACGGCCACCGGCCCGTCCAGGTGTGCGGTGGCCCGGTCGTACCGGAGGCGGTCGGAGACCGGGGCGGGGGCATCGAGGATGACCATGGGCGCAGGGTGCCACACCGCGCTACCGGTGGGTAGGCCCCGCGTGCAGGGAAATGGGGCCGCCCGGGTGCGGTGGCATAGGCTCGGACGGGTGGACCGCAAAGACTTCTCCAACCCGGCGTTCGTCGGCAAGAGCATCCCGAACCCCGGCTTCGGCGAGGACGACGGCACCGCCGACCCGGCCCTCGCCGACGCGCTGGCCCGCTGGTCGCAGGACCGCGCGGCGGAGCCCGCGGTGCTGGCGGCGCTGACCCCCACCCGGCTGATGGTCCCGATCGTCGCCCTGCTCGGCGAGGTCGAGGTCGACGAGCACGGGCACAAGCACGACAAGAGCAGCGACATGGCCGTCCCGGTGCTGGAGGCGCCCGACGGCCGCCGCGCGCTGCCGGCCTTCACCTCGCTGGAGACGATGGCCCGCTGGCGGGCCGACGCCCGGCCGGCGCCGGTGGCGGCCCCGCAGGCGGCGATGGTGGCCTTCTCCGAGCGCGCCGACACCCTGCTGGTCGACCCGGCCGGCCCGGTCCCCTACCGGCTGGAGGGGGCCCGGCTCCGGGCGCTGGCGGAGAACCGCCCCTACCTGCCGCCGGTGCGCGACCCCGAGGTGCGCGAGGCGGTGCGGGCGCTGCTGGCAGCCGAGCCTCAGGTGGTCACCGGGCTGCTGGCGGCCTCGGAGGGCTCGGACGGGGTGCTCGCGGTGGTCCTCGACGCGGCGCTGGACCAGGCGGGCGTGCAGGCGGCCGCGCAGCGCGTCGGCCGGGCGGTGGCCGGGGACCCGCTGCTGCGGGTGCGGCTCGACCGGGGCCTCGACCTGGCGGTGCTGCCGGCGACGGCGCAGCTGCCCGGCGAGCCGCTGTACCGGCGGTAGCGCACCCCGCGCCCCCGTGGACAAAACGGCGAGGACCCGCCCGCTCGGGTGAGCGGGCGGGTCCTCGGCCGGCGGCGTCAGGAGTAGACGGGCCCGGTGAACTTCTCGCCCGGGCCGGCGCCCGGCGCGTCCGGGACGAGCGAGGCCTCGCGGAAGGCCAGCTGCAGCGAGCGCAGGCCGTCCCGCAGCGGGGCCGCGTGGAAGTTGCTGATCTCCGGGGCGCCGGCGGTGACCAGCCCGGCCAGGGCGGTGATCAGCTTGCGTGCCTCGTCGAGGTCCTTGTCCTTCTCGCCGCCCTCGGCCAGGCCGCACTTGACCGCCGCGGCGCTCATCAGGTGCACGGCGACGGTGGTGATCACCTCGACGGCCGGGACCTCGGCGATGTCCCGGGTGAGGTCGTCGAAGCCGATCGCGTCGTCGTCCGCGCCGGGGGTCTGGGTGGGCTCGGTGCTCAAGGGGGGCTCGTTCCGTCGTGGCGTTTGTCCGTACCCCTGGAGCGTACAAGGGCTCGGATCGGGCCCCGGCGGGCAGTGCGGCGGGCGGTGCGGCGGGGCGGAATAGCGTTCGACTCCGCAGCGCTGTATGCTTCGAGACTGACCGGCCGGGATCCCTCAGGGGTGCCTGGCCAGCAAGTGGAGGCTCCACTCAGGAGGCCCGAGAGGGCAACCGCGAAAGTCTCCCACCTGATCGGCCTCGCGGTCGACGGGTCCCGGTCCGCGACGGGCGCCACGGCGTCGAGTCGCCGCAGCGCTCCTCACCAGGGCGCCGCCCCCGGTTGTGTGGAGCCCCGCTTGTACCGAGCGGGGCTTTTTTCGTGTCGCGGTGCACACGGTGCCGAAGGTACCGGGCAGCGCAGCACGAATGAAGCCCCGCCCAGTGGTCGAGTCCACTACGTGCGACCGCCGTCCGACGGCCGCATCGCAGAAGGTGCAACCGAGGAGGCCCCATCAGCACCGAGCCCCGCATCAACGACCGGATTCGCGTCCCGGAGGTGCGACTCGTCGGTCCCAGCGGCGAGCAGGTCGGCATCGTGCCGCTTGCGAAGGCGCTGGAGCTCGCGCAGGAGTACGACCTCGACCTGGTCGAGGTCGCGGCGACCGCCCGGCCGCCGGTGTGCAAGCTCATGGACTACGGCAAGTTCAAGTACGAGTCGGCCATGAAGGCCCGTGAGGCGCGCAAGAACCAGGCGCACACGGTCATCAAGGAGATGAAGCTCCGGCCGAAGATCGACCCGCACGACTATGACACCAAGAAGGGTCACGTCGTCCGGTTCCTCAAGCAGGGCGACAAGGTCAAGATCACGATCATGTTCCGTGGTCGTGAGCAGTCCCGCCCCGAGCTGGGCTTCCGTCTGCTG
The DNA here is from genome assembly GCF_044768035.1 of Kitasatospora sp. NPDC101176. NCBI lineage: Bacteria > Bacillati > Actinomycetota > Actinomycetes > Kitasatosporales > Streptomycetaceae > Kitasatospora > Kitasatospora sp. NPDC101176. The sequence continues at coordinate 94,541 of NZ_JBIWPA010000005.1, forward strand.
CAGCGGCTCGCCGACGACGTCCAGGAGCTGGGCTTCGTGGAGTCGTCGCCGAAGCAGGACGGCCGAAACATGATCATGGTTCTCGGCCCGCACAAGAAGAAGACCGAGGCCATGGCCGAGGCCCGCGCCCTCGCCGACGCCCGCAAGGCCGAGCGTCAGGGCCGCACCGTCGGCTCCGACGCCGCCCCCGCGGACGAGGACGACGTGGCGGCGGCCGACGAGGCCGTGACCGAGGCGCAGGACGCCCCGGCCGAGGCGCCGGCCGCCGAGGCCGACGCTCCGGTCGAGCAGCCGGCCGCCCCCCAGGGCGCCTGAGCCCCAGGGCCCAGGCAGTCCGGGGGTCGGCCCCCAGGGTGACGGGGCGTCCCGCCCGGTCACGCAGATCCATCCAGTTCACGCCCGCGTGGCGCAGGCCGCGCGGGCGTGAACGGGACCGACGAGGAGATACGGCGAAATGCCGAAGCAGAAGACGCACAGTGGCGCCAGCAAGCGCTTCAAGATCAGTGGCTCTGGCAAGGTGCTGCGCGAGCGCGCCGGCCGCCGCCACCTCCTGGAGCGCAAGCCCTCGACGCTGACCCGCAAGCTGGCCGGGACGATCGAGATGGCCCCCGCTGACGCCAAGAAGATCAAGAAGCTTCTCGGCAAGTGATCGCCCTCCCGCCCGGCGCGAGCCGTGAGCGGGGCAGCTGATCCTTCCCGACCCATTCGAATGACGGACCACGTGAAGTAGTCCGTGGTCCTACCCAAGGAGTAATCAAGTGGCACGCGTCAAGCGGGCAGTGAACGCCCACAAGAAGCGCCGGGTCATCCTGGAGCGCGCCAGCGGCTACCGGGGCCAGCGCTCGCGCCTGTACCGCAAGGCCAAGGAGCAGGTCACCCACTCGCTGGTCTACAACTTCAACGACCGCAAGAAGCGCAAGGGCGACTTCCGTCAGCTGTGGATCCAGCGCATCAACGCTGCGGCCCGTGCCAACGGCATCACCTACAACCGCTTCGTGCAGGGCCTGAAGGCCGCCAGCGTCGAGATCGACCGCAAGATGCTGGCCGACCTGGCCGTCAACGACCCGGGTGCGTTCGCCTCCCTGGTCGAGGTGGCCCAGAAGGCGCTGCCGGCCGACGTGAACGCCCCCAAGGCCGCCGCCGACGCCGCCTGATCTCCCCGGATCAGTTGAGCTCCGACCGGACCCGCAGGCACTCCTGCGGGTCCGGTTCTGCATTCCCCGCCGCGTTCGCCCGGCGCGGACCCTCAGCGTCACCCGTCACAGAGAACGAGACCATGCCGAGCACCGAGACCCCCCTGCTCACCTCCCTGCGCTCGCCGCGCGTCGTCGCCGCCCGCCGGCTCGCCAAGCGGAACCAGCGCACCAAGGAGCGCCGGTTCCTGGCCGAGGGCCCGCAGGCCGTCCGGGAGGCTGTGGCCTTCGGCCGGCTGCCGGACTCGGCCGACCACGCCGTGGTCGAGGTGTACGTGACCCCGGAGGCCGCCGAGCGGCACGCCGGCATCGTCGAGGAGGCCCTGGCCGAGGGGCTGCCGGTGCTGACCGCCACCGACGAGGTGATCGCCGACATCTGCGACACGGTGACCCCGCAGGGCATCGTGGCGCTCTGCCGCTTCATCGACACGCCGTTCGCCGAGGTGCTCAGGGCCCGCCCGAAGCTGGTCGCCGTGCTCGCCCACGTCCGCGACCCCGGCAACGCGGGCACCGTGCTGCGCACCGCCGACGCGGCCGGCGCGGACGCCGTGGTGCTCACCGACGCCTCCGTGGACCTCTACAACCCCAAGGCCGTCCGGGCCTCCGTCGGCAGCCTGTTCCACCTGCCGGTGGCCGTCGGCGTGCCGATCGAGGAGGCCGTCGCGCAGCTGCGGGCGGCCGGCGTCCGGGTGCTCGCCGCGGACGGTGCGGGGGAGCGCGACCTCGACCAGGAGCTCGACGAGGGCACCCTGGGCGCGCCCGGCGCGTGGGTCTTCGGCAACGAGGCGTGGGGGCTCCCGGAGGAGACCCGCGCGCTCGCCGACGAGGTGGTCCGGGTGCCGATCCACGGGCACGCCGAGAGCCTCAACCTGGCCACCGCCGCGGCCGTCTGCCTGTACGCCTCGGCCCGGGCGCAGCGATCGCCCGGGGGCTGCCGCGTGAACGCCTGACCCGCGCGCCGGGGCGCCGTCCGCCGGACACGCCCCGCGACGCGCCCGGATCACCCCGTTGCAGGCCCTACTGCCGGGGGCTGCGAGGCGCTAGGGTCTGCCTCTGTGGGGGGAACGGCACGGTGGGTAATCGGGGAGGACACCCATGGTCGGCAGCGGGCCAGAGCTCGACCCGGACGACCTGCCGGACGGCCTGGTGGTCGCCGACGCGACGGGCCTGGTGGTCCGCTTCAACCGGGCCGCGGCCCGGCTGACCGGCGTGCTCCCGCGGGCCGCGCTCGGCCGGCCGCTCGATGACGTCCTCCCGCTGGAGGACCTCGACGGCCGCCGCTGGTGGCAGCTGACCGACCCGTACGGCGGCCTGGCCATCCGCACCGGCCAGCCCGAGCGCAACCTGCTGCTGCCCGGCGGCCGGGAGGTGCTGGTCTCCGCCCGCTACGTCCGGCCCGTGCCGCTGGCGCCGCCGGAGCGCCTGGTGATCGCGCTGCGCGGCACCGAGGCCCGGCGCCGCACCGAGCGCAGCCACGCCGAGCTGATCGCCACCGTCGCGCACGAGCTGCGCTCGCCGCTGACCAGCGTCAAGGGCTTCACGGCGACCCTGCTGGCCAAGTGGGAGCGGTTCACCGACGGGCAGAAGCGGCTGATGCTGGAGACCGTCGACGCCGACGCCGACCGGGTCACCCGGCTGATCGCCGAGCTGCTGGACATCTCCCGGATCGACGCCGGGCGGCTGGAGCTGCGCAAGCAGGTCGTCGATCTGGCCGCCTCGGTGCGCCGGCACGTCGAGCGCAAGGTCGCCACCGGCATCCCCGAGGAGCGCTTCGACGTCCGGATCGGCGAGCCGCTGACCGTCCTGTGGGCCGACCCGGACAAGGTCGACCAGGTGCTGGCCAACCTGCTGGAGAACGCGGTCCGGCACGGCGAGGGGACCGTCACGATCGAGGTCGCCCCCGCCAAGGAGGTCGTCGAGGCACCGGCCTGGGAGCGCTCCGGCACCCCTCCGCGCGTCGTCGAGGGCACCGCGGTGACCGTCAGCGACGAGGGCGGCGGCATCCCCGAGGAGGCCGTGCCGCGGGTCTTCACCCGCTTCTGGCGCGGCTCCAAGCGCGGCGGCACCGGCCTCGGCCTCTACATCGTCAAGGGCATCGTGGAGGCCCACGGCGGCTCCATCCGGGTCGACCGCGCCCCCGGCGGCGGCGCCCGGTTCCGTTTCATCCTGCCCGCAGGGATCCCCGACTTCATGCTGTAGGCCCGCTCCGGACGGGCAGCGCGGCGGTCGCGCTACGCGCTGCGACTACACTCGACCTTTGGCGTTTGCGCCACGCCCTGCGCGGCTGAGCCGCGGACACCCTCCCGTGAGCCCCTCCGGTGAACGGAGACGGCCTGCCCGTGCCCCGGCCCCGCCGGGCGTGCCGCCACGGCGCGCACCCTTACCTGAGCACGGACGAGCAGGAGCACGGGAAAGATAGAGATGTCGGCACCCAACAAGTCGTACGACCCGGTCGAGGTCGAGGCCCTCAAGCCCGAGGTGGTGGAGCAGGCGCGGGACGAGGCCGTCGCCGCCTTCGCCGCCGCCAGCACGCTCGACGAGCTGAAGCAGGCCAAGGTCGCCCACACCGGCGACCGCTCCGCGCTCTCCCTCGCCAACCGCGAGATCGGCGCCCTGCCCCCGCACGCCAAGGCCGCCGCCGGCAAGCTGATCGGCCAGGCCCGCGGCGCCGTCAACCAGGCCCTCGCCCGGCGGCAGGCCGAGCTGGAGGCGGAGCGCGACGCCCGCGTGCTGGTCGAGGAGGCGGTGGACGTCACCCTGCCGTACGACCGCGCCCCGCGCGGCGCCCGGCACCCGCTGACCACGCTGGCCGAGCGCATCGAGGACACCTTCGTCGCGATGGGCTACCAGGTCGCCGAGGGCCCCGAGGTCGAGGCCGAGTGGCTCAACTTCGACGCCCTCAACCTGGGCCCGGACCACCCGGCCCGCTCGATGCAGGACACCTTCTTCGTCCGGGCCCCGGACGGCTCCGCCGACTCCGGCGTGGTGCTGCGCACCCAGACCTCCCCGGTCCAGGCCCGCACCCTGCTGGACCGCGAGCCCCCGGTCTACGTGGTCTGCCCCGGCCGGGTGTACCGCACCGACGAGCTGGACGCCACCCACACCCCGGTGTTCCGCCAGGTCGAGGGCCTCGCCGTGGACGAGGGCATCACCTTCGCCGACCTCAAGGGCACCATCGAGGTGCTCGTCGAGAAGCTCATCGGCGGCGGCCTGGAGCTGCGCTGGCGCCCCTCGTACTTCCCGTTCACCGAGCCGAGCGCCGAGATCGACCTGCAGTGCTTCGTGTGCCGCGGCGAGAGCGTCGGCAACCCGGACCGCCCGTGCCGCACCTGCTCCTCCGAGGGCTGGATCGAGCTCGGCGGCTGCGGCGTCGTCAACCCGCGGGTGCTGGTCGCCTGCGGCGTCGACCCCGACCGCTACAGCGGGTTCGCCTTCGGCCTGGGCCTGGAGCGGATCCTGATGAATCGTCACAACGTCGCCGACATGCGCGACATGGTCGAGGGTGACGTGCGCTTCACCCTTCCGTTCGGGATGGAGATCTGATGCGCGTCCCGCTTTCCTGGCTGCGCGAGTACGTCGACCTGCCGGCCGGCGAGACCGGCCGTGACGTGGCCGAGCGCCTGGTCCGGGCCGGCCTGGAGGTCGAGACCGTCGAGCAGCTCGGCGGCGACCTCAAGGGCCCGCTGGTGGTCGGCGAGGTGCTCTCCATCGAGGAGCTGACCGGCTTCAAGAAGCCGATCCGGCACTGCTTCGTCAACGTCGGCGACGCCAACGGCACCGGCGCACCGCAGGAGATCGTCTGCGGCGCCAGCAACTTCGCCGTCGGCGACAAGGTCGTCGTGGTCCTCCCGGGCGCCGTGCTGCCCGGCCCCTTCCCGATCGCGGCCCGCCAGACCTACGGCCAGACCTCGGCCGGCATGATCTGCTCCGCGCGCGAGCTCGGCATGGGCGACGACCACAACGGCATCATCGTGCTGCCGCCGGAGTTCGAGCCCGGCACCGACGCGATCGAGCTGCTCCAGCTCGTCGACGAGGTGCTGGACATCGCCGTCACCCCGGACCGCGGCTACTGCCTGTCCATGCGCGGCGTCGCCCGCGAGGCCGCCGCCGCGTACGGGCTGCCGCTGGCCGATCCGGCGCTGCTCGACGTGCCGCCGGCCAACTCCTTCGGCTACCTGGTCAAGGTCAACGACCCGGCCGGCTGCGACCGCTTCGTGGCCCGCACCGTCGTCGGCGTCGACCCGGACGCAGCGTCCCCGATCTGGCTGCAGCGCCGCCTCCAGAAGGCGGGCATCCGGCCGATCTCGCTGACCGTCGACATCACCAACTACGTGATGCTGGAGGTCGGCCAGCCGCTGCACGCCTACGACCGGCAGCGCGTCGACGGCCCGATCACGGTCCGCCGGGCGGAGCAGGGCGAGACCCTCACCACCCTGGACGGGGTCACCCGCAAGCTCGACGCCGAAGACCTGCTGATCTGCGACAACAGCGGCCCGATCGGCCTGGCCGGTGTCATGGGCGGCGCCTCCACCGAGATCCTCGACCCGGCCGCCGGGCCGGGCACCACCGAGGTGATCATCGAGGCCGCGCACTTCGACCCGGTCTCCGTCGCCCGCTCGGCCAAGCGGCACAAGCTGCCCTCCGAGGCGTCCAAGCGCTTCGAGCGCGGCGTCGACCCGGAGGCCGCCCGCGCGGCCGCGCAGCGCGCCGTCGACCTGCTGGTCCTGATCGCCGGCGGCACCGCCGAGGCCGGGGTCACCGACATCGCCGCCCCGCACCCGGTGCGCACCATCACCATCGCCGCCGACCTGCCCGACCGGGTCGCCGGCACCGAGTACGGCCGCGAGACCGTCACCCGGCGCCTGCAGGAGATCGGCTGCTCGGTCGCGGGCGCCGACGTCCTCGAGGTCACGCCGCCGACCTGGCGCCCCGACCTCACCGACCCGTACGACCTCGCCGAGGAGGTCATCCGGCTCGAGGGCTACGACAACGTCCCGGCCCGGATGCCCGACGTGCCGCCGGGCAAGGGCCTGACCGAGGCCCAGCGCACCCACCGCCGGATCGGCGTCGCGCTGGCCGGGTCCGGCTACGTCGAGGTCAACAACTACCCGTTCCTCGGCACGGCCGCCTTCGACGCGCTCGGCCTGGAGCCGGACGACCGTCGCCGCCGCACCGTCCAGCTGGTCAACCCGCTGAACGACGAGGAGCCGGCGCTGCGCACCACGCTGCTGCCGGGCCTGCTCGGCGCGCTGCGCCGCAACGTCGGCCGGGGCAACACCGACCTGGCGATCTACGAGACCGGCACCGTCTTCCTGCCGAAGGACGAGCTGACCGTGGCCCCGCGGCCGTCGGTCGAGCGCCGGCCCGGCGACGAGGAGCTGGCCGCGCTCGACGCCGCGCTGCCGGACCAGCCGCGCCGGGTCGCCGCCGCCCTCGCGGGCGAGCGGCTGCCGTCCGGCTGGTGGGGCCAGGGCGCCGGCGCCTCCTGGGCGGACGCCGTCGAGGCGGCCCGCACGGTGGCCCGCGCGGCCGGCGTCGAGCTGACCGTCCGCCAGGGGCAGCAGGCGCCCTGGCACCCGGGCCGCTGCGCCGAGCTGGTCGTCTCGGGCACCGACCGGGTGGTCGGCCACGCCGGCGAGCTGCACCCGCGGGTCGTGAAGGCGCTGGGCCTGCCGGCTCGCACCAGCGCGATGGAGGTCGACATCGACCTGCTCACCGCCGACGGTGCCGTGAAGGTCGACGGCCCGGCCGTCTCCGGGTTCCCGGTGGCCACCCAGGACGTCGCCCTGATCGTCGACACGGCCGTCCCGGCCGCCGACGTCGAGGCCGCGCTGCGTTCGGGCGCGGGTGAACTGCTGGAGGCCATCCGGCTGTTCGACGTCTTCACCGGCGAGCAGGTCGGCGAGGGCAAGAAGTCGCTGGCGTACGCGCTGCGCTTCCGCGCGGCGGACCGCACGCTGACCGCCGACGAGGCGACCGCCGCCCGTGAGGCGGCCGTCGCCGAGGCCGTCGCCCGCACCGGCGCGGTGCTGCGCGGCGCCTGATCCCGCAGGCCCCGAAGGGCCCCGCCCGGACCGACGGTCCGCGCGGGGCCCTTCGGCGTTCGCGGCGCGGCCGAGCGCGCGTCCGGGGGCTCGGGCCAGGGTTTCGGTCGGGGCTCCGGGCCGGCGTCCGGCGGGTTGACGAACCGTCACCGGCTCAGCTTAACTCTTTCCCTATGGAAGTAGATAAAGCGGGTGACCAGCCCTCTCCGATCGAGTTCCGTCTGGACCCGGCCTCCGGCGTCCCGACCTACCTGCAGCTGGTCCAGCAGGTCGAACAGGCGCTGCGGATGGGCTGGTTGACGGAGGGGGATCAGCTGCCCCGGGTGCGCGAGGTCGTGGCGGGGCTGGCGATCAACCCCAACACCGTGCTCAAGGCGTACCGCGAGCTGGAGCACCGCGGGCTGGCGGCCGGCCGCCGCGGTCAGGGCACCTTCGTGCGCGGGCTGCCCGCCGGGGTGGTGCCGCTGCGCGAACGGGCCGCGCTGCGCGCGGGGTTGATCGACTGGATGCGCTCGGCACACGCGGCCGGGCTGGACGAGGGGGGGATGGTCGCCGTGTTCGAGGACGCGCTGCGCGACCTGCGCGAGGGACGCGACGGGGTGGTCGCGTGATGGCCGGGGACACCGTGATCGACTGCGGCGGGATCGGCAAGCGCTACCGCCGCTCCTGGGCGCTGCGGGACTGCCACCTCGCCGTCCCCGCCGGGCACGTGGTGGCCCTGGTCGGTCCGAACGGCGCGGGCAAGACCACCCTGCTGAGCCTCGCCGCCGGCCTGAGCCTGCCCAGTGAGGGCGCGCTGACCGTCCTGGGCGGCCGGACCCCGGGCTCCCCGGAGGCGCTGGACCGGATCGGCTACGTCGCCCAGAACGCCGCCCTCTACCCGGGCCTGCGGGTGCGCGACCTGCTGGCGATGGGCGGCCACCTCAACCGCCGCTGGGACGCCGCCCGGGCCCGGACCCACCTGGCGGACCTCGGCATCCCGCCGGACCGGAAGTACGGCCGGCTCTCCGGCGGCCAGCAGGCGCAGGTCTCGCTCGCACTGGCCCTCGCCAAGCGCCCCGAACTCCTGCTTCTCGACGAGCCGTTGGCAGCGCTCGACCCGCTGGCCCGGCACGACTTCATGGCCGCGCTGCTGAGCGCCGTGGCCGAGGACGGCCTGTCCGTGGTGTTCTCCTCGCACGCCGTCAACGAGCTGGAGCAGAGCTGCGACTACCTGGTGGTGCTCGGCGGCGGCCGGGTCCAGGTGGCGGGCGAAGTGGACGACCTGCTGGCCGGCCACCGGATGCTGACCGGCCCGACCGGGGAGGCGGACGGCGTCGCCGCCCGGCTGCCGGTGGTCCGCGACCGCCGGGCCGGAGCCCAGTCGCACCTGCTGGTGCGCACCGGCGGCGTGGACGCCCCGGTGTCCGGCGGGTGGCGCCAACAGCGCGTCGGCCTGGAGGAGCTGGTCCTCGCCTACCTGCGCGAGCCGACCGCCTCCGCCCTCCCCGGCCCGCGCGGGGCCGTCCGCCCCAACGAGAAGGTGCTGCTGCCGTGAGTTCGACCACCATCGCGCCGTCCCGGTCCGCCGTGCTGCGGGCGGCCGGGCTGCGCCACCGGCCTTCCCTGCGGACGCTGCTGCTCGTGCTGGCCGCCCTGGCCGCCCTGCTGGCCGTCACGGGGTACCGGCTGCACGCGGGGCTCGACCGCTCCGGCGCGGGCGGGTGCGACATGGCGCTGCGCGCCTGCAACGAGCACTGGAAGGAGTTCCTGCGCGGGTACGGCGCCGAGCTGGCGTTCGGCGGGAACGTCACCTACTTCCTCGGCGGCGCGCTCGGGGCCTTCGTCGGGGCGCCGCTGCTGGCCCGGGAGTTCGAGCACGGCACGGTGCGCTTCGCCTGGACCCAGGGGGCCGGGCGCACCCGGTGGACGGTCGGCGGGCTGCTGGTCGCCGGCGGTGTCCTGGCCGTCGCGACGGCCCTGCTGGCCACGGTGCTCCGTTGGTGGATCGCGCCGCTGGCGGCGGAGTCGGGCCGGTTCTCGCCGCTGGTGTTCGCGAGCGCGCCGCCCGCCCTGGTGGGCCGGGTGCTGCTGGTGTTCGCGTTGTCCGCGCTGGCGGGCGCGGTGCTGCGGCGGACGGTGGTGGCGGTGGGGGTCGGCGTCGTGGCCTCGGTGGTGACCACGCTGGTCGCCGAGTCCCTGCGGTTCCACTACCTCCCGCCGCTGCAGGACACCGTGCACACGCTGGCGCAGAGCTCGGTCGACCACCGCTGGGAGGGCGCCGTCTGGGCGACCGACCCGGGCGGTGCCCGGCTGGACCTCGGCCGGCTCTACGACCTGGCGGGCGACTACTACGGCGCGCAGAAGCTGGTGACCGACGGGGGCTACTCCGTGCACGAGACCTACCAGCCGGACGGCCGCTACTGGCCCTTCCAGCTCATCGAGTTCGGCTGGACGACGCTGCTGGCGGTGGTGCTGTGCGCGGTGACGGTCCGGTGGGTGCGCCGCCGCGCGGCCTGAGGCCGATTTTGAGGAGATTCCGTCAAAGGCCTTGCGGGGCTGGGGGTCGAGGGCGCTACCGTCACGTTAGGAAAGTTTCCTAACCCCCCGAGGAAACGGAGCGTTCACATGCGCCCTCAGCCCCGCCGCGCCCTCCGCATAGCCCTCGCCGCCGCCCTGGTGGCCGTGCCCGCCACGGTCGCGGCCGCCTCCGCCCAGGCCGCGCCGGCACCCGCGACGTCCGTCCGGCTCGCCGGAGTCGGCCTGGACGACCCGCACAAGAAGGACATCGCGATGCAGCTGGTGTCCAGCGCCGAGAACTCCTCGCTGGACTGGAAGGCCCAGTACAAGTACATCGAGGACATCGGCGACGGACGCGGCTACACCGCCGGCATCATCGGGTTCTGTTCCGGCACCGGCGACATGCTCGAGCTCGTCCAGCACTACACCGACCTCAAGCCCGGCAACGTCCTCGCCAAGTACCTGCCGGCCCTCAAGAAGGTCAACGGCAGCGACTCCCACGCCGGCCTGGGCGCGGCCTTCGAGAGGGACTGGGCCGCCGCCGCCAAGGACACCGTCTTCCAGCAGGCCCAGAACGACGAGCGCGACCGGGTGTACTTCAACCCCGCCGTCAAGCAGGCCAAGGCGGACGGCCTGCGCGCGCTCGGCCAGTTCGCCTACTACGACGCCATCGTCATGCACGGCCCCGGCAACAGCTCGGACAGCTTCGGCGGCATCCGCGCGGCCGCCATGAAGAAGGCCAAGACCCCCGCCCAGGGCGGCGACGAGGCCACCTACCTCAAGGCCTTCCTCGACGCCCGCAAGGTGGTCATGAAGAAGGAGGAGGCCCACTCCGACACCAGCCGGGTCGACACCGAGCAGACGGTGTTCCTGAACGCCAGGAACTTCGACCTCAACCCGCCGCTGAAGTGGAAGGTCTACGGCGACAGCTACAGCATCAACAGCTGACCCGGAGCCCGAAGGGGCCCGGGGGCGGTCGTCCGCCCCCGGGCCCCTCCGCGTGCGGGGCGCCCGTGCTCAGGCGCTCGCGGTGTAGTCGTAGAAGCCGCGGCCCGACTTGCGGCCCAGCAGGCCCGCGTCGACCATCCGGGACAGCAGCGGGGGAGCGGCGTACAGCGGCTCCTTGTACTCGTCGTACATCGACTCGGCGATCGACACGATGGTGTCCAGGCCGATCAGGTCGCACAGCCGCAGCGGGCCCATCGGGTGGGCGCAGCCGGCCTCCATGCCCTTGTCGATGTCCGAGGCGGTGGCCACGCCCGACTCGAACATCCGCACCGCGGACAGCAGGTAGGGCACCAGCAGCGCGTTGACCACGAAGCCGGCCCGGTCGCGGGCGCGGATCGGGTCCTTGCCGAGCACCTGGGAGGCGAAGGCCTCGACCCGCTCCGTGGTGGCCGCCGAGGTGGTGAGCGTCGGGATGACCTCGACCAGCTTCTGCACCGGCGCCGGGTTGAAGAAGTGCAGGCCGATGACCTGCTCCGGGCGGGAGGTGGCGGCGGCCAGCTTCACGATCGGGATCGAGGAGGTGTTGGAGGCGAGGATCGCGTCGCGGCGCTCCACCACCTGGTCCAGGGTCTGGAAGATCTTGACCTTGACGTCCTCGCGCTCGGCGACCGCCTCGACCACCAGGTCGCGGTCGGCGAAGTCGGCCAGGTCGACGGTGAAGCCCAGCCGGGAGAGCGCCTCGTCCCGCTGCTCGGGGGTCAGCTTGCCCCGCTTGACCGCCGTCTCCAGGGAGTTGGTCAGCCGGGTGCGGCCGAACTCCAGTGCCTCGCCGCTGGCCTCCGCCACCAGGACGTCCAGCCCGGCCCGGGCGAACACCTCGGCGATGCCCGACCCCATCAGACCGCAGCCGATCACTCCGACGCGCGCGATGTCACTCACTCAGTTGCCCTTCGGTGCTGCTGGGGGTCGCCCAGCGTCTGGTCGCCCAGCGAGGTGCTGGGTAGCGGGCCGGGGAACCGGAATGGGTGCACCGGTCACCGCCCCGACGACGTTACTACTCCGTACCGGCCAGTAGGTCACCCCCTCCCCGGGCGGGTGCCACCGGTGAGCGGTCCCCCGGGGGCCCTCCGGGACCTCGTCGGGGGTCCTCCGAACGGGTGAGGCCGCGCCCGTCGCCCGTGCGCCCGGGGCCCCGTCCGCCGAACGGCCGACAGAATGCCGCAGACGGGGGCCGGGGACGGGAAGGGAGCACGCGGTGCCGACGGGATCGCTCACAGGACAGGTCGCCCTGGTCACCGGCGCCGGCCGGGGCATCGGCCGCGAGATCGCCATCGGCCTGGCCGCCGAGGGCATGGCCGTCGGACTGGTCGGCCGCACCCACGGGACGCTGACCGACACCCTCAAGGAGTGCGTCCAGCACGGCTCCCGGGGCGTCGCCGTCAGCGCCGACGTCACCCGCCCCGGCTCCGTCCGCGAGGCCGTCCGGATCGTCGAGCGCGACCTCGGCCCGGTCGACCTGCTGGTCAACAACGCCGGCCTGGTCGACCGCGCCGAGGTGCCGCTCTGGGAGACCGACGCCAACCAGTGGTGGCAGGTGGTCGAGACCAACCTGCGCGGCCCCTACAACCTGCTGCGCTGCGTCCTGCCCGGCATGGTGTCCCGCGGCGCCGGCCGGGTCGTCAACCTCAACTCGGGCTTCGCGCTGCGCCCGGATGGCCACTACACCGCCTACGCCACCTCCAAGGGCGCGCTGCTGCAGCTCTCCGACAACATGGCGGACTCGCTCGCCCGGCACGGCGTGGTCGTCCTCGACATCAGCCCGGGCGCGGTCGCCACCGACATGACCGCCGCGATGCCGATGTTCCGGGACATGAAGGCCTGGGGCTCCATCCCGTACGTCGTCGCCGTCACCGTGGACGCCGCCCGCGGCCGCTTCGACGCCCTGCACGGCCGGTTCGTCCACGCCGGGCGGGACGACCTGGAGGAGCTGGTCGCCCGGGCCGAGGAGATCCGGGCGGCGGACGCCCGGACCCTGCGGCTGCGGCCCTACAAGGACGACGACCCGATGGGCTGAGCCGGTCCCGGCCCCGGTCCCGGCCCCGGGCCGCTACGCGCAGAGCTGACTGGCGGTCACCGGCTTCAGGCCCGCCTTGGCCAGGCCGTCCAGGATGCCCGGCAGCGCGTCCACCGTGCACTGGTGGCCCATGTGCAGGGCCACCACCGAGCCGCCGCGCACCGAGGCCAGCACCCGGCGCTGCAGCTCGGCGGCGGTCGGGTCGTTGTAGTCGCGCGGGTCGACGTCGAACGAGAGCACGTGCTCGTAGCCGACCGCCCTGGCCTGGTCCCGCACCATCTGGGTGGCGTACTGCGCGGCGGACGGCCGGAACCAGCGGCCGATCGAGCCGGTGAGCCGCTGCAGCCGGTCCGCGCACTGGGCGATCTCGGCGCGGGCCTGGTCCGGGTTCATCGCCGAGATGTTCAGGTGGTTCTGGGTGTGGTTGCCGAGCTCGTGGCCGCCGTCCAGGATCCGCCGGGCCATCTGCGGCTGCTGGTCGAGCCAGCTGCCGACCACCATCACGGTCACCTTGGCGCCGCGCTGCTCGGCGGCCTCCAGCAGGGCGGTGGCGAGCTTCGGGTCACCGGCGCCGTGGAAGGTGAGCGCCACGTTCTTGCCGGTGCGCGGGCCGTTCACCACCTCGACCGGGGTGCCGGCCGCGAGCGGCGGCAGCACCGGCGGGGTCGGCGGGGCGGTCGGCTGGGTCGCGGCCGCGGCGGCCGCGGTGGGCTGCGGCTCCGCCGGGGCGGTCGGCTCGGCGGAGGCCGGGCCCTCGCCGCCGTTCCAGGCCGGATCGGTGGTGTGCTGCGGGTCGACGGTGCCCGGGTGGACGGCGAGCGTCCCGGGGTCGGCCCGGCGCGGGGAGCCGCTGCCGCACGCGGTCAGGAGACCGCCGGCGGCGGTCAGGGCGGCCAGGCGGGCGGCGGTGCGCAGTACGGTGCGGCGGTCGGCAGTCATCGGCAGCCAGCATAGAGAGGGCGGCGAGCTGGAGCGATCCGGGGCGGGCGTCCGGAACACCCTGCTTGACGTGCACACACACCATGCCCCGGGTGGTGCGCAAACCTGAACTCCCGCTGTTTCCACGGCGTGTCGTCGGATACGATCACGGCGCACCGCGGGTTACGGGACGGTAGCCGGGCCGGGAGCGGGAACACCCGTCGCACCGGAAGGACCGCCGGCCGCCGCCGCGGTGCCGGTGCCCGGCAGCGGGCGCCGCATCAGTGGCACGCATTGGGGGGCGGAACAGCATGTACGAGGAGACCGCGGCCGTCGACGGCACCACCGGCACCGACTGGCACTGGGCCAGGGCGGACGACTGGCAGCCGCCGAGCGAACTCGACACCGGCATCCCTCACACCGCCCGGATGTACGACTACTACCTCGGCGGCAAGGACAACTTCGAGGCCGACCGCAAGGCCGCCCAGGCCGCCATAGCCGCCTACCCGGCGCTGCCGCTGCTGGCCCGCACCAACCGGCAGTTCCTCGGCCGCGCGGTCGAGTTCGCCGCCGGCCGGGGCATCCGCCAGTTCCTCGACATCGGCACCGGCATCCCGGCCGTCGGCTCCACCAGCGAGGCCGCCCGCAGGGTCGCCCCGGACGCCCGGGTGGTGTACGTCGACAACGACCCGATCGTCGCCACCCACGCCCGCGCCCTGCTGGCCGGCCACCCCACCGGGCACACCTCCGTGATCGAGGCCGACCTGCGCGACCCGGCCGCCATCCTGGACCACCCCGGCCTGCGCGGCGCCGTCGACCTGGACCAGCCGGTGGCGCTGATGCTGGTCGCCGTCCTGCACTTCATCCGCGACGAGGAGGGCGCGCAGCAGATCGTGCGCACCCTGCGTGACGCGCTCGCGCCCGGCAGCGCGCTGATCCTCTCCCACGGCAGCCCCGACTTCGCCTCCCGGGAGAGCGCCGCCGAGGGGGCCCGGATATACAAGAGCGCCAGTGCGCCGCTCGTCCTGCGCCCCCGCGCCGGCGTCGAACCCTTCTTCGGCGACTTCGAGTTCGTCGGCCCCGGCCTCGTCCAGCTGCCGCTCTGGCGCCCCACCGCCGGACACGTCCCCACCACCGACCTCCCCGAGGGCTGGCAGGACGTCTCCGCCTACGCGGGCGTCGCCCTCAAGCCCTGACCACGGCGGACCGGCCCCGGCGCCTCCCTCCTGCGCCGGGACCGGCCCTCCACACCCCGAAGGCTAGGCGCAGCCACTGACAACCCCTCAAGGCTCCCGTGCGGGCCGGGGGAAAACGGCGCGACGGCGGAGGCGGGGCGGTGCTGGCTTCCGCGGCATGGAACCGCTGAGCGAGAACGAGATCCGCGCGTCCTTCGTCAACTGCTCCAGGGGCGAGGCGAGTCGGCTCAGCCTCCCCCGGGGTCTGACGGAACTGCCCTGGGAGGACCTGGACTTCCTCGGCTGGCGGGACCAGGGTGCCACCGACCGGGCGTACCTGGTGGCCCCGTACCGGGGCGAGCGGGTGGGCGTGACGCTGCGGGTGCCGACCGTCCGCCGCAGCCTGACCAGGAGCAACGTCTGCTCGCTGTGCATCACCGCGCACGCCGGCGCCGGCGTCGCCCTGCTGGCCGCCCGGCGGGCCGGGGCCTCCGGACGGGAGGGCAACACCGTCGGCACCTACGTCTGCGGCGACCTCGCCTGCTCGCTGTACGTGCGCGGGCTCAGGAGGTCGACGCTGGTGACCAGGCCCGACGAGTCGCTGCCGCTGGAGCGGCAGATCGCCCGGACGGTCGCCAACCTGGAGGCCTTCCTCGCCAAGGTGCTCACCGGCACCGCCGGGTAGGGCGGCCTCAGCGCCGGCGCAGCTGGTCGAGGTCGCGCCGCTCGCGCTTGGTGGGCCGCCCGGCGCCCCGGTCGCGCTCGCCGGTCGACGCGAGGAGCTCGCGGGGCGGGCGCGGCGGGCTGTTGTCGACCAGGCACTCCGCTGCCACCGGGGCCCCGACCCGCTTGCGGATCAGCTTGCGGACCACGACGACCCGCTCGTAGCCCTCCTCGCGGACCCGCACCTCGTCGCCGGGGCGCAGGGCCTGCGCGGGCTTGGCCCGCTCGCCGTTGACCCGCACGTGCCCGGCCCGGCAGGCGGCGGCGGCCAGCGCGCGGGTCTTCGCGAGCCGGACCGACCAGATCCAGCTGTCCACCCGCACGCTTCCTTCGGGTCCCTCGTGTTCAGCCATCCCCGGAGCCTACCGAAGCGGCCGGGGGCGACTCCTGGACCGCCCAGCCGTTGCCGTCCGGATCGTTGAAGAACACGAACGAGTTCCACGCCTCGCCGTGCCCGTCGACCCGGGCGCCCGCCTCGAAGTGCTGGACGGGGCTGACCTCGACGCCCCGGGCCGCCAGCTCGGCGTGCGCCTTCTCGATGTCCCGCACCACCAGCTGGAGCCCCTTGACGGAGCCCGGCGGTGCCTCGATGATCCCGCTGCCCACGACGATCGAGCACGCGGAACCCGGGGGAGTCAGCTGCACCACCCGGACCCCGTCGCGCAGCCGGGTGTCGTGGTCGACCGTGAAGCCGGCCTGCTCCTCGTAGAACAGCTTCGCGCGGTCCACGTCCGACACCGGGACCACCACGACTTCGAGCTTCCAGTCCATCGCCCTCACCCCTCTCGGTCGGGCCCTTCCAGTATCGGCCGCCGGGCGGGCCCGCGCCGCCGGGTCGGCTAGCCTGAGGGCACGATGAACCGCCTCAGCACGCCCGCCCCCGCGCCCCTGTTCACCACTCCCTGGGGGGCCCTCGCGCTCACCCGCTTCCCCGAGGACCCGCGCGAGACGCTGCGGGCCTGGGACGCCGCCGACGAGTACCTGCTGCGCCACCTCTCCGGCGAGGCGGACAGTGCCCGCGGCGCGGCCACGGAACTGGCCGGGCGCCGGGTGGTGGTGCTGGGCGACCGCTGGGGCGCGCTGACCACCGCGCTCACCGCCGGGCCGGACGCCGGGCTCACCGCTGGGCCGGCCGCCGGGCCGGACGGCGCGCCGGCCGCCCACGCCCCGGTCCAGATCGTCGACTCCTACCTGGGCCGGCAGGCCACCCTGGCCAACCTGGCCCGGGCCGGAGCCCCGGTGGACCCCGCCCGGCTGCTCACCACCCGGGACGCCCCGCCGGAGCGGATCGACGTCCTGCTGGTGCGGGTGCCGAAGAGCCTGGCGCTGCTGGAGGACCAGCTGCGCCGGCTCGCCCCGGCCGTCCACCCGGGCACGGTGGTGGTGGGCACCGGCATGGTCACCGAGATCCACACCTCCACCCTGCAGCTCTTCGAACGGATCCTCGGCCCGACCCGCACCTCGCTGGCGGTCCGCAAGGCCCGGCTGATCTTCTGCACCCCGGGTCCGGTGCCCGACCCGGGGCCCAATCCGTGGCCGCACCGCTACGCGCTGCCCGCGGACGTCGGCCCGGTCTCGGGGTGCACGGTGGTCAACCACGCGGGGACGTTCTGCGCCGAGCGCCTGGACGTCGGGACGCGCTTCCTCCTCGCCCACCTGCCGACCCCGGCGCCCGGTGCCCGGGTGGTCGACCTGGGCTGCGGCAACGGCGTCGTGGGGACGGCGGCGGCGCTGGCCGGGCCGGGCGCGGAGCTGCTGTTCGTCGACGAGTCGTACCAGGCGGTGGCCTCGGCGGAGGAGACCTTCCGCGCCAACCTGGGCCCGGACGCCCCGGCCGAGTTCGTCACCGCCGACGCGCTGGCGGCGGACGTGGTCGCCCCGGGTTCGGTGGACCTGGTGCTGAACAACCCGCCGTTCCACTCCCACCAGGCCACCACGGACGCGACCGCGTGGCGGATGTTCACCGGTGCCCGGCGGGCGCTGCGCCCGGGCGGCGAGCTGTGGGTGGTGGGCAACCGGCACCTCGGGTACCACGTCAAGCTGCGCCGGCTCTTCGGCAACTGCCGGGTGGTGGCCGGAAATCCCAAGTTCGTGGTGCTGCGCGCCGTCAAGCGGTAGTCCGCACACTGGCCGGTTCGGCACCTACCAATCGGGGTTCCCGCACATACTCCTTGCATGGATGTTCCGTGCTGCGTATATTCATGCCACGACCAAGGAGGAACGCCATGGCATTGCGAGTCGCCGTCGCCGGCGCGAGCGGGTACGCGGGCGGTGAGGTGCTGCGTCTGCTGCTCGGCCACCCGGAAGTGGAGATCGGGGCGCTGACCGGCGGCTCGAACGCGGGCACCCGGCTCGGCGCGCTGCAGCCGCACCTGATCCCGCTCGCCGACCGCGTCCTCGAGCCGACCACCCCCGAGGTGCTGGCCGACCACGACGTGGTGTTCCTGGCGCTGCCGCACGGCCAGTCCGCGGCCGTCGCCGAGGCGCTCGGCGGCAACGTGCTGGTGGTCGACTGCGGCGCCGACTTCCGCCTCCGGGCCGCCGCCGACTGGGAGCAGTTCTACGGCTCCGCGCACGCCGGCACCTGGCCCTACGGTCTCCCGGAACTCCCCGGCCACCGGGCCGCGTTGAAGGGCAGCAACCGGATCGCCGTGCCCGGCTGCTACCCGACGGCCGTCTCCCTGGCGCTGTTCCCGGCGTACGCGGCCGGCCTGGCCGAACCGGAGGCCGTCGTGGTCGCCGCCTCGGGCACCTCCGGCGCCGGCAAGGCCGCCAAGACCCACCTGCTGGGCAGCGAGGTGATGGGCAGCGTCAGCCCGTACGGGGTCGGCGGCGTGCACCGGCACACCCCGGAGATGGCGCAGAACCTGACCCCGCTCGCGGGCGAGCCGGTCACCGTCTCGTTCACGCCGACGCTCGTCCCGATGCCGCGCGGCATCCTCGCCACCTGCTCCGCCAAGGCGAAGCCCGGCGTGACGGCGGAGGGGCTGCGCGCCGCCTACGCCGAGGCGTTCGCCGCCGAGCCGTTCGTCCACCTGCTGCCCGAGGGGCAGTGGCCGCAGACCAGCAGCGTCTACGGCGCCAACACCGCCCTGGTCCAGGTCGCCCTGGACGCCACCGCCGGGCGGATCATCGCGATCAGCGCGATCGACAACCTCGTCAAGGGCACCGCGGGCGGCGCGGTGCAGAGCATGAACATCGCCCTCGGCCTGCCCGAGGAGCTGGGCCTTCCCCTGAACGGAGTCGCACCGTGAGCAAGAGCACCGACGTGGGCGTGACGGCGGCCAAGGGCTTCCGCGCCGCCGGGGTGACCGCCGGCCTCAAGGCCTCGGGCGCTCCCGACCTCGCCCTGGTGGTCAACGACGGCCCCGCGCTCGCCGCCGCCGGCGTCTTCACCGGCAACCGGGTCAAGGCCGCGCCGGTGCTCTGGTCCGAGCAGGTGCTCAAGGGCGGTCAGGTGTCCGCGGTGGTCCTCAACTCCGGTGGCGCCAACGCCTGCACCGGTCCGCTGGGCTTCCAGGACACCCACGCCACGGCGGAGAAGGTCGCCGAGGAGCTGGGCCTGAACGCCGGCGAGGTGGCCGTGGCCTCCACCGGCCTGATCGGTGTGCGGCTGCCGATGGACGTCCTGCTGCCCGGCGTCGCCCTGGCCGCCCGGGAGCTCGGTGCGGACGGCGGCGAGGCCGCGGCGATCGCCATCAAGACCACCGACACCGTGCACAAGACCGCCCAGGTGACCAGCCCGGCCGGCTGGACGGTCGGTGGCATGGCCAAGGGCGCAGGGATGCTGGCCCCCGGCCTGGCCACCATGCTGGTCGTCCTCACCACCGACGCCGACCTGGACGCCCCGGCCCTGGACGCCGCCCTGCGCGACGCCACCCGCACCACCTTCGACCGGATCGACTCCGACGGCTGCATGTCCACCAACGACACCGTGCTGCTGCTCGCCTCGGCCGCCTCCGGCGTCGTCCCGGACGGGGCCGAGTTCGCCGAGGCCGTCCGCACCGTCAGCGCCGACCTGGCCCGCCAGCTGATCGGCGACGCCGAGGGCGCCGGCAAGGACATCCGGATCGACGTCACCGGCGCCGCGAGCGAGCAGGAGGCCGTCGACGTCGCCCGGACGATCGGCCGCAACAACCTGCTCAAGTGCGCCATCCACGGCGAGGACCCGAACTGGGGCCGGGTGCTGGCCGCGATCGGCACCACCGCCGCCGCCTTCGACCCCGACCGGCTGGACGTGGCCATCAACGGCGTCTGGGTCTGCCGGGACGGCAGCGTGGGCGAGGACCGCGACCTGGTGGACATGTCCGGGCGCGAGGTCGTCATCACCGCGGACCTGAACGCCGGCACGGCGAGCGCCACGCTGTGGACCAACGACCTGACCGCCGACTACGTCCACGAGAACAGCGCCTACTCCACCTGATCCGCGGCGGGCCCGGGCCGACCGGCCACCCGACCCGCCGCGCGACATCCGCCTCGGACGAGGGACATCCGTGAAGATCGCACCCAAGGGCGAACAGGCCCGCAACAACACCGCGTTGCCCAAGGCGATGACGCTCATCGAGGCGCTGCCGTGGCTGGAGCGCTTCCACGGCAAGACCGTCGTGATCAAGTTCGGCGGCAACGCCATGGTGGACGACGACCTCAAGGCGGCTTTCGCCCAGGACGTCGTCTTCCTCCGCTACGCCGGCCTGCACCCCGTCGTGGTGCACGGCGGCGGCCCGCAGATCAGCGCCCAGCTGGACCGGCTCGGCCTGGAGTCCAGCTTCACCAACGGCCTGCGGGTCACCACCCCCGAGACCATGGACGTGGTCCGGATGGTGCTCTCCGGCCAGGTGCAGCGCGAGCTGGTCGGCCTGCTCAACGAGCACGGCCCGTTCGCGGTCGGCATGACGGGCGAGGACGCCCACACCATGACGGCGGTCAAGCGCTACGCGGTGGTGGACGGCGAGCAGGTCGACATCGGCCTGGTCGGCGACATCGTGAACATCGAGGCGGGCGCGGTCAAGGCGCTGATCGCCGACGGCCGGATCCCGGTCATCTCCTCGATCGCGCGCGGCGCCGACGGCCACGTCTACAACATCAACGCCGACACCGCGGCCGCCGCCCTGGCGGTCGCGCTCGGTGCCGAGATGCTGGTCGTGCTGACCGACGTCGAGGGCCTCTACAAGGACTGGCCGAACTCCGACGACGTGATCAGCCAGCTCGGCGCGAGCGAGCTGGAGGAGCTGCTGCCCGGCCTGGCCAGCGGCATGGTGCCCAAGATGGAGGGCTGCCTGCGCGCCGTCCGCTCCGGGGTGGGCACCGCCCGCGTCCTGGACGGCAGGGTGCAGCACAGCCTGCTGCTGGAGATCTTCACCGACGAGGGAGTCGGCACGATGGTCGTGCCGGACGACGAACCGACCGTGACCGGGGGACTGGCATGACCGCGAACGAGCAACTGACCAGCCGGTGGCAGCACGCCTTCACCGACAACTACGGCACCCCGCGGATCCCGCTGGTGCGCGGCGAGGGCGCCAAGCTCTGGGACGCCGACGGCAAGGAGTACACCGACCTGCTCGGCGGCATCGCCGTCAACGCGCTCGGCACCGCCCACCCGGCGGTCGTCGAGGCGGTCAGCCGGCAGATCGCCACCCTCGGCCACGTCTCCAACCTCTTCATGGCCGAGCCGACCGTCGCCCTGGCCGAGCGACTGCTGGCGCTGGACGGCCGGGAGGGTGGCCGGGTGTTCTTCTGCAACTCCGGCGCCGAGGCCAACGAGGCCGCGTTCAAGATCAGCCGCCGGACCGGCCGCACCCGTCTGGTCGCCCTCCAGGGTGCCTTCCACGGCCGCACGATGGGTGCCCTGGCGCTCACCGGCCAGCCCGCCAAGCAGGACCCGTTCCGCCCGCTGCCCGGCGACGTCACGCACGTCCCGTTCGGCGACGTCGAGGCGCTGCGCGCGGCGGTGACCACGGAGACGGCGGCCGTCTTCCTGGAGCCGATCCAGGGCGAGAACGGCGCCGTCCCGCTGCCCGAGGGCTACCTGCGGGCGGCCCGCGAGATCACCCGGGCCACCGGCACCCTGCTGGTCCTGGACGAGATCCAGACCGGCGTCGGCCGCACCGGCCACTGGTACGCCCACCAGGCCGTCGAGGGCGTGGAACCGGACGTCGTCACCCTCGCGAAGGCGCTCGGCGGGGGACTGCCGATGGGCGCGGTGCTGGCCTTCGGCGAGGCCGCCGAGCTGCTCACCCCCGGCCAGCACGGCACCACCTTCGGCGGGAACCCGGTGGCCGCGGCGGCCGGCCTCGCGGTGCTGGACACCATCGAGTCCGAGGGCCTGCTGGAGCACGTCCGCAAGCTGGGCGAGCGGCTGCGGCACGGCGTCGAGGCGATCGACGACCCGTTGGTCTCGCACGTGCGCGGGGCCGGGCTGCTGCTCGGGATCGTGCTGACCGAGCCGGTCTCGGCGAGGGTGCAGGCCGTCGCGCAGGAGAAGGGTTTCCTGGTCAACGCGGCCGTCCCGGACGCGGTGCGGCTGGCCCCGCCGCTGGTGCTGACCGAGCAGGAGGCGGACGCCTTCCTGGCCGCGCTGCCGGGCATCCTCCGGACGGTGCGCGAGAGCGCCCCGGCCGATGCGAGCTGACCGCCGTCCGGGAGAATAGTCACATGACCGTTTCCCCCTTCGGCCAGTCCGCCGCCGGCCCGTCGCCGCAGGTGCCGCAGACCCGCACCGCGCGCCACCGGCGGATCGTGGACCTGCTCACCCGCCAGCCCGTGCGCTCGCAGAGCCAGCTCGCCAAGCTGCTCGCCGACGACGGACTCGTGGTCACCCAGGCCACCCTCTCCCGGGACCTGGACGAGCTGGGCGCGGTCAAGATCCGCAACCGGGACGGCGCGCTGATCTACGCCGTCCCGGCCGAGGGCGGCGACCGCACGCCGCGCGCGCCGATGGGGGAGTCGGCCAGTGAGGGCCGGATGGCCCGGCTGGCCGGCGAGCTCATGGTCTCGGCGACGGCCTCCGGCAACCTGGTGGTGCTGCGCACCCCGCCGGGCGCCGCGCAGTTCCTCGCCTCGGCGATCGACCAGGCCGAGGTGTTCGAGATCATCGGCACCATCGCCGGTGACGACACCGTCCTGCTGATCAGCCGCGATCCGGCCGGCGGCCAGGCGCTCGCCGACCACCTCATGCAACTCGCCCAGGCCAAGGCGCAGTAGCGTCCGCACGCCACGGGACCCCGGCCGGTGATCCACCGGCCGGGGTTTTGTGTTTCATACGGCATCGTGCATACTTATGCCCATCGCCGTAAACCTGTACGACCTCGCCTGACCCGTCCCTCCCCGACCGACCCCTCTCCCCGTGCAAGGAGCCCACGCGATGACCGCCGATCAGAACGCCGACGTCCGCCTCTGGGGTGCGCGCTTCGCCGACGGCCCCTCCGAGGCGCTGGCCAGGCTCTCCGCCTCCGTCCACTTCGACTGGCGCCTCGCGCCCTACGACATCGCCGGCTCCAAGGCCCACGCCCGGGTCCTGCACAAGGCCGGCCTGCTGTCCGACGACGAGCTCGCCGCGATGCTGGACGGCCTCGACCGGCTGCTCGCCGACGTCGGCGCCGGCACCTTCACCGGCACGGTCGCCGACGAGGACGTGCACACCGCCCTGGAACGCGGCCTGCTCGAGCGCCTCGGCGCCGACCTGGGCGGCAAGTTGCGGGCCGGCCGCTCGCGCAACGACCAGATCGCCACCCTGTTCCGGATGTACCTGCGGGACCACGCGAAGACCATCGGCGGTCTGGTGCTCGACCTCCAGCACGCCCTGGTCGGCCTGGCCGAGGCCCACCCGGACACCGCGATGCCGGGCCGCACCCACCTCCAGCACGCCCAGCCCGTGCTCTTCGCCCACCACGTCCTCGCGCACGTGCAGGCCCTCGGCCGGGACGCCGAGCGGCTGCGCCAGTGGGACGCCCGCACGGCCGTCTCGCCGTACGGCTCCGGGGCGCTGGCCGGCTCCTCGCTCGGCCTCGACCCGCAGGCCGTCGCCGCCGACCTCGGCTTCGAGGGCGGCTCGGTCGGCAACTCCATCGACGGCACGGCCTCGCGCGACTTCGTCGCCGAGTTCGCGTTCGTGACCGCGATGATCGGCGTCAACCTCTCCCGGATCGCGGAGGAGGTGATCATCTGGAACACCAAGGAGTTCGGCTTCATCACGCTGCACGACGCCTTCTCCACCGGCTCCTCGATCATGCCGCAGAAGAAGAACCCGGACATCGCCGAGCTCGCCCGGGGCAAGTCCGGCCGGCTGATCGGCAACCTGACGGGCCTGCTGGCGACCCTCAAGGCGCTGCCGCTCGCCTACAACCGGGACCTCCAGGAGGACAAGGAGCCGGTCTTCGACTCCTGCGACACGCTGGAGGTGCTGCTGCCCGCGTTCACCGGCATGATGGCCACCCTCACCGTGCACCGGGAGCGGCTGGAGGAGCTCGCCCCGGCCGGCTTCTCGCTGGCCACCGACATCGCCGAGTGGCTGGTCAAGCAGGGCGTGCCGTTCCGGGTCGCGCACGAGGTGGCCGGCGCCTGCGTCAAGGTCTGCGAGGCCGAGGGCATCGAGCTGTCCGACCTGACGGACGAGCAGTTCGCCGCGATCTCCCCGCACCTGACGCCCGAGGTCCGTTCGGTGCTCAGCGTGCACGGGGCCATCGCCGCCCGCAACGGGCGCGGCGGGACGGCTCCGTCGGCCGTCGCGGTCCAGCTCGCCGAGGTGAAGGCGGACCTGGCGCGGCAGCAGGAGTGGGTCCGGGGCTGACCACCGGTCAGCGGACGAGGGGCGCGGCGGTCCGACCGGCGCGCCCCTCCGCCGTCCGCGCCTCCGGCCGGGCGTAACCGGCCCCGCCCCGGCCCGTCATGCACGGTGTGTGCACCCCCCTTCCGCCCGTCCCCTCCGCCGAGGACGTGTACCTCGCCGAGTACCGCCGCCGGGTCGTCCGCGAGACCGTGGCCGGCCTGCCGGGGCGCTGCCCCCAGCTGGTCGCGGCCCTCGCGGAGGACCCGCCGCCCACCTACCGGGAGCTCGCCGAGCGCCTCGCCATGCCGCGCGGCTCGATCGGCCCGACCCGCTCCCGCTGCCTCGCCTGCCTGCGCGTCCTCCTGCACGCCGAGCGCTACCCGTGAACCGCGGCGGGGGCGGCACGCCGGGCGTGGAGTCCCCGGCCGGCTCCGGCCGCCCCGTCCGCGCCGCCGGGCCGTTCGACCTCCGGAGCCCGTCCGCGCCGACGGCCCGGTCGGCCGGGTGACGCTCCTCACGCTCGGTGCCGCGGAGGTTGAGCGCAGCTGACACGCGGGTAGAGCGCTGGCGAACGTAGCTCTTGACGGTGCCGCGATCACTCGGATACTGAGCGTGAGCGCGTCGCCGTCGACCCGGGCCACTTCCGGGCCGCGCGGCTGGTACGTTCGTGCGCCACCCCCGGTCAGGGCAGATCCCCGGCCGGGACACCTCCGGCAGGGCATCCGGTGCGACACCCTCACGTTTGCGCGCCGGGCACGACGATGGGGAGGCCCCAGCACATGGGCATGAGCGTGATCATCTCGGCGGCGGACGCCGCGGACGCGGAACAGATCCTCAAGCTCCAGTACCTCGGCTACCAGCCCGAGGCGGAGCTGTACGGCGACTGGGCGATCGAGCCGCTGACGCAGAGCCTGGAGAGCCTGCGCGCCGAACTGTCCGAGCAGTGCGTCCTGGTGGCCCGCCTCGGCGGCGAGGTGGTCGGTACGGTCCGCGGCCACGTGGACGCCGAGGGCGTCGGCCGGATAGGGCGACTGGTGGTCCACCCGAGGATGCAACGGCACGGCCTGGGCGGCCGGCTGCTGGACGCGCTGGAGCGCCTCCTCGCCGAGGACGGCCGCCCGCTGACCTCCTACCGCCTGTTCACCGGCCACCGCAGCCTCGGCAACCTGCGCCTCTACGCGCGGCTGGGCTACCGGCAGGCCGCGGTCGAGGCGGTCAGCGACCGGCTCAGCCTGGTGCACCTGGAGAAGCCCGCGCTGCCGCCGCTCGCCGCGACCGCCTGAGCCTCCCGCTCGCCCCGACCTCCTCGGCGCCGCCATCATCCGGACACCCCGGAGGCGGCGCCGAGTCGCATATTCGCAGGTCACAGAGTTGTGTGTCCGCATTGCGGACAGCGCATCCGAATAATTGGGCTCACCTCGGCCGGTCTGATTTACTGGCTCACATGACTGCGACGACGAAATGGACCCCCACCGGCACCCTGCCGGCAGGTGAGCGTGCCATGTGCCGTCGAATGTGTCACTGCTGAGGGCCACCGCCCCCGGCACCCCTCCCGGGTGTCCCACCTCGCGCCCCGAAGCGAGACCCGGCGCCGCTCCCGTCCGTGCGAGCGCGCCCAGCCTGCCGCACCCCTCCCTCCCGCCTGCCCGTCCACGGGCGGGTGGTCGTCCACGACGACTCCGCCCGGATGACTCGTAAGGGCCACGCCGTCGCGCGGCCCGGCCGTCCAGCGGCCACGATCAAGGGGTGGCAGGTCCGGATCCCCCTGGCGAAGCGCCGTAGAAGCCGCCGACCGCAACCCGGTCGGGCGGTCGACGCCGCCGCCCGCCCCCGACCCACGGAAGCAGCTGTGATCACCACCACGGACCTCACGAAGGTCTACCAGTCCCGAGGCCGCGAGGTGACCGCCCTCGCCGGCGTCGACCTGCACGTCCGCCCGGGCGAGGTCTACGGAGTCGTCGGCACCAGCGGCGCCGGCAAGTCCACCCTCATCCGCTGCGTGAACATGCTGGAGCGCCCGTCCTCCGGCACCGTCACCGTGGACGGCGTGGAGCTGACCGCCCTGCCCGGCGGCGAGAACCGGGCCGGGAAGGAGCTGCGCGAGGCGCGGCGCCGGATCGGCATGGTCTTCCAGCACTTCAACCTGCTCTCCTCGCGGACCGTCCAGCAGAACGTCGAGCTCCCGCTGGAGATCATCGGCCTGGACCGCACCCAGCGCCGCCGCAGGGCCTCCGAGCTGCTCGACCTGGTGGGCCTCGGCGACAAGTCCGGCAGCTACCCCAACCAGCTCTCCGGCGGCCAGAAGCAGCGCGTCGGCATCGCCCGCGCCCTGGCCGGCGACCCCAAGGTGCTGCTCTCCGACGAGGCCACCTCGGCGCTCGACCCCGAGACCACCCGCTCGATCCTCAAGCTGCTGCGCGACCTCAACCAGCAGCTCGGCCTCACCGTCCTGCTGATCACCCACGAGATGGACGTCATCAAGTCCGTCTGCGACTCCGCCGCCCTGATGCGCGGCGGCCGGGTCGTCGAGTCCGGCGAGCTGACCGACCTGCTCGCCAAGCCCGGCTCCGAGCTGGCCCGCGAGCTTTTCCCGCTCAGCGAGTTCGGCACCGGCCACGCGGGCTCCACCGTGCTGGAGATCACCTTCCAGGGCGACACCTCGGCCCAGCCGTTCGTCTCCCAGCTGGCCCGCACCTACCAGATCGACATCAACATCCTCGGCGCCGCCGTCGAGACCATCGCCGGCCGGATGGTCGGCCGGATGCGGGTCGAACTGTCCGGCGGCCACCAGGACAACGTGGTGCCGATCGGCTACCTGCGCGAGCAGGGCCTGCAGGTGGACGTACTCGGCGCGGTGGACGGAGCGGTGGCATGACCTGGGACCAGATGTGGGCCCTGATGGGTCCGGCCACGCGCGAGACCTTCCAGATGGTCGGCGTCTCCACGTTCTTCACCGTGCTGCTCGGACTGCCGCTGGGCGTCCTCCTGGTGCTCACCGACAAGGGCGGCCTGCTGGCCAACCGCTTCGTCAACAAGTCCATCGGCTTCGTGGTGAACCTGGCCCGCTCGGTGCCGTTCATCATCCTGATGATCGCGCTGATCTCCTTCACCCGCTGGCTGGTCGGCACCTCCATCGGCTGGCAGGCGGCCACCGTGCCGCTCACCATCGGCGCCATCCCGTTCTTCGCCCGCCTGGTGGAGACCTCGATCCGCGAGGTCGACGGCGGCCTGGTCGAGGCGGTCCAGTCGATGGGCGGCAGCAGCTGGACGATCGTCCGCAAGACGCTGCTCCCCGAGGCGCTGCCCGGCGTGGTGGCCTCGGTGACCACCACGGTCATCACCCTGATCAGCTACTCCGCGATGGCCGGCACCGTCGGCGGCGGCGGCCTCGGCACCCTCGCCGTCAACTACGGCTACCAGCGCTTCGAGACGGCCTTCATGTGGGTCATCGTGGCCGAGCTGGTGATCATCGTCACGGCCGTCCAGCTGATCGGCGACTTCGCCGTCCGCCGACTCGCCCACCGCGGCCGCGACGGCGGGCGGACCAGGCTGCTCGGCCGCACCCGGACGACCCCCGACGAGGACCTCGTCGCCTCCTAGGCGGCCCCGCCCCCGGCCCCGTCGCCCCCAAGACCTCCCTCGTCCGATCTCCGGACGCGGCTCCCCGTATCACGCAGAAAGGCACTTTTCGTGCGCAACGTCCTGAAGTCCACCAGCATCCTCGCCACCGCCGGCCTCGCCCTCTCGCTGGCCGCCTGCGGCAGCTCCGGGTCCTCCTCGGACCCGAACGCGCCGCTGAAGGTCGTCGCCAGCCCCACCCCGCACGGGCAGATCCTCAAGTACGTCAAGGACAACCTCGCGGAGAAGGCCGGGCTCAAGCTCGACATCAAGGAGGTCACCGACTACGTGACCCCCAACACGGCGGTGCAGGACGGTTCGGCCGACGCCAACTACTTCCAGCACGTCCCGTACCTGGAGGACTTCAACAAGAAGCACGGCACCGACATCGTCTCCGTCGAGCCGGTGCACCTGGAGCCGCTGGGCCTCTACTCCAAGAAGGTCAAGGCGATCGCCGACCTGCCGGACGGCGCCACCGTCGGCCTGCCCAACGACGCCACCAACGAGGGCCGCGCGCTCAAGCTGCTCGCCGACAACAAGCTCATCACCCTCAAGGAGGGCGTCACCACCGCCGCCACCCCGGCCGACGTGACGGGCAACCCCAAGAACCTCAAGTGGAAGGAGCTGGAGGCCGCCCAGCTGCCCCGCTCCGTCGCCGACCTCGACGCGGCCGTCATCAACGGCAACTACGCGCTCGACTCCGGCCTGAAGCCGGCCACCGACGCGCTGGTGCTGGAGAAGGCCGACGGCAACCCGTACGCCAACATCCTCGCCGTCAAGAAGGGCAAGGAGAACGACCCGCGGGTCAAGAAGCTGGCCGAGCTGCTGCACTCCGCCGAGGTCAAGAAGTACATCGACGACACCTACAAGGGCTCCGTCATCCCGGCCTTCTGAGCCGCGGACCGATCCGCGCCCCGTCCGACCGGGCCCCCGCCGCTCCTCGGCGGGGGCCCGGTCGGGCAGTATGCACCAGGGACGCCGCCGCCGAAGGCGTTCTGACGTACCGTCGTGCGGGCGGCGCACCGCGTGATACCCGGGGCGCACGGGAGGCGTACGGTGTTGTGTCCACGACCCGGCGAGGAGAGACGGCATGGCAGCGAGCTTCCCCGAGACCGCCATCAGCACCGAACGGCTGCTGCTGCGTCCCCTTGCGGAGGACGACGCCCCCGGCCTCGCCACCATGATGGCCGACGACCTCGTCGTCACCTGGACCGACCTGCCGCACCCCTTCACCGAGGCGTACGCCGTCGAGCTCGCCCGCACCCTCGCCCCGGCCCACCGGGCCGCCGGCCGCGGCATCGTCCTCGCGGTCACCGAGCACCTCACCCAGCGCCTGGTCGGCCTGGTCGAACTGCGCAACACCGACTGGCGGCTGCGCACCACCGAGATCTCCTACGTCACCGCCGCCTGGGCGCGCGGCGAGGGCTACGCCCCGGAGGCCGTCCTCGGCGTCGCCCAGTGGCTCTTCGAGGACCGCGACTTCCTGCGCCTGGAGATGCGCACCGCCGCGGGGAACACCTCCGCCCAGCAGGTCGCCCAGAAGATCGGCGGGATCAGTGAGGGAGTGCTGCGCAGCGCCTGGATAGTGCGCGGCGAGTCCGGCGAGTCCGACACGGGCGTGGGGGCGCCGCCCGGGCGCCGGGCCGGGGGCGAGAGCCGCACCGACCTCATCCTGTGGAGCCTGCTGCCGGAGGACATGGAGGTGCCCGAGCCGCACCGGGGCGGCCGGCACGGCGACCACCGCTACGTGCTGCGGGACTGAGCCGCCCGCCCGTCCGCCCGTGCGCCCCTCCGGGGCCGGTGCGACGGCCGTCCGGCGCGGACATGTGTGCGAGATGTCGGCGGCAGGGGGATCACACCCGGTAACCTTCCTCCGGCGCCGCAGTTCGGCGTGGTTTGTCGGCGCACCGAGTCGAGGGAGAACGGCCGCAGATGGCTGACCGGATCACGGTCATCGGGTGGGACGGCACGCCGCTGACCGAGGCCGCCGGCGCGGCCCTCGCCGCGGCGACCCTGGTGGCCGGCGCCCCCTACCAACTGGGCGCCCTGCCGGTGCCGGAGGCCGCCGAGCGGATCGCCCTCGGCAACATCCCGCAGGCCGCCCGGCGGATCGCCGAGCACCGCGGCGCCGCCGTCGTGGTCGCCGAGGGCGACCCCGGCTTCTTCGGCGTCGTGCGCGCGCTGCGCCGCCCCGAGTACGGCCTCGAACTGGAGGTGCTGCCCGCGGTCTCCTCGGTCGCCGCCGCCTTCGCCCGGGCCGGGATGCCCTGGGAGGACGCCCAGGTGGTCAGCGCCCACGGCGGGCGGCTGCGCCGCGCGGCCAACATCTGCCGGGCCCACCCCAAGGTCGCGGTGCTCACCGCGCCGGGTGCCGGGCCGGGCGAACTGGCCCTCATGCTCCGCGGGGTGCACCGGACCTTCGTGGTCTGCGAGGCGCTCGGCACACCGGACGAGGACGTCACCGTCCTCACCTCCGACCGGATCGCCGACCACGGTTGGCGCGACCCGAACGTGGTCCTGGTGATCGGCGGCAACGGCGGCCCCCAGGCCGGGGCGGTCGACGGGGCGGCCGGCTGGCTCGCGGGGCGCCCGGTGGGATTCCCCGGCGCGGACCGCGGCTGGGCGCTCCCCGGCGACGCCTACGCGGGCGCCGGGCGCACGGAGGGTGAGCCGGGCGCGTCGAACGCGCTCCCCGCGCACGTGCGCGCCCTGGTGCTGGCCCGTCTGGGTGCTCGTCCCGGGGACCTGGTCTGGTCGGTCGGCGCCGGCAACGGCGCCCTCGCGGTGGAGGCCGCCGGCTTCGGCGCCGCCGTGGTCGCGGTGGAGGCCTCCCGCTCCGCCTGCGCCCGGCTGACCGTCAACGCCCGCCGCTACGGCGTCGAGGTGGAGACGGTGCACGGGCAGGGCCCCGAGGTGCTCGGCGGCCTGCCGGAGCCGGACGCGGCGGTGGTGGAGTCGTCGGACCCCGAGGTGGTGCGCGCGGTGCTGGCCCGCAGGCCGGAGCGGTTCGTCGCGGTGCCGCGCAGCCTCGGCGAGGCCGAGGAGGTCCACCGGGCGATCACCGAGGCCGGCTACCGGGCGGACGGCGCGCTGCTGCAGTCCACCCCGCTGCGCCCGGCCGGGAGCCCTGGTGGCGGCCTGCGGCCGGGGGCGGGCGAGGAGGGCGTGCTGCTGCTCTGGGGTGAGCAGATCACGTGAAGGCCTTGGGCCCGTCCGGCGCCGGTCCTGTGCGGCCGGCGCCCCGCGCGGCCCGGCCCGGGCGGTGATCCAGGTCGCATCCGGACAATGATTCGAGAGGTGACGGCGCCGGGCCGGTAGTGTGGCGTCCTGGACGGCTGCGGCGGTCGGCGACCCGCCCGATCGGGTCGGTTTGTCGCCTTTTTGACGTGGCGCAGGCCGGGACCGCCCGGAGTGTGGGCGATTCGACGGGCCGCGTGCCGGACCTGGAGAATGCCGTAGGGTCCGGTGCGGTCGTGCCGGTTGCTCCGGGTTGTCGTTGTTTCAGATGGTGCGCCGTCCTCCGAGGACGGCGCGGGCCGGGGTGCCGCAGCGCGCCGGAAGGACTTGGGCCGCAGCGCCACGGCGCGGCGGCCGCGTGTGGTTGAGGGGCGGGTCGGTGCAGGCCCGGCCCGTGCGGATGGGCGCTGCGGTCGGTGATCGTGTCGCCAAGGGCGCGGCAGCGGCCTGGAAGGAGCTTTGACAATGACCGATGGCGGCCACGTCCCGGGCGAGGGACTGCCGGAGCACCTGTACGCCGGGCCCGACCCGCTCGGCGGACCGGAGGGCGTCGCGGGCGTTGCACCCCTGCAGGGCGTCGCGACCGACGGCGGCGTGATCCCGAACCCGACGGCACCCGGCCACGGGCTCCCCGGTGCGGTGCCCCCCGGTGCGGGTGTCATCCCGCCGCAGGGCCAGCCGATGGGCCAGGCGATGGGACAGCCGCTGGGCGCGCCCGGATTCGCCGTCCCGGCCCCCGGCATGCAGGCCCCCGGCGTTCCGGCCCCGGGCATGCCCGGCGTGCCCGTCGAGGGCTGGGGCGCCGACCAGGGCGCCCCGCGCCCGGCCTTCCACTTCCTCGACCAGCCGGACGGGCTGGACGACGAGGACGACGTCCTGCTGATGCCCGGCCCGCAGGGCTCCTGGGGCGAGCAGCCGCTCGCGCCGCAGCACGACGGCATGCCGGTCGAGCCGTCCTGGCCGCCGCTGGACCCGCCGGTGCTCGGCGCCGAGCAGTCCCAGCCGCCGCTCCAGGGCGCACCGCTGCAGCCGCAGGCGCAGGACCAGATGACGGCCGCTCAGCCGCCGCGCCGCCCGCTGCACGCCGGTCCGCCGATCCCGGACCCGTCGCTGATGACCGGCCAGGTCCCGGTCCGCTCGCTCGCCGACCGCGGCCCGTCGCAGGGCGGCACGCCCGCGCACGGCATCCCGGTGGTCGGCCGTCCGCCGATGGCCGAGCCCGTCGCGCCGCAGGCCGTCCCGGTGTCCGTGCCGCCGACGGCTCCGGCCGCCGGGGCGCCGGTGGCCCAGGAGGTCCCGCAGTACCAGCAGGTGCCGCTGGCCGGGCAGCCGGTCGAGGGCCTGCTGGGCGTCGAGACGGTCGGGGCGATCGAGGTCGTCGAGGTCGTCGAGCTGCCGGACGTCCTGTCGGCCGCGGGTGCCGCCGTCGAGCAGCCGGTCGCCGAGCAGTCGGTCGTCGAGCCGGCCGCCGCCGAGCAGGCCCAGGCCGTCGACGCGGTCGAGGCCGTGGCGGCCGAGCAGGCGCAGGCCGTGCAGCCGATCGCCGAGCCCGTCGTCGCCGTGGCGGAGGGCGCCGTCGAGGCCGCCGCCGTCACCGAGCCCGCCGCTGCGCCGGCCACCGAGCCCGCCGAGCAGGCCGAGGCCGCCCAGGCCGGCCAGCCGCGCCGCATCTCGGCCTTCCTCGCCGCGCCCACCCCGCACGGTCTGCCCCCGGTCGAGGCGGTCGGTCAGAACCCGGCGGCCGACGAGGCCGCCACACCGCAGCCCGCGCCCATAGCGGCCACCGAGCCGGTCGTGGCCGCTCAGCCCGTGGAGACGGTCGAGGCCGCCCAGCCCGTCGAGGCCGCCCAGCCGGTCGAGGCCGCCCAGCCGGTCGAGGCCGGGGAGACCGCGGCCCCCGCCTCGGAGCCGGTCGTTGAGGCCGTCGCGGAGACGGCCGCCGGCACCGGGGAGATGCCCTCCGGCCAGCCCGTCGTCGAGGCCGCCGCCGAGGCGCCCGTGGTCGTCGAGTCGGT
>NZ_JBIWPA010000005.1:127845-191992 GCF_044768035.1 Kitasatospora sp. NPDC101176
GGTGGAGTCGGTGGAGTCGGCCGAGGCCCCTGCGGTGCAGGAGGCCCCGGAGGCGCAGCCCGTCGTGGAGCCGGTCGTGGAGCAGGCCCCCGAGGTCGCCGCCGAACCCGCAGCCGAGCCCGTGGCCGAGGTCGTCGCCGAGGCCGCTGGACCGCAGTCCGCCCCCGAGGCGGCTCCCGTCGCCGAGGGCGAGGCGCCCGTCGTCGAGGCCGCCGCCGAGGCGCCCGTGGTCGTCGAGTCGGTGGAGTCGGTGGAGTCGGCCGAGGCCCCTGCGGTGCAGGAGGCCCCGGAGGCGCAGCCCGTCGTGGAGCCGGTCGTGGAGCAGGCCCCCGAGGCCGTGGCCGAGGTCGCCGCCGAGCCCGCCGCCGAACCCGCCGCCGAACCCGCCGCCGAGGCCGAGGTGCCCGCCACGGCGGAGGCCGGTCAGGAGGCGGCCCCGGCCGCCGAGCAGGCCGAGCAGCCCCAGCAGGCCGTGGAGGCCGTGGAGGCCGTGGAGGCGCCGGCGCCCGAGGAGCATGCCGCGGCGGAGGCCGTGGCCGCCGACGCCGGGGCGCCCGAGCAGCCCGCCGGCCAGTCCGCCGAGCAGCCGGAGGAGCAGCCCGCGGTCGAGGCGGCCGTCGAGGAGCCCGCCGAGCCGCGCGGCCCGGCCGCCCCCGGCTTCGACGAGGCTGGCCGCGAGGCCGTCCACCAGGTGATCCGCGAGCGCCGTGACATCCGCAACGGCTTCCGCCCGGACGCGATCCCGCACGAGGTGCTGATCCGCGTCCTGGAGGCGGCCCACACCGCGCCCAGCGTCGGCTACTCCCAGCCCTGGGACTTCGTGGTGATCCGTTCGGCGAAGACCCGTCGCCGGATGCACGCCCTGGCCGAGCGCCAGCGCGAGGCGTACGCGGACTCGCTGCCCAAGGGCCGGGCCAAGCAGTTCAAGGAAATCAAGATCGAGGCCATCCTCGACACGCCGGTCAACATCGTGGTGACCGCCGACCGCACCCGCGGCGGCCGCCACACGCTGGGCCGGCACACCCAGCCCCAGATGGCCCCGTACTCGGCCGCCCTGGCCGTCGAGAACCTCTGGCTGGCCGCCCGCGCCGAGGGCCTGGGCGTCGGCTGGGTGAGCTTCTTCGACGACGAGGAGCTGGTCCGCGAGCTCGGTCTGCCCGAGCACCTGGAGGTCGTCGCCTACCTCTGCGTCGGCTTCGTCGACAGCTTCCCGGACGAGCCCGAGCTGGAGCAGCAGGGCTGGGCGAAGAAGCGCCCGCTGTCCTGGGTCGTCCACGAGGAGCAGTACGGCAACCGCGCCCTGCCGGGCGAGGAGCCGCAGAGCCTGCTCGCCGAGACGCTGCGCGGGATCCGCCCGCTGGACGCCAAGGCGCTCGGCGAGGCCTGGGACCGCCAGAAGCGGATGACCAAGCCGGCCGGATCGCTCGGCATGCTGGAGATCATCTCCGCGCAGCTGTCCGGGCTGTCCCGCAAGTGCCCGCCGCCGATCCCGGAGCCCGCCTGCGTGGCGATCTTCGCCGCGGACCACGGCGTGCACGCCCAGGGCGTCACCCCCTGGCCGCAGGAGGTGACCGCCCAGATGGTCGGCAACTTCCTGGCCGGGGGAGCGGTGATCAACTCCTTCGCCAAGCAGATCGGCACCGAGGTCTGCGTGGTCGATGTCGGCGTGGCCGCCGAGCTGCCGGACGCCATCCAGCAGGGCCGCACCACCGGTCTGCTGCCGCGCAAGGTCCGGCCCGGTACGGCCGACATGACCCAGGGCCCGGCGATGACCCGCGAGGAGGTCCTGCAGGCCGTCGAGGTCGGCATCGAGACCGCCCGCGACCTGGTCGCCGCCGGTAACAAGGCGCTGGTCACCGGCGACATGGGGATCGCCAACACCACCGCCTCGGCCGCCCTGATCTCGGTCTTCACCGGCCTGGACCCGGCCGAGGTCACCGGCCGCGGCACCGGCATCGACGACGAGACCCACGCCCGCAAGATCGAGGTCATCCGCGCCGCGCTGGCCCTGCACCAGCCCGACCCGGCGGACCCGATCGGCGTCCTCGCCGCCGTCGGCGGACTGGAGCACGCCGCGATCGCCGGCTTCCTGCTGGGCGCCGCCTCGCTGCGCACCCCGGTGGTCCTGGACGGGGTCATCGCGGGCTCGGCGGCGCTGGCGGCCAAGGCGATCGCCCCCGAGGTGCTGGCCGCCTGCATCGCCGGCCACCGCTCGGCCGAGCCCGGCCACCAGGCGGCGCTGGCGAAGCTCGGCCTGCGTCCGCTGATCGACCTGGACCTGCGGCTCGGCGAGGGCACCGGTGCCCTGCTGGCCCTGCCGCTGGTGCAGAGTGCGGCCCGGGCGATGCACGATGTAGCCACCTTCGACTCCGCCGGGGTCACCGAGAAGGCCTGACGCACCCCGTCACCGCTCCGCGGACCGGCCCGAGGGCGCGCCGGTCCGCGGAGCGGCGTCACGTCGTACCCCCACCCCCACACCCGCACCCCCGATTCAGGAGCAGCGCCGATGACCGCGCCCACCCCGCACCCCAGCACCGAAGGACGCACGCCCTACCCGGTCGGCCTGCTGCTCGCCGGCCGCCGCGTGGTCGTGGTCGGCGGCGGCCAGGTCGCGCAGCGCCGGCTCCCGGCGCTGATCGCCACGGGTGCGGACCTGCACCTGATATCGCCGGCCACCACCCCTGCCGTCCAGGCCATGGCCGACGCCGGCGAGCTGACCTGGCACGCCCGCCCGTACCGGGACGGCGACCTGGCCGGTGCCTGGTACGCCCTGGTCGCCACCGACGACCCGGAGGTCAACGGGGCGGTCAGCGCCGAGGCCGAGCGCGAGCGGGTGTTCTGCGCCCGCAGCGACGACGCCTCCGCCGCGACCGCCTGGACGCCGGCCAGCGGCCGGGACGCGGGTGCCACCGTCGCGGTGCTCACCGGCGACCCGCGCCACTCGGCGGGCCTGCGCGACGCCATCGTGGACGGCCTGCGGGACGGCTCGCTGGCCGCCCGCCAGTTCCGTGCGCACGGTGCCGGCGTGGCCCTGGTCGGCGGCGGCCCGGGCGACCCTGACCTGATCACCGTGCGCGGCCGCCGGCTGCTCGCCGACGCCGACGTGGTGGTCACCGACCGGCTGGCCCCCCGCGAGCTGCTCGCCGAGCTGCCCGAGCACGTCGAGGTGATCGACGCGTCCAAGATCCCGTACGGCCGGTTCATGGCCCAGGAGGCGATCAACCGGACGCTCGTCGAGCACGCCAAGGCCGGCAAGTTCGTGGTCCGGCTCAAGGGCGGCGACCCGTACGTCTTCGGGCGCGGCGGCGAGGAGCTGCTGGCCTGTGCGGAGGCCGGGCTGCCGGTCACCGTGGTGCCCGGCATCTCCAGCTCGATCAGCGTCCCGGCGGCGGCGGGCGTGCCGGTCACCCACCGGGGCATGACGCACGAGTTCACCGTCATCTCCGGCCACGTCGGTCCGGACGACGAGCGCTCGCTGACCAACTGGGCGGCCGCCGCGCAGATGAGCGGCACGCTGGTGCTGCTGATGGCGGTGGACAAGATCGGTGCGATCGCCGCCCGCCTGGTGGAGCACGGGCGCCCGGCCGACACCCCGGTGGCGATCGTCCAGGAGGGCACCACCGCCGCCCAGCGGCGGGTGGACGCGACCCTGGCCACCGTCGCCGCCGTGGTCGAGGCGGAGCGGATCAAGCCGCCGGCGGTGATCGTCGTCGGCGACGTGGTCAACGTGCTCGCGGCGGCCTTCCGCAGCTGAGCGCCGCGCGGTTCCGGGGCGGGCGGCGGGGCGGGCCCCGCCCCCGGAGCCGCGCGGGGCCGCCGCACCGGCGGCCGGGCCCCTGGCGGGCTACTCCAGCGGCTGCTCCGTCCAGATCACCTTGCCCGTCGCCGTGTAGCGCGTCCCCCAGCGGTCCGCGAACTGGGCGACCAGGAACAGCCCGCGCCCGCCCTCGTCCGTGGTCGCCGCGTACTTCAGGTGCGGCGAGGTGCTGCTGCCGTCCGAGACCTCGCAGATCAGCGCACGGTCCCGGAGCAGCCGCACCCGGATCGGCCCGGAGCCGTAGCGGATCGCGTTGGTCACCAGCTCGCTCAGGATCAGCTCGGTGACGAACGCCGCCTCGTCCAGCCCCCACGACGCCAGCCGCTCCGCCACCGACGACCGCACGGCGCCCACCGCGGCCGGGTCGGAGGGCACCTCCCACTCCGCCACCTGGTCCGGTGCCAGCCCCCTGGTCCGGGCCACCAGCAGGGCGATGTCGTCCGGCGGGCGCTCCGGGAGCATCGCCCCGAGCACGTCCGCGCAGGTCTGCTCCGGCGTGCGCGGCGGCCCGGTCAGCGCCGCGCGCAGCAGCTCCAGCCCCTCGTCGATGTCCCGTTGGCGGTCCTCCACCAGACCGTCGGTGTACAGCACCAGGCGGCTGCCCTCCGCCAGGTCCAGCTCGACGGTCTCGAACGGCAGCACCGCAAGCCCCAGCGGCGGGCCGGTGGCCAGCTCCGGGAACACCACCCGGCCGTCCGGGGCCACCACGGCCGGCGGCGGGTGCCCGGCGCTGGCCATCGTGCACCGGCGCGCCACCGGGTCGTAGATCGCGTAGAGGCAGGTCGCCCCGGCGAGCGCCGCGTCCGAGCCGCTCGCGGACTCGTCCTGGTCGATCCGGTTGACCAGCTCGTCCAGGTGTCCGAGCAGTTCGTCCGGCGGCAGGTCCAGGGTCGAGAAGTTGTGGATCGCCGTCCGCAGACGCCCCATCGTCGCCGCCGCGTGCAGGCCGTGCCCCACCACGTCCCCGACCACCAGCGCCACCCGTGCGCCCGGCAGCGGGATCACGTCGAACCAGTCGCCGCCGACACCGGCCTGGGCCGGCAGGTAGCGGTGCGCGACGTCCAGCGCGTTCTGCGCGGGCAGGTTGCGCGGCAGCAGGCTGTGCTGGAGGGTCACCGCCATCGCGTGCTCGCGGGTGTAGCGGCGGGCGTTGTCGATGCACACCGCCGCGTGCGACACCAGCTCCTCGGCCAGCGCCACGTCGTCCGTCTCGAACGGTTCGGGCCGGTCCGAGCGCCAGAACCGGGCCACCCCCAGCAGCACCCCGCGGGCCCGCAGCGGCACCCGCACCAGCGAGTGGACCCCGTACGCCAGCACCCTCGCGGACCGCTCCGGATCCTGCTCACGCCAGTCCCGGGCGTCCGCCAGCCGGGGCTCCAGCCCGGGTCTGCCGCTGTGCAGGGCCCCGGCCAGCGGCGTCTCCGGCACCACGTCCAGCACGGTGTCCACCGGGTAGAAGGGCGCGTCGTCCCGGATCCCGGCGAACGCGGCGCGCCGCATCCGTCCCATCGAGGGGCCCGGCGGCGGCTCCTCGCCGGCCAGCACCTGCTCCGCCAGGTCCACGGTGACGAAGTCCGCGAACCGCGGCACCGCCACCTGCGCCAGCTCCTCCGCCGTGCGCGTCACGTCCAGCGAGCTGCCCACCGTCACCCCGGCGTCGTAGAGCAGCCGTAGCCGGCGCTGGGCGACCTCCGCCCGGCCGGAGAGCGCGAGGAGTTCGGTGGAGTCGCGCAGCGTGGCGACGCAGCCCTGCGGACCGCCCGCCGTACTGGTCAGCCGGACGTTCACGGCCAGCAGCCGCTCCCCGGCCATGACCACCTCGTCGGTGACCTGGCGGTCGGCGGTGAGCAGCTCCAGCGGGGCCGGTTCCAGGCCCAGCTCGGTGACGGGCCGGCCCTCGGCGTCCGCCGGCAGGTCCAGCAGCCGCCGGGCCTCGTCGTTGCAGAGGATCAGCCGCCCGTCGCCGCCGACGATCATGACGCCCTCGCGCACCGCGTGCAGCACGGCCGCGTGGTGCTCGTACATGCGGGTCATTTCCTCCGGGCCCAGCCCGTGGGTCTGCCGCCGCAGCCGCCGGCTGATCAGCGCGGTGCCGAGCGTGGCGAGCCCGACCGCGCCCGCGGCGGCGCCCAGCACCACCGGTAGCTGGCGCTCGCTCGCGGTGCTCACGTTGGCCAGCGTGATGCCGGCCGAGACCATCCCGGCCACCGAGCCGTCCGGCGCGTAGACCGGGACGACGGCCTGGACCAGCGGGCCGAGGGTGCCGGTGACCTCCTCGGTCACCACCTGGCCCTGGAGGGCGGGCTCGTAGGTGCCGATGAACTTCTGGCCGATCCTGGCGGGGTTGGGGTGGGTCAGCCGGACGCCGTCGTTGTTCAGCACGACGATGAAGTCGACGCCCGCCGCGACCCGCGCGGACTGCGTCTTCGGCTGCAGGATCGCGGTGGGATCGGGGGAGCGCAGCGCCGCCACGATGCCCGGCGAGTTGGCGAAGGTCTGTGCGACCGCCACCGACCGGTTGCGGGCCTCGTTGTTCGCGTCGTTGCGGGACTGCACCACCAGAGCCACCGCGGCCGCCACCACGAGCAGCAGCACGACGAGGATCTGCAGCGCGAAGACCTGCCCGGCCACCGACCGGTGCTTGACGGGCCACGGCCGTTTCGCGCGTGGCAGCTGTTGCCGACCGTATGGGCGCCCACCGGAGGGGCCGGCGGAACCAGTAGCACCAGAGGCCGACGGAGCCCAGGATCGACCCGGAAAACGGGCCATACGGTCATATTTGCACTATGGCTGGCGGAGAGCCAAGGCCAGCGGATCCGACCGCTTGGGCCGTTTGGCCTTCGCCGCCCCGCCTTGGCAAGATCGCAGGGTGTCCGAACCCCGTGCCATCACCGACCCCGCCGACCCTCGCCTCGGCGACTACACCGGCCTGACCGACGTCGAACTGCGCCGCCGGCGCGAACCCGCCGAGGGCCTGTTCATCGCTGAGGGGGAGAAGGTCATCCGCCGCGCCCTCGCCGCCGGCTACCGGATGCGGTCGATGCTGCTGACCGCCAAGTGGCTGGACGTGATGGCCGACGTCATCGCCGAGGCCGACGCCCCCGTGCACGTCGTCGAGCCGGGGCTCGCCGAGGCCGTCACCGGCTACCACGTGCACCGCGGCGCCCTCGCCTCGATGGAGCGCAAGCCGCTGCCGGAGGCCGCCGAGCTGCTCGCCGGGGCCCGCCGGGTCGCCGTCCTGGAGGGCCTGGTCGACCACACCAACCTCGGCGCCATCTTCCGCAGCGCGGCCGCGCTAGGCATGGACGCCGTCCTGCTCTCGCCGGACTGCGCCGACCCGCTCTACCGGCGCGCCGTCAAGGTCTCCATGGGGGCCGTGTTCGCGGTGCCCTACGCCCGACTCGATCCCTGGCCCGCGGCCCTGGACGCGGTGCGCATCGCGGGGTTCACCCTGTTGGCCCTCACCCCCGCCGACACCGCCGTCGACCTCGCCACCCTCTCCCCGCACCGGCTCCCCAGGGCGGCCCTGATGCTCGGCGCCGAGGGCGACGGCCTCACCCGCGCGGCCCTGGCGGCCGCCGACCAGCCCGTCCGCATCCCGATGGCGCACGGCATCGACTCCCTGAACGTCGGCGCAGCCGCCGCAGTGTCCTTCTACGCCGTCACCGCCCCCACCCCCTGACCCCGCCGCCGACCGAAAAGCCGCCCCACCAGGCGGCAGCCCCCCAGCCGTCGCCTCGCGCACAGGACGTCGCCCTCCCCGACCTCCCACGCAAGAACCCCCCGCCGCCCGACCCGGATCCGGGCGCTCCACCCCCAGCACGAGACATCGCCCCGCCCGACTTCCGGGCTGGCCTTCGGCCGCAGAAGGTCGGCTCACCCGACTTCCCACCCGGCCGAACGGCAGGCCCACCCCGTCCGGTGCCCGCGGCACTTCGGCGGCTCCCTGTGGCCACGAAAGGTCTCCCCGCCCGACTTCCGGGCTCCTCTTCGGCTGCAGGAAGTCGGCCTGTCCGACTTCCCATGCGGAATGCCTGGCCGCTCGACGCGGATCCGATACTCCACCCCCCCACGAGACGTCGGCCCGCCCGACTTTCCGTGCGCCCAGCGGCGACCTCCCGGGCTTGGCTACGGCCGCGGGAAGTCGGCCTACCCGACTTCCCGCGCGGGACGCCCCCGACTCGGTGGTCCGCCTCGGACGCGGAAAGTCGGCCTGTCTGACTTCCCATGCGGGATGCCCTGGACGGCAGGCGCGGATCCGGTACTACCCCAGAACGAGACGTCGGCCCGCCCGACTTCCCGCTTCCTACGCGAGCGGCCGGACCAGTTGGTGTGGAACCGGCGTCTGTGATGGTCGGGGTGGCGCGCCCGGGGCGTCGGAAGTCGGCCCGCCCGACTTCCTGCGTGGCACCAGGCCACGACGGATCCACTGTGGCCTGGTGCCAGTGGTGCTTCGATGGTTCGCGATGGGCACGAATAGTCGACCGGGCCCCCGCCGCACCTCGGCGGGGGCCCGACCGAGGCCCCGAAGCTGTTCGGCTGGCATCTTGGCCGCGACGTGCTCAACTTTCTCCATCTCACCGGCGCCGTCCTCGACGTCGATGAGTACGACCTGGCCCGGGACTATGCCGATGACGGGTCCGCCTCCTGAAGGTCCGACCAGCGATTTCGAGTGCACCTTCGGCATAGTTGCCGTCTCGGCATAGGTCTAGCTATGCCGATAGCGGCATAGCTCGACGAGGTGGGGTATATCCCCTTCGAGTCCGGGGCAGCGAACCCTGTTCTTCCAACTGATCTCGAACCGCTACGAGAGGGCCAGCGTCATCGTCACCTCGAACAAGCCCTTCGGCCGCTGGGGAGAGACCTTCGGCGACGAGACCGTCGCCGCCGCCATGATCGACCGGCTCGTCCACCACGCCGAGGCCCACTCCCTCAAAGGCGAGTCCTACCGCATGCGCGGCCGCGAACTCGGCCGCACCGTCACCAGCAGCAACGACTGACACATCCGACGAGACTACGGATGGCCCACAACTGAACCGCCGAACCTGGCCCCACACTGAGCCGTCGCCGACAACTTCCTGCGCACG
This sequence comes from Kitasatospora sp. NPDC101176, assembly GCF_044768035.1. Classification (NCBI taxonomy): domain Bacteria; kingdom Bacillati; phylum Actinomycetota; class Actinomycetes; order Kitasatosporales; family Streptomycetaceae; genus Kitasatospora; species Kitasatospora sp. NPDC101176. Next base: position 136,750 of record NZ_JBIWPA010000005.1, read on the forward strand.
CAACCGGGCCAGTTGGTGCGGATCCGATGGCCGTAATGCCCTGGTGGTTCACCCTGGGCACGAAAGGTCGGCCTGCCCGACTTTCCGTGCAGCCGGGCGGCATGCCAGCTGTGGCCCGTGCCTTCGTGGTTCAGGGTCCGGCGCGGGCACGAAAAGTCGGCCGGGCCGACTTCCTGGGTGGTTGTGGGGTCAGCCGGTGGGGGAGGTCGGCGGGGGTGGGGCGGCGGCGGGCGGTGGGGTGCCGGGGGTGGAGGCGCCGGGCCAGGACTCCTCCAGGGTGCCGTCGGCGCGGACGGTGTAGCGCGTGGAGGTGACGGCGCCGCCGGGCGCGCGTTCGTCACGGACGACCGTGCCGCCGTCGAGCCGCCAGGCGGCCGCCGCCTGTGGGTCGGCCGCGGAGGAGCGGGAGGAGGCCGCGGCCGGGGTGTCCCCGCTGAAGGCGAAGAGCTGGACGAGGTCCACCGGCACCGAGCCCTCGGTCCGGCGCAGGACGACCACCGTCGCCGGGGAGCCCTTGTACCGGGCCGGCAGTACCGCGCTGAGGGTGACCTGCGGGCCGCCGCCGACCGATCGGCCGTCCCGCAAGGCGATGCCGGGCCCGCCGGCGCCGTCGGGGTAGCTGCGGTTGGGCCAGTCCACGGCCGGGCCCGTTCCCTGCGGGGGAGCCAGTGCGCTTTCCCCGGGCCGGACGGCCGCCGGCGCCGCGAGCGGCGTGGCCTGGGGCTGGGCGGCGGCCGGAGGCGCGGCGGCCACGTCCACGGAGGTCCCGCCCACCGAACCGCCCGCCGACCCGCCCGCCGAACCGCCCGCCGACCCGCTCGGCGAACCGCCCGCCGACCCGCTCGGCGCAGCCGGTGCGCTGACGGCCGGGGAGGCCGGGGGCCGCAGACCCTGGTTGCTGCGGTTCTCGCAGCCCTGGGCGGCGGCGATGGCGAGGGCGACGCCGATCGTCACGGTGACGAAGACCACGATCCGCTGCCGCAGCAGCCGCTGCCGGGCGCTTCCGGGGCGCCCGCCGGGGGCGGGTGTGTGCTGGCGGTCGCGGGGGCGTCCCCGGTCGCGGGGCCCGGGACGGCCGGGCGGCGGGGTCTGCGGGCGTTCCTGCAGCCGTCGGGTCACCGGGGTGGGCTCGGGGCGGGGGAGCGGTGCCGCGGACCCCTGCGGGCGGCGCGTCGCCGCCGCGCGGGGCCGGGCCGCCGCGGGTTCGGGCGAGCGCCCGGGTGCGGGTACGCCGTGCCGCGCCGCGTCGGGCGCGGGCGGTCCCCCCGGTGCGGGTGCGGGCGGTGCGCCGCGGCCCGGTCCGGGCCGGGTGGCGCGAGGGGCCCCGGCGGCCGCGCCGCGGGCGGCGAGTTCGCTGAGCCGCTCGTGCAGGGCGGCGGCGCCGGGCCGCTCGGCGGCCTCCTTGGCGAGGCAGGCCCGGATGAGGGGGGCCAGCTGCGGCGGTAGCGCGGAGAGGTCGGGTTCCTCGTGGACGACCCGGTAGAGCATGACCTCGGAGGAGGCGCCGGATCCGAACGGGGTGTCCCCGGTGAGCGCGTAGGCGAGGGTGGCGCCGAAGGCGAAGACGTCGGTGGCGGGTGTGACGGCGGCGCCGCGGACCTGTTCGGGTGCCAGAAAGCCGGGGGAGCCGACGGCGGTGCCGACGTGGGTGAGGGTGCTGGCGCCGCGGGACCAGGCGATGCCGAAGTCGATGATGCGCGGGCCGCGGGGGGAGAGGAGGATGTTGGAGGGTTTGAGGTCGCGGTGGACGACCCCGGCCTCGTGCACCTTGACCAGGCCGTCGGCGAGGGCGGCCCCGATCCGGGCGGCCTCCGGCCAGCTGAGCGGCCCTTCGTCGCCGACCCGCTTGTAGAGCGAGGGGCCGGGCACGTAGGCGGTGGCCAGCCAGGGGCGGTCGGCTTCGATGTCGGAGCCGACGACGCGGGCGGTGCAGCCGCCGCGGATGCGGGAGGCGGCGGCGATCTCGCGGGCGAAGCGGGTGCGGAACTCCTGGTCCTCGGCGAGTTCGGCGCGGATGAGCTTGAGAGCGACGCGCTGGCCGCGGCGGTCGGAGCCGAGGTAGACGACGCCCATGCCGCCGGCGCCGAGTCGCCGGTGCAGACGGTACGGCCCGACGATGCGGGGGTCCTCACGCCTCAGCCGCATCATCGCCATGTTCCGTCCCCGTCAGCCCGTGGGTGAGGCCCCGTCGGTTGGGGCATCGTCAGTTCCTGTCTGGCACAGCTTACGGACTGCCTGCTGCGGTGTGCTGATACGCAACACCTCAAGCGGCCGTGCGATTGTCGGATCTTGCGTTGACCCGCAGGTCACAGGGGTGCCGGATCGTTTCTCGGGGTTGCCCCTCAGGGTTCCCCCGGGGGTGCGGCGAAGGCTCTCTCCCCCTCCGGTAGTACGCCCCGAGTCCGGGCGTCATACTCCGGGATGCCCGCGGAACAGTACGACGGCATGACGCCCGAACGGCCCCCCGAGCCATAGCGTTGTGGTCAGCGGTGGACGGGGAGCTCGTCCCCCGAGGTAAGCCGTCCACCGCGCCAACTCGACCGGATCACAGGAGCAAGGGCATGGCACCGCAGCTCACGGGAACCCCCCGCCGCCGTCGGCCGGCCTTCACCCAGTCCCGGTCGACGGAGCAGCCGACCAGGCACCCGGCGGTGGCGCTCGCCATGGCGCTGCCCTGCGCGGTGCTGCTGGTGATCCTGTTCGGCGGTTGGGACCAGATGGCGAACCAGGCCCAGGCCGTCGCCGACCTGATCTCGCGCTGAGAGCGACCACCCGCGAGGGGAACCACACTCCGGCCCGCAGGGGCCGGCCACAGAACGGGCACTGGTCCCCTGGGGACGGGGAGCAGTGCCGCCGGGGAGGCCGCGGCCGCGTTGACACGCGGACGGGCGAGGAGCGGTGCGCAGAGCACCCCGGCAGGCGGAGACGCCGCGTACGGACGTCGGTGAGGGCGACCGTACGCGGCTCTTCCCCTTTCCCGGGCCGGGCAGCCCCGGACCCCGGCCCCACGAGCCCCCTCCAGGGACCGCGCCGGGAACCCACGCCCCCTTCCGGGGCCCCGCCGCGCAACGTCATCGGACCGCCGGGGGAACGCAGAAGGGCCGGGGCCGTGATCCTCACGGATCACGGCCCCGGCCGTTGCTGTGCGCGATACTGGGATTGAACCAGTGACCCCTACCGTGTCAAGGTAGTGCTCTCCCGCTGAGCTAATCGCGCCTGGTGTGGCGGTCCTGCAGCAGACCCCGAAGGATCCGACGTGCGCGATACTGGGATTGAACCAGTGACCCCTACCGTGTCAAGGTAGTGCTCTCCCGCTGAGCTAATCGCGCCTGGTGTGGCGGTCCTGCAGCAGACCCCGAAGGATCCGACGTGCGCGATACTGGGATTGAACCAGTGACCCCTACCGTGTCAAGGTAGTGCTCTCCCGCTGAGCTAATCGCGCGGGGAGGTCGTCCGGTGGAACCGGTCGTCCTCTTGGAGGTGGAGACGGGATTTGAACCCGTGTACACGGCTTTGCAGGCCGTTGCCTCGCCTCTCGGCCACTCCACCAGGCAACACACGAAGAACGATCTTACACTGTTCTCCATCGAGCGGACGACGAGATTCGAACTCGCGACCCTCACCTTGGCAAGGTGATGCTCTACCAACTGAGCCACGTCCGCCTGTCTCCCGGGGGCTTCACCGCTTTTCTTCGGCTGCGCTCCCTGGCGACGTGTTGAACTCTAGCGGATTCCCGGGCCAGCTAAAAATCCGTTCCCGCAGCGTGCCGAGGGGATGCCTGCGGAGGGGGGTCCGGCCGGGCCCCGGAGCCGGTCACCGGCCGCCACCTGCGGCGCTCCCGGACGATCATCCGCAGGCCACCTGGCGCATACCCGCGCGACCTCCGGAGCTGCTCACGCCCCCCGGGCCGGACCCGCGCCCCCGACCTACACTTCAGGCACCGCCGCCCAGCACCACCGCGCAGGAGAACCGTGTCCGGCCCGATCGACCCCCGCACCCCGCTCGCCCGCTTCGGCGGCCGCCTGGCCACCGGCCTGCGCGACGTCACCTCGGACCCGGCCGCCCTCGACTCCACCGGCCACTGGGCCGTCGCCTACGACTTCGAGGGCCGGCTGACCTGCGCGCGCTTCGACGAGGTCCGCCTCGCCCCCGCACCGCCCTCGGGAGCGGGCTGGCGCGGACCGGAGGCCGGTGACTGGCAGAGCTCGCTGGACCGGGCCGCCTACACCGCGGGCGTGCGCCGCATACGCGAGCACATCGCCGCCGGCGAGGTCTACCAGGCCAACCTCTGCCGGGTCCTCTCCGCGCCGCTGCCCGACCCTGAGCTCAGCGACGTCGACGCCCTCACCGGTCTGCTCGCCCACGGCAACCCCGCGCCCTACGCGGGCACCATCCGGCTCCCCGCGCACGGCGTCGAGATCGCCACCGCCTCGCCCGAGCTCTACCTGCGCCGCACCGGCCGCACCGTCTCCTCGGGGCCGATCAAGGGCACCGGCCGCACCGAGGATGACCTCCTCGACAAGGACCACGCCGAGAACGTGATGATCGTGGACCTGGTCCGCAACGACCTCGGACGGGTCTGCGCCACCGGCAGCGTCACCGTCCCCGACCTCTGTGCCGTCGAGAAGCACCCCGGGCTGGTCCACCTGGTGTCCACCGTCGAGGGCACCCTGCGCGAGGGCGCGGGCTGGCCCGAGCTGCTCGCCGCCACCTTCCCGCCCGGATCGGTCACCGGCGCCCCCAAGTCGAGCGCCCTGCGGATCATCGAGGCCCTGGAGACCGCCCCGCGCGGCCCCTACTGCGGTGCCGTCGGCTGGGTGGACGCCGACCGCGGCGAGGGCGAGCTCGCCGTCGGCATCCGCACCTTCTGGATCGACCGGAGCGACCCGGCGGCCCCCGTGCTTCGCTTCGGGACCGGCGCCGGCATCACCTGGGGCTCCGACCCCGACCGCGAGTGGGCGGAAACCGAACTGAAGGCCGCCCGGCTGGTCGCGATAGCGTCGGGCGGCGAAACCGACCCGACCGGGACGTAAGCCACCCCCGACTCCCGCCCTAGGAGCAGCCCTCCATGCAGAACCCCACCACGAGCTGGGTCAACGGGACGCTCGTCGACTCCGCCGACGCCGCCGTCTCGGTCCTCGACCACGGACTCACCACCGGCGACGGGGTCTTCGAGACCATGAAGGCCGTCGACGGACGGGCCTTCGCGGTCACCCGCCACCTCGACCGGCTCACCCGCTCCGCCCGCGGACTCGGCCTGGCCGACCCGGACCACGACCTGGTCCGCGAGGCCTGCGCGCAGGTCCTGGCCGCCAACCCGGTCCCGCTGGGCCGGCTGCGGATCACCTACACCGGTGGCAACGCCCCGCTGGGCTCCGAGCGCGGCACCACCGGCCCCACCCTGGTCGTCGCCCTCGGCGCGATCGACCGTCGCCCGGACGAGACGGCCGTGGCCGTCGTCCCGTGGCGCCGCAACGAGCACAGCGCCGTCGCCGGCCTCAAGACCACCTCCTACGCCGAGAACGTGGTCGCCCTGGCGGCCGCCCACCGCGTCGGTGCCTCCGAGGCGCTCTTCGCCAACACCGCCGGCCGTCTCTGCGAGGGCACCGGCTCGAACGTCTTCGTGGTCATCGGCGGCCGGCTGCTCACCCCGCCGCTCGAGTCGGGCTGCCTGGCCGGCATCACCCGCCGGCTGGTGGTCGACTGGTGCGGCGCCGAGGAGGCCGACCTGCCGCTGAGCGCGCTCCAGGACGCCGAGGAGGTCTTCCTGACCTCCACCACCCGCGACGTCCAGGCCGTGACCCGCGTCGACGACCGTGAACTGCCGGGCGTCGGCCCCGTCACCGCCAAGGCGATGGCCGTCTTCGCCGAGCGCAGCGGGGACGACCTCGACCCGTGACGACGGCGCGTGACTCGGGCCCCGGCCCCGGCCCGTGACTCCGGCCCGGCGACGGACCCGGTGGCCGCACCGCCGACGCGGTCCGGCCACCGGGGTAGAGGGATCCGGGGTAGAGGGATCCGAGCACGGGGAAGGGACCACCACATGACCACGACGCTGCGTCCCGAGGGTCCCGAGACACCCACTGCCGCCGGCGGCCGCACCAGGCGCTGGCAGATCTGCGCCAACGGCCACCCGGTCGGCGCGCTGCGCACCACCGCCGTCCGGCACGGCTCCCAACTCTGGGGCGAGATATCGGAGTTGGAGGTCAGAGAAGGGCGCGGCCGGGGCCGCGGAACGTTCGGCGCGCTGGCCGCGGAGGAGGTGCTGCGCAGCTGGGGCTGCACCCGGCTGGACGCCGACGTCCCCGAGCCGGCGCGGATCGCCAGGGAGCTGGCCGTCACCCTCGGCTACACCGAGCGGACCAGGAACCTGGCGAAGCGCCTGACCGCCGCCCCGCCCCTCCCGCCCGGCGCCACCGCCCGCCCGATCGGGCAGGCCGAGTTCCCGGCGTGGCTCGACCGGTCCGCCCGGCACTACGTGCGGTCCCTGGTCGACTCCGGTCTGAGCGAGGAGCAGGCCCGCGCGAAGTCGGAGCTGGACCACCTGCGCCAGCTCCCGCAGGGCGCCGACAGCCCGGGCGTCGCGCTGCGCCGGCTGTGCGCGGACGGCACGGAGGAGCCGCTCGGCTCGCTCTGGCTGGACCTCCACCTGCGCGACCTCCCCGACGGCGCGCCGCTCGCCTGGGTGATGGTCGTCGAGGTGTCCCCGGCCCACCGGGGCCGGGGACACGGCCGAACGCTGATGCTGCTGGCCGAACGCGAGTGCCTGGCCGCCGGGGTGCGCGACCTGGGGCTCAACGTCTTCGCCGACAACGAGGTCGCCATCGGGCTCTACGCCTCGCTCGGCTACCGGGTCACCAACCGCCTCTACGGAAAGCCTCTGTGACGTTGCGTCAGGAGGTCTTCGCCGCCTCGAGGACGGCCTCGATCCGGGCCCGCAGGCCGTCCTGGCTCTGCCCGCCGTCCAGCCGCTCCCGGCCGATGACGTAGGTGGGCGTGCCGGTGATCCCGATCGCCCGGCCCTCGGCCTGGTCGGCGTCGACGGTCAGCATGTGCCGGCCGTCGATCAGCGCGGTGTCGACCTCCTCGACGTCCGCCCCGACCTCGCGGGCGACCTCCAGCAGCACCTGCTGCCCGCGTGCGTCCAGGTCCTCGACCCGGGCCAGCAGGGCCTCCACGAACGGCCACCCCAGCCCCTGCGCGAACGCCTCCTCGGCGGCCTCCGCGGCCGCGTAGGCGTGCTTGTGCTTCTCGAGCGGGAAGTGCCGGACCTCGATGCGCAGCGCTTCGCCGTACGCGGCGCGCAGCGCCCGTACGTCGTCCAGCGCGGTGCGGCAGTCCGGGCACTGGAGGTCGCACCAGAACTCGAGGCGGGGGAGGGAACCATCGATCATCCCCCCAGTGTTCCACTAGTGGGCGCCCGCTCCGGCCGACGGTGCGCCCCGGTGCAGGCCGACAGGGAGGCAGTGATGACCAGGACGACCGGACGCGAAGGGGCGGGCCGGTGCTGACGGCGGCGGTCAGCTTCGTGCTCACCGCCGGCGGGGTGGCCGTGGCCGGCCTGCGGGCCTACCGGCGGCGCTACCTGTCCGCGACCCGCTGGTTCGCGGTGGCCCTGCTGCCCGCCGGGCTCTACCTGACGGGCCTGTTCCCGGTGGCCCGGACGATCGGTGACGAGTTCGCCGACTGGGCGACCAGGCTGGTCTTCGACCCCCGGGTCTGGACGGGCATCGTGCTGCTCGGAGTCTCCGCCGCCCTGCTGGTCGCGACCCGCTGGCTGGGCCGCCGGGGCGCGGCGGACGCGGAGCAGGTGGCCGCAGCGGCGCGTCCGGCCGCGGCCGGCCCGGCGGCGGAGCGCCCCGCGGTGGCCCCGGCCGTACCGAAGCGGCCGGCGGCGGGCAAGCGCGACGACGGGCTCGGCGATTTCGCCGACATCGAGGAGATCCTCCGCAAGCGCGGCATCTGACCTCCGGCGCCGGGCGCCCGCAGCGCGGCGGCTCAGGCGGAGGGAACGGCCTCCGCCGACCGCTGCCGCGCCCGGTAGGCGGCGACGTGCAGCCGGTTGCCGCAGGTGCGGCTGTCGCAGTAGCGCCGGGAGCGGTTGCGGGAGAGGTCGACGAAGACCCGGGCGCAGTCCGGCGCCTCGCACCGGCGCAGCCGCTCCCGCTCGCCCGCCATGAGGATGAAGGCCAGCGCCATGCCCAGCTCGGCGGCCAGGTGGTCGCCGAGCGCGGCGTGCGGCGCGAAGTAGTGGATGTGCCAGCCGTGGTGGTCGTGGTTGGTGAGCCGCGGCGTCGTGCCGGCGGCCGCGACGATCCCGTTGACCAGCTCGGCGGCCTCGGCGGTGGACTCCGTCCCGAACACCTCGCGCAGGCGGGTGCGGAGCTCGTGCACCTTGCTCAGGTCGTCGTCGGTCAGCGAGTCGATCTCGCTGATCGCCTGGCCGACCACGAAGGCGTCGAGCGCGGCCACGTCGGGCAGGCGCTCGGTCCCGCAGACCTCGGGCGCGGTGTTGAGCAGCTCGACGAGGATGCTCAGCGCGCACTCGGTGTCATGGGTGATCAGCACGTTGGGGGCTCCTCGCGCAGGGGGCTCCGGTACCCCGCGTCCACGGTTACCCCAGACCATACCGGGCCTTGCGGCAGAAGGGCGGCGCGTTCTTTCGAAGGCGTGTACGGATCTCGTCAGAGCGTCGCAAACCGGGCGGCCGGCGGCCCGCGGGCCGGTGGAACCGACGGCGCCCGGCAGCGAGGCCGGCCACCCGTACGGATGGCCGGCTCCGGTGCCGGGCGCCTGCGGTGTCACTGTCCGCTCCGGTAGGAGCGGGCCGGTCACCGGCCCCGAGACCGCGTCGTGCGCGGCTGAGTCTGCTGCCGTGCCCCCGAGTAGGACGGCTGCGGTGACGGCAGGGGGTACGACCCCGCCGACAGCGGGGCGTGACCGCCTCCGGGTGGGTCAGCTTTCGGCGAGGATGTGGGACAGCTCCCGGTCGAGGTCGAAGTGACGGTGTTCGGTGCCGGGGGGCACCGCGGCGTCCGTCCGCTTGAGGAACGACTCAAGCGCGCGGGCCGGGGCCTCCAGCAGGGCTTCTCCTTCCGGAGAGCTCAGCGCGATGCAGACCACCCCTTGCCCGTGGCTGCGGGACGGCCACACCCGGACGTCGCCGGTACCGGTGGGTCGGTGCAGCCCCTCCGCAAGGAGATCTCGGGCGAACACCCACTCCACGGTCTCGTCGGCGCCCGTGTGGAACGTGGCGTGCACGGCGTAGGGGTCGGCGGTGTCGTAGCGCAGGCCCGCGGGGACGGGCAGTGAGGACTCGCTGGACACGATGAGGCGCAGGTGCAGCTCGCAGCTGACCGTGGTGTTCATAAGCGCCATGGCCTTTCGCTCAGTGTGCGCTCGGGGAATCGCACGTCGGCGAACGGACCATCCCACCCCCAAGACCGATGTAAACCCCTCTGTCCCGATTCGGGCGCGAGTCGTACCCCTTACGGCGCATTGCGGAATCGCGGCGGAGCGGCCGGGGCCCGCATTACCGGGCGCTTCTCGGTTACTTTCCTGGCATGACTGTGCGAAACGACAAGACGGCCGGGAACACGGGAACGGGTGAACCGGATCCGTCGGACGGACCGGGCGGTGCCGGCCCGGACGCCGGTGCCGACGGCGGCCGGGGGGCCGGCTCCCGGGCCCCGGCGTTCGTCCGCCGTTCGCGCGCGCTGCACCAGGCCTGGCGGGTGGGGGTCTTCGCGGCCGGCCTCGCCGTGGTCGTGCTCGGCGTGGTCATGCTGCCGCTGCCCGGCCCCGGCTGGGTGGTGATCTTCCTGGGCATGGGGATCTGGGCCACCGAGTTCGGCTGGGCCCGGTCGGTGCTGCGCTGGACCCGCCGCAAGGTCACCGAGGCGGCCCACCGGGCCATGGACCCGCGGGTGCGCCGCCGCAACCTCACCGTCACCGCCGTCGGCCTCGCCGTGCTCGCGGGGGCCGGCGGCTGGTACCTCGCGCGGTACGGGCTGGCGCTCCCGTGGAGCGGGGGCGGCTGACCGGCCCGGGGGCGGGGGAGGCCGCAGCAGGGGTGTTCGGAGCACCCCCGGGGATGCGGTAATGTTTTCCCTGCACCCGGGCGATTAGCTCAGCGGGAGAGCACTTCGTTCACACCGAAGGGGTCACTGGTTCGATCCCAGTATCGCCCACCGGAATGCATAGTGATACGTGAGGCCCAGCCGATTATCGGCTGGGCCTCACGTGTATTTCCGGAATCCCCGAACGGTGGCCGGTGGGAATGCGACTGAGGATCAGTCATCTTCCGCGCGGAGCGCGAGTTCTGCCGGTGCGCCAGCGTCACCCGGAGGGCGCGAGTTGTACGACGACCGCCAAATGGTGCTACAGTTCTTCTCGTTGCCCGGGCGATTAGCTCAGCGGGAGAGCACTTCGTTCACACCGAAGGGGTCACTGGTTCGATCCCAGTATCGCCCACCGGACAGCACGCAGGCCCTGACCAGGAAACCGGTCAGGGCCTGCGGCGCGTCCGGGCCCGCTTACGCCGCCGCCTCGCAGCCGTGCCCGGGCTCCAGCCGGCGGCCGCAGCCGCACCGGGCCGGGCGCAGCGGCCAGGAGAGGTCCACCCGCTCCGGCGTCCCCGACCGGTCGAACCAGCTCTGCAGGCCCCGCGCCTGCGCCGCGTGCCAGATCGCCTGCCGCAGGTGCAGCTCCGCCGCGGTCAGCCCGCCCAGCGCCGCCGGGTAGCGGAACCCGATCCGCCGGGTCAGCGCCAGCGCGGCCGTCGCGTCCGCCGCCGCGTCGTGCGCCCCGGCCAGCTCCACGCCGTAGTGCGCGCACAGGTCGGTCAGCGTCCGCCGGCCCTTGCGGTAGCGGTCCACGTGCTTGTCCAGCACCCGGGGGTCCAGCACCACCAGCCCGGCCGCGCCCAGCCCGCCGGTCAGCGTCAGGCCGTGGTGGCGGCGCAGCTCCCGGTCCAGCAGCGTCAGGTCGTACGGGGCGTTCATCACCACCACCGGGACGCCGGCCCGGGCCTGGGCCGCCAGTGCGCGGGTGACCTCCGCCACCACCACGCCGACCGGCCGCCCGTGCGCGCGGACCTGTTCGTCGGATATGCCGTGCACCGCACGGGCGCCGTCCGGGATGGGCACGCCCGGATCGGCGAGCCAGGTGGTGGTCCGGACGTCCGCGCCGGGGGCGCACTGGACGACCAGGGCGGCCGAGACGATGCGGTCGGACTCGACGTCCACGCCGGTGGTCTCGGTGTCGAAGGAGGCGAGCGGGCCGGTGTACCAGTGCTGCTGCATGACTGCCCCTCAGGCGAGCGTTCCGCACCCCGGTGATACCCGCTCCTGATGCCCTTTCAACCGTTTGGCGCAGGGCGGACCGGGGATCCTCCGGGGGGACGTCCCGTTCGGTTCCGGACGGGCCCGGAGCCGGGGGAGGCCACGGGGAGATGGCACTGACGCAGCCGCAGCCCGACGGGGCGGCGGCCGTCCTGCGGGGGAACCTCGCGGTCACCGCCTGCATGGAGACGCTGCAGGTCGGCTACCTGCACGCGGTCGCCGCCGCGGCCGGCTGCTCGCTCTCCCAGCCGTTCCCGGACAACGGCATCGACTGGCAGGTCAGCCACGGCTCCCGGGAGCACGAGGTGGACGACGAGGTCACCGTCAAGATCCAGCTCAAGGCCACCCAGCAGATCGCGCCCGGGCCGCCCGGGCCGTTCTTCAGCTTCACCCTGGACAACGACCACCTGCGCAAGCTGGCCCGGGCACGGGTCGCGGTGCCGCGCATCCTGGTCGTGATGCTGCTGCCGCGCCGGGTCGACCACTGGCTGCGGGCCCGCCCGGACGCCCTGGAGCTGCGGCACTGCTGCTACTGGGTCAACCTGGCCGGCCACCCGGTCACCGGGCAGCGGCGCACCAACGTCCGGGTGCCCACCGGAAGGGTCTTCGACGACCGCGCGCTCTGCGACATCATGGCCCGGGTCGGCGCGGGTGAGAGCCCGTGACGGCCGGGCCCCGGCAGCGAGGAGCAGCATCCATGACACCGCCGCACGCACCGGACGGCCCGGCCCCGGCCCTGCCCGACCCGGCCGCCGTCGACCCGGCGGTGCTCGCCACCCTGCTGGCCCGGCACGGCTGGGTCCGGCGGGGCGGCCCCGCCGCGCGCTACGGACGCTGGACGCCCCCGGAGGACGAGCCCGGCACCAGCCTGCTCGTCCCCGCCGGGGACGGCTTCGACGACGCCGTCGACCTCCTCGCCGACGCCGTCACCGCCCTGTCCCGGTCCGCCACCCCCTCCGCCCGAGCCGTCCTCCGGGCGCTCGCGGTGCCCGGCGACGAGCTGCGCTGGCACCGTGAACTGCCCGGACCGGCCGGGGCCGCCCCCTGGGCGGAGGCCGAGCGGCTGCGGGGCGCCGCCCGGGCGATGCTCGCCGCCGGTGCCAAGGCCGCCCGGAGCACGGCCGCCTACTTCGGGGCGCGGCTGGACGACCACGCCGCGGACTTCCTGGACCGGGTCCTGGTCGTCGAACAGGGCACCGACCTGACCGCCCACACCCCCGCCCCCGAGGGCCGGGCCGCCGTCACCACGCTGGTGCGGGCCCTGGAGGCGCTGCGCGACGCCGTCGACTACCGGCGGGTCAGCGGCGGGCCCGACGTCTTCGAGAACGCCGTCGGGGCCGGGGTCAGCCGGGAGCTGGTGCAGTCCGTCGAGGAACTGGTCCGCGGCGCGACGGCGGCCCGGCTCGCGGTCGCCTGGTCGGCCGCCGCCGGGACGCCGGGCGGGTTCGGCGACCGCCGGATCGTCCTCGAATTCTCGCCCGGCGACCTGCCCGCCCTCGCCGAGGCGGCCGACCTGCTGGAGCGGATCGAGCCCGCGGTGGCCGTCACCGTCGTCGGCGTGGTCGTCCGGCTCAAGCGCGCCGGCCCGACGGGGCCGGGCGCGGTGCGGCTGCGCGTCCTCGGCGGCGCGGAGGTCCGCGAGCTCAAGCTCCGCCTGCCCGACCCGGAGTACCGGATCGCCGCCGAGGCCCACCTCGCGGGCCTGCCGGTCCGGGTCTCCGGCCGGCTCGAACGGCACGGCGCCTTCCGCCGGCTGACCCGGCCGCACGGCCTTGAACCCTGCGGCTGGGAGGACGCCGAGCGCGAGCGGCTGCTGAAGTCCCTCGGGGACGGGCGGGGGGAGGGCCCGGGCGAAGGGGGAGAGGGGGCGTAGGTGCGCGGCGGGGGTGACGCTCTCGGTACCATCGTCACGCGCAGCGCAGTGTTGCGTCCTCTGAATCCAGCACGTCAGGAGAGACCGGTGACGGACGTCCGGGTAATCATCAGCCGCGAACCCGATCGGGAAGAGCGCGTGGTGACGACGGGCACCACGGCCGCCGAGCTCTTCGCCGACGACCGCTCGATCATCGCCGCCCGCGTCGGCGGCCAGCTCAAGGACCTCGCGTACGTCCTGCAGGACGGCGAGGAGGTCGAGCCGGTCGAGATCGGCAGCAAGGACGGCCTCGACATCCTGCGCCACTCCACCGCGCACGTCATGGCCCAGGCCGTGCAGCAGCTCTTCCCGGAGGCCAAGCTCGGCATCGGCCCGCCGGTGAAGGACGGCTTCTACTACGACTTCGACGTCGAGAAGCCCTTCCACCCCGATGACCTCAAGGCCATCGAGAAGAAGATGCAGGAGATCATCAAGCGCGGGCAGAAGTTCTCCCGCCGTGTGGTCACCGACGAGTCCGCCCGCGAGGAGCTGGCCGCCGAGCCGTTCAAGCTGGAGCTGATCGGCCTCAAGGGCTCCGCCGCCACCGCCGGCGAGGGCGCCGACGTCGAGGTGGGCGCCGGCGAGCTCACCATCTACGACAACCTGGACGCCAAGACCGGCGAGCAGTGCTGGGGCGACCTCTGCCGCGGCCCGCACCTGCCCAGCACCCGGCACATCCCGGCGTTCAAGCTGATGCGCAACGCGGCCGCCTACTGGCGCGGCAGCGAGAAGAACCCGATGCTGCAGCGCATCTACGGCACCGCGTGGCCGAGCAAGGACGAGCTGAAGGCCCACCTGGACTTCCTCGTCGAGGCCGAGAAGCGCGACCACCGCAAGCTCGGCAACGAGCTCGACCTCTTCTCCATCCCGGAGGAGATCGGCTCCGGCCTCGCGGTCTTCCACCCCAAGGGCGGCGTCATCCGCCGGGCGATGGAGGACTACTCGCGCAAGCGGCACGAGGAGGAGGGCTACGAGTTCGTCTACACCCCGCACGCCACCAAGGGGAAGCTCTTCGAGAAGAGCGGCCACCTCGACTGGTACGCGGACGGTATGTACCCGCCCATGCAGCTCGACGAGGGCGTGGACTACTACCTCAAGCCGATGAACTGCCCGATGCACAACCTGATCTTCGACGCGCGCGGCCGCTCGTACCGTGAACTGCCGCTGCGCCTCTTCGAGTTCGGGACGGTGTACCGCTACGAGAAGTCCGGCGTGGTGCACGGGCTGACCCGCGCCCGCGGCTTCACGCAGGACGACGCGCACATCTACTGCACCCGCGAGCAGATGGCCGAGGAGCTCGACTCCACGCTGACCTTCGTGCTCAACCTGCTCCGCGACTACGGTCTGACCGACTTCTACCTGGAGCTGTCGACCAAGGACCCGGAGAAGTTCGTCGGCAGCGACGAGGCCTGGGAGGAGGCCACCGCCGTCCTGGCGAGCGTGGCCGAGAAGCAGGGCCTGCCGCTGGTCCCGGACCCGGGCGGCGCGGCCTTCTACGGCCCGAAGATCTCGGTGCAGGCGCGCGACGCCATCGGCCGCACCTGGCAGATGTCGACCATCCAGCTCGACTTCAACCTGCCGGAGCGGTTCGACCTCGAGTACACCGGGGCGGACGGCTCGCGCCAGCGGCCGGTCATGATCCACCGCGCCCTCTTCGGTTCGATCGAGCGCTTCTTCGCGGTGCTGCTGGAGCACTACGCCGGCGCCATGCCGCCGTGGCTGGCCCCGGTCACCGTCACCGGCATCCCGATCACCGACGAGCACGTGCCGTACCTGCTCGACGTCGCGGCGGAGCTGAAGAAGCACGGGGTCCGGGTCGAGGTGGACACCTCCGACGACCGCATGCAGAAGAAGATCCGCAACGCCCAGAAGAGCAAGGTCCCGTTCATGCTCATCGCCGGCAACGACGACGTCGAGGCGGGCGCGGTGTCCTTCCGCTACCGCAACGGCGAGCAGAAGAACGGCGTCCCGGTGGCGGACGCGGTGCAGGAGATCGTCGAGGCGGTGCGGAGCCGGATCCAGGTGTGATCCGCCGGCACGACCGTCACGCGCGGGGCAGGCTCTCGACGAGTCTGCCCCGCGCGGCTTTGCAAGCACCGCCGGGCGAATATGCTGATCAGCATGACGACTGAGCCGGAACTGCAGCGGGGCGTCGGTGAGCCGGACGGCTTCCGCCGCCTGTGGACCCCCCATCGGATGGCGTACATCCAGGGTGAGAACAAGCCCACCGGCCCGGCTCCGGACGACGGTTGCCCGTTCTGCTCGATCCCCTCGCTGAGCGACGAGGACGGCCTGGTCATCGCCCGGGGGAGCGCCGTCTTCGCGGTGCTGAACCTGTACCCGTACAACGGCGGCCACTTGATGGTCGTCCCGTACCGGCACGTGGCGGACTACACCGACCTGGACGAGGCGGAGACGGCCGAGCTGGCCGACTTCACCAAGCGGGCGATGACCGCGCTGCGGGCCGCCTCGGGCGCGCACGGGTTCAACATCGGGATGAACCAGGGCGCGGCGGCGGGGGCCGGGATCGCCGCGCACCTGCACCAGCACGTGGTGCCGCGCTGGGGCGGTGACACCAACTTCATGCCGGTGGTCGGCCACACCAAGGTGCTGCCGCAGCTGCTGGCGGACACCCGCAAGATGCTGGCCGAGGCCTGGCCGCAGGACTGACCGCGGCGTTCCGCGACCGGCCCGGCCGGCCGGAACGCCGGAAGGGGCCCGCCACCGTCGATCCGGTGGCGGGCCCCTCCGTGTTGTCGGTCGTACGGGCGCCTGCGCGGCCTACTCGAACTGGTCGACCCTGTACGGGCGGGTGCCCTGGGCCTCGGACTTGATGATCGAGGCGCGGTTCTTGAAGCGCTCGGTGTCCAGGTCGTGCTCCTCCAGGAACTCCAGCGTGGCGGCGTGCACCGCGCCGAGCACCGGGACGGAGGCGTTGAGCGCGTTGTCCGTCATGAAGCGGCTGCCCCACGGCGGGCTGGCCCAGGCGTGCCGGAAGCCGAACGGCTCGGGCAGGCCCATGCCGCCGCCGAGCCAGGCGAGCAGCCCGGGGGCCCGGGTGAAGGGCGCGCGCAGGGCCTGGCGCACCACCTCGTCGTTGTCGATCAGGGGGAGCTGGACGGTGCGCTCCTCCCAGAACTTGCCGGTCTTCTGGACGGTCTTCTCCTTGGGCGCCGGCTTGTCGCCGAAGACGCCGTTGACCGGGCCGAGCGCGTAGCCGGCGACGGTGACCGTGAGGGTGTTGGCGAGCAGGGTCACCGTGATGGTGAAGGTGATGATCAGCTTGCCGTCGAAGGTGATGAACTGGGTGGCCAGGTAGTGCCGGGGGCCGCCGCCGGCGAAGGTCTGCTTGTCGGCGATGGTCTGCAGGGCGAAGTCGCGCATCCGGTCGCCGTCCATGTCGGCGTTGCCGGGGCGGGAGATCTCGTCGGCGTTCTCGCCGATCTCCATGACCGCCCACTGCTTGACCGTGATGTTGGTCATCCCGCTGTTGGCGACCTCGCTGACGGCGAGCCCCTTGAGGTGCGAGGAGATCTTCCGGACGAGGTCCCAGGGGTGGAAGGCGCGGAAGTCGGAGTGGCCCTCGGCGGGGCGCATCACGTCGACCAGGCGCCACTCGCCCCAGCGCCGGCCGATGCCGAGGATGCCCTTGGGCCCGGCGTAGTGCTGGATGTTGGTCTCCTGCTCGCCGTCCATCCGGGCGAGCCGGTCGCGCAGGTCGACGGCCTTCTTGTCGAGGTCGTCGCGGGGGACGGCCTTGGCGACGCTGGCGGCGACGGCGTTGCCCTCGACCAGGGCCTGCCAGCGCGCGCGGAGGTCCTTGGTGGACTGCAGCACGATGCGCCGGGCGAGGATCCAGCCGATGATCGGCGGGACCATGGCGATCCGCAGGTAGACGCCGAGCGGGCCCTGGACGGGCGGCTTGACCAGCACCAGCACGGACACCACGGCCGCGGCCAGCAGGGCGAGGCTGCCGTAGAGCTCGTCCTGGAGGGCCTTCCCCTTCATGAGGTAGATCCGCAGGTAGAACGCGCCGACCCAGAGCAGGGTGCCGGGCAGTGCGAGCAGGCCGAAGAGCAGCGTGACCACCGTCAGCCTGCGGTCCCGCGCGGCGCGCAACTCCTGGGCGGCGAGGCAGTGTTCGACGATCTGGCGGGTGTCGGTGCCGAACGAGGGCACGATCGGCTTGCGCCCGGCGCCCACCGTGCGGGCGATCACGGCGGCGCTGAACGCCTCGCCGAGATTGGCCTCGAAGAGCTTGAACCGGGGCTTCTTGTGGGTCGCGGCGGTGACCTTGCCGACGAAGTCCTCGATCTTGCCGTCGCGGTACGCGACCGAGGAGAGCGCCTGGGTGACTCCGGTCTGCGGCCCGGCGTCCGTCCGGGGTATCTGCGCACCCGGGGTCATGTCGAGTGTGGTCACGGTGGCGACCCTCCTCCCCTTGTCAGCGGCAGGTTACCGTGCCGTGGTGCCGCCGCGCTCATGATCGTCTGAAGTGCCGTCACGATCCGGCCGCACCCGGCCCGAGGGGCATGATGCCCAGCTTCGGGCGGGTCGATACCCGGGCGGCGGGGGCGTGTGGGGGTGGGGCAGGATGGTGGTGACCGCGAGGAAGGGGGCCCACCTGATGGACCCGGTGCTGGTGTTCGACGGGGACTGCTCGTTCTGCTCGTCCTGCGTGCGGTGGGGGGAGCGCTACCTGCGCCAGACCCTGGCTTCGGGCGGTTGGGAGGCGGTGCCGTTCCAGTTCGCGGACCTGCCCGCGCTGGACGCGCGGGCCGGCGGGCGCGGCGAGCTGACCGCGGAGCGCGCGGAGCGCGAGGTGCTCTGGCTGACGCCGACGGGCCGGGTGTACGGGGGAGCGCAGGCGGTGGCCCGGCTGCTGCTGCGCACCGGCGGTGCCTGGGCCTTCCTGGGCGCGGTGCTGACGCTGGCGCCGGTGCGGCCGGTGGCGGGGCTCGCCTACCGCTGGGTGTCGCGCAACCGCCACCGGATGCCCGGCGGCACGGCGGCGTGCGCGCTGCCGCACCGGCCGGGCGGCGTTCAGTCGGTGTAGCGGGCGGCCACGGCGGTCGGCATGGGTTCGTGGCGCAGGTAGGCGCGGGAGAACTCGGCGGTGCCGTGGGTGAGTGAGCGCAGGTCGACGGGGTAGCGGACGAGTTCGAGCTCCGGGACCTCGGCGCGCAGCAGGGTCAGGCCCGGGCCGCCGGTCTCGGTGCCGAGGACGCGGCCGCGGCGGGCGGCGAGGTCGCCGAGGACGGCGCCGAGGTAGTCGTCGGGCAGCATCACGGTGACGGCGGCGACGGGTTCGAGCAGCCGGATGACGGCGTGCTCGGCCGCGTCGCGCAGGGCCAGGGCGGCGGCGTTCTGGAAGGACGCGTCGGAGGAGTCGACGGAGTGCGCCTTCCCGTCGGTGAGGGTGACCCGGACGTCGACGAGCGGGTGCCCGGTGGCGACGCCCTTGGCGAGCTGGGCGCGCAGGCCCTTCTCGACGGAGGGGATGAAGTGCTTGGGGACGGCGCCGCCGACGACCTGTTCCCGGAACTCGAAGCCGGAGCCGGCCGGGAGCGGCTCGACCTCCAGGTCGCAGATGGCGTACTGGCCGTGGCCGCCGGACTGCTTGACGAGCCGGCCGTGGCCGGCGGCGGCGGTGCCGAAGGTCTCGCGCAGGGCGACCTTCGGCTCCACGGTGTCGACGTGGACGCCGTGCCGGCTGCGCAGCCGGTCGAGCACGACGTCGACGTGGGCCTCGCCGGTGCACCAGAGGACGAGCTGGTGGGTGTCCGGGTTCTGTTCGAGGCGCAGGGCCGGGTCCTCGGCGGTGAGGCGGGCGAGGGCCTGGGAGAGCTTGTCGTCGTCGGCCTTGCTGTGGGCCTCGACGGCGATCGGGAGCAGCGGCTCGGGCAGCGTCCAGCCGTCGAGGTCGACGGGGTGGCCGGGGTCGTGGACGGTGTCGCCGGCGCGGGCGGTGGTGAGTTTGGCGGCGCAGACCAGGTCGCCCGCGACGGCGTGCGGGACGGGCCGCTGGAGCTTGCCGAACGGGCTGGTGAGGCCGGTGACGCGCTCGTCGCCGTTCTGGTCGGCGGTGTGCGCGGGGCCGGTGAGGTGGATCCGGGTGTCGGGCCGCAGGGTGCCGGCGTACAGGCGCAGCAGGCTGATCCGGCCGACGTAGGCGTCGCCGGTGACGCGGACGACCTGGGCGGCGAGCGGGGCGTCCGGGTCGCAGTCGGGCGCGGGGCGGGTGCGTTCGGTGGGGTCGGGGAAGGTGTGGACGATCAGGTCGAGGAGCTCGGCGGCGCCGAGGCCGTTGTCGCTGGTGGGGACGGCGGGGTGGAGGACGCAGTCGAGGACCTCGCGGCGCAGGCCGGCTTCGAGCGCCTCGGTGTCGAGGGCGTCGCCGGCCAGGTAGCGCTCCATCAGGGTGTCGTCCTGGCCGGAGATGGCCTCGACGAGGCTGTCGTGGGCGGGGCCGGTGTCGGGCAGCGGGGCCGCCCGGCCGTAGGTGTCGCCGGTGAGGAGGTCGACGCTGCCGTCGGGGTGGCCGTCGTGGAGGACGGGCAGGAAGAGCGGGCGCAGGGTGTCCGGGCCCAGGTCGAAGGCGTCGTGGCAGGCGGTGAGGATGTCGTCGAAGCCGGTGTGGGCGAGGTCGAGCTTGGCGACGGCGATGGCGCGCGGGATGCCCTCGGCGGCGCACTCGCGCCAGCGGGCGCGGGTGGGGGCGGTGACCGGGTCGGTGGCGGAGACGACGAAGACGGCGGCGTCGGCGGCGTGCAGCGCGGCGTGCAGGTCGGCGGTGAAGTCGGGGTGGCCGGGCGGGTCGATCAGGTTGATCTTGACGCCCTTCCACTCGAGCGGGAGCAGCGAGAGCTGGACGGAGCGCTGCTGGTGGTGCTCGATGTCCTCGTGGTCGGACACGGTGGTGCCGTCGGTGACCCGGCCGGCCCGGCCGGTGGCGCCGGCGGCGAGCGCAAGGGATTCGGCGAGGGTGGTCTTGCCCACACCGCTGGAGCCGATCAGGACGACGTTGCGCAGGTCCCGGGGGCCGGTGACGGCGGGCGCCTGAGCGGCTCGTGCCGTGCTGCGGTCGGGCATCGGGGTCTCCTCCCGTAGCGCCGGGGGTGTCCTTCGAAAGTCTAGGGGCGGGTGTCGGGGCGGCGCGTGTCGTACGACGGGCGGGTGCGGGGCGGGACGGGTGTGTCGCGGGGCGGTGGGTGCGACGGAGCGGCTCCCCGGCCTGGCTACGATGGGTGCGCCGGGCGGGCTGATCCGTCCGGTCGTCTGCCGCGCGAACTGCGCCAGGCGGGTACCAGGGAGATCGGAGCGGTCGGGAAGGCCATGCTCAACAAATACGCGCGTGCCTTCTTCACACGTGTCCTGACCCCGTTCGCCGCGTTCCTGATCCGGTTGGGCGTGAGCCCGGACGCCGTGACGCTGATCGGTACCGCCGGTTCGGTGGCCGGTGCGCTGGTGTTCTTCCCGCGCGGGGAGTTCTTCTGGGGCACCATCACGATCACGCTGTTCATCTTCTCGGACCTGGTGGACGGGAACATGGCCCGCCAGCTGGGCCGGACCAGCAAGTGGGGGGCGTTCCTGGACTCCACGCTGGACCGGGTCGCGGACGCCGCGATCTTCGGCGGCCTGGCGATGTGGTACGCGGGCAAGGGCGACAACGACCTGCTGTGCGCGGTGGCGATCTTCTGCCTGGCGAGCGGTCTGGTGGTGTCGTACACCAAGGCGAGGGCGGAGAGCCAGGGCCTGCCGTGCGACGTGTCGGGGCTGGTGGAGCGGGCGGAGCGGCTGGTGATCAGCCTGGTGGCGGCCGGGGTCTCGGGGCTGCACGCGTTCGGGGTGCCGTACGTGGAGTGGCTGCTGCCGGTGGCGCTGTGGCTGGTCGCGGCGGGCAGTCTGGTGACAGTGTTCCAGCGGATGCTGACCGTGCGCCGGGAGGCGTTCGAGGCCGACCGAGCGGCGGCCGGGAGCTGATGGGGGGCGTCCTGCGGTGACGGACCGACTGGTGTACTGGGCGTACGCGCTGGGCTGGGCGGTGCTCAAGCACCTGCCGGAGCGGGCGGCGCGGGGCCTCTTCGACGGCCTGGCGGACTACGCCTGGCGCAAGCGCGGCAAGCGGGTGCTCCAGCTGGAGGCCAACCTGCGCCGGGTCCGTCCGGGGCTGGACGAGGCGGGGGTGCGGGAGCTGTCCCGGGCCGGGATGCGCTCGTACCTGCGGTACTGGATGGAGTCGTTCCGGCTGCCGGTGTGGAGCCGCGAGCGGGTGGCCCGCGACGTCCGGGTGGACGGCACGGAGCACCTGCGGGAGGCGATGGAGTCCGGGCGGGGCGCGGTGATAGCGCTGCCGCACATGGGCAACTGGGACCTCGCGGGCACCTGGGTGGCCCAGCAGGGCTTCCCGTTCACGACGGTCGCGGAGCGGTTGAAGCCGGAGCGGCTGTTCGACCGGTTCGTGGCGTTCCGGGAGGGCCAGGGCATGGAGGTCCTGGCCCTGACCGGCGGCGGGGTGAACGTGATCGGCACGCTTGCGCGGCGGCTGCGCGAGGGGCGGCTGGTCTGCCTGGTGGGGGACCGCGACCTCTCGGAGGCGGGCCTGGAGGTGTCCTTCTTCGGGGAGGCGACCAGGATGCCGGCCGGTCCGGCGGCGCTGTGCCAGCGGACCGGGGCGGCGCTGCTGCCGGTGACGCTCTGGTACGAGGGCCCGGTGATGCGGGCGCGGATCCACCCCGAGGTGCCGGTGCCGCCGGGGGAGGACCGCAAGGAGCGGACCCGGGCGATGACCCAGGCGCTGGCGGACGTGTGGGAGCGGGGGATCGGCGAGCACCCGGAGGACTGGCACATGCTGCAGCGCTTCTGGCTGGCCGACCTCCCGGTCCGTGAGACGGTGGGGGAGGCGGCCGGGCCGCGCCCCGGGCGGGCCCGGGAGGCCGGGCCGGAGCAGGCCGGCGAGCCCGCGGCCGAGGCCTCCGGGTCCTGATCCCGGCCAACCGGGTCCTGGCCCCGGTCAACAGGAGTGCCCGCAGGAGTACCCGAAGGAGCATGAGGAACCCGTGAAGATCGGCATCGTCTGCCCGTACGACTGGGACGTCCCCGGCGGGGTGCAGTTCCACATCCGGGATCTCGCCGAGCACCTGATCGGCCTGGGCCACGAGGTGTCGGTGCTGGCGCCGGCCGAGGACGACGAGGCCCTGCCGCCGTACGTGGTCTCGGCCGGGCGTGCGGTGGCGGTGCCGTACAACGGCTCGGTGGCGCGGCTGAGCTTCGGCATCCTGTCCGCGGCGCGGGTGCGGCGGTGGCTGCACGACGGGCGGTTCGACATCCTGCACGTCCACGAGCCGGCCTCGCCCAGCCTGTCGATGCTGGCCGCGTGGTCGGCCTCCGGGCCGATGGTGGGGACGTTCCACACCTCGAACCCGCGTTCGCGGGCGATGATCGCGGCCTCGCCGATCCTGCAGCCGGGCCTGGAGAAGATGCGGGCCCGGATCGCGGTGTCGGAGTACGCCCGGCGGACGCTGGTGGAGCACCTGGGCGGCGACGCGGTGGTGATCCCGAACGGCGTGGACGTCGGCTTCTTCGCCGAGGCCGAGCCGGACAAGCGCTGGACCGGCGGCGCGGCGGACGGCGAGCCGGGCACGATCGGCTTCATCGGCCGGATCAACGAGCCGCGCAAGGGCCTGCCGACGCTGCTGGCCGCGCTGCCGAGGATCCTGGCGGAGCGCCCGGGGGTGCGGCTGCTGGTGGCGGGCAAGGGCGACGAGGAGGAGGCCGTCGCGGGCCTGGCGCCGGAGGTCCGTGCGCAGGTGGAGTTCCTCGGCATGGTCAGCGACCGGGACAAGGCCCGGCTGCTGCGCAGCGTGGACCTGTACGTGGCGCCGAACACCGGGGGCGAGAGCTTCGGGATCATCCTGGTCGAGGCGATGTCGGCGGGCGCCCCGGTGCTGGCCAGCGACCTGGACGCGTTCAAGCAGGTGCTGGACGGCGGCGACGCCGGCGAGCTGTTCCCGGTGGAGGACGCGGACGCGCTGGCCCGGTCGGCGCTGCGCCTGCTGGGCGACCCGGGGCGGCTGGAGGAGCTGCGGAAGGCGGCCTCGCGGCACGTGCGGCGGTTCGACTGGTCGACGGTCGGTGCCGACATCCTGGCGGTGTACGAGACGGTGACGGCGGGGGCCGCGGCGGTGGTCGAGGAGGACGTGCGCAGCGGCCGGCGCGGCCGGTTCGGGCTGGCGCGCGACTGATCCGCGTCGGCGGGGACCCTGCGGGGCGGCGGCCGGGCCGGGTTAGGGTCGGTGGTCCGTACTGGTGTCGACGCATGGGGGAATTCCGATGCCGCAGATCTCCGTGGACTACTCGCCGGGCCTGGCCGGCTCCTTCGACCGCAGGGCGCTGGGCGTGGCGATCAACCGGCTCGCGGTGAAGACGATCGACGCGACCCCGGGTGCCTGCAAGACGCTGTTCCGCTGTGACGAGGACTTCGTGGTGGGGGACGGCGAGGAGCCGGCGGCGCAGGTGTACGTCGAGTTCCAGATCTTCCCGGGCCGGACGCCGGAGGCGAAGGCGGCGCTCAGCGAGGGCGTGCTGGCGCTGCTGGCCGAGCACGTCCGGCCCGAGCCGGGGGTGCGGCTGCACACCGCGGTGAACGTCTCGGACATCGACCGGGAGTCCTACCGCAGCGCCGCCCTCGGCGGGTAGGGCATGGCACCGGCCCGGCCGCTGCGAGCACGTCGGGCCGGTGACACCGGGTAGCGTTGCGCCCCGTGACTACCTGGATCTGGGCCGGCGTGGCCGTGGTGCTGTTCGGCATGTACCTGAGTTGGACGGCCGGCCGGCTGGACCGGCTGCACGCCAGGATCGACGCCGCGCGCGCGGCGCTGGACGCGCAGCTGGTCCGCCGGGCCTCGGTGGCGATGGAGCTGGCGACCTCCTCGCTGCTGGACCCGGCGGCCTCGCTGCTGCTGCTGGACGCGGCGCACGCGGCCCGGCAGGCCGAGGACGAGCAGCGCGAGGTGGCGGAGAGCCAGTTGAGCCTGGCGCTGCGGGCGGTGCTGGAGGAGCCCGAGCAGGTGGCGGCGCTGGTGGCCGAGCCGGGTGGCGAGGACGCCGTGCGGGACCTGACGGCGGCGGTGCGCCGGGTGCCGATGGCCAGGCGGTTCCACAACGACGCGGTGCGGGCGGCCCGGGCGGTGCGCGAGCACCGATTGGTGCGGTACTTCCGGTTGGCCGGAAAGGCGCCGTTCCCGATGGCCTTCGAGATGGACGACGCCCCGCCGCCCGCTCTCACGCCCGAGGGAGCGCCCGCCTAGGCTGTGCTCGGATACGGCCCGTTTGTCGCATCCCGTCGTCCGGGCTGGACTTGGTGGCGCATGGTTGGGCCCCTTGTTCCGCCTACCATAGGGCGATAGCACTGGTTCATCTTCGAGTGAGGTCTCACGTGTCCACCACCCCCACCACCGCAGACCAGCCGCAGATCGGCACCGCCCGGGTGAAGCGCGGCATGGCCGAGCAGCTCAAGGGCGGTGTGATCATGGACGTGGTCAACGCCGAGCAGGCCAAGATCGCCGAGGACGCCGGAGCGGTGGCCGTCATGGCCCTGGAGCGGGTTCCCGCCGACATCCGCAAGGACGGCGGCGTGGCCCGCATGTCCGACCCGAACATGATCGAGGAGATCATCGAGGCCGTCTCCATCCCGGTGATGGCCAAGTCGCGGATCGGCCACTTCGTCGAGGCCCAGGTCCTCCAGTCGCTGGGTGTCGACTACATCGACGAGTCCGAGGTGCTGACCCCGGCCGACGAGGTCAACCACTCCGACAAGTGGGCCTTCACCACCCCCTTCGTCTGTGGCGCCACCAACCTGGGCGAGGCCCTGCGCCGCATCGCCGAGGGTGCGGCCATGATCCGCTCCAAGGGCGAGGCCGGCACCGGCAACGTCGTCGAGGCCGTCCGCCACCTGCGCCAGATCAAGAACGAGATCGCCAAGCTGCGCGGCTTCGACAACAACGAGCTGTACGCCGCCGCCAAGGAGCTGCGCGCCCCGTACGAGCTGGTCAAGGAGGTCGCCGAGCTCGGCAAGCTGCCGGTCGTGCTGTTCTCCGCCGGTGGCGTGGCCACCCCGGCCGACGCCGCGCTGATGCGCCAGCTGGGCGCCGAGGGCGTCTTCGTCGGCTCCGGCATCTTCAAGTCGGGCGACCCGGCCAAGCGCGCCGCCGCCATCGTGAAGGCCACCACCTTCTTCGACGACCCGAAGATCATCGCGGACGCCTCGCGCAACCTGGGCGAGGCCATGGTCGGCATCAACTGCGACACCCTGCCGGAGACCGAGCGCTACGCCAACCGCGGCTGGTAGTCCGCCCGTACTCCTGAGCCGGCCCGCCGCGCGCCGAGGCGCCGCGGCGGGCCGCGCCACGTACTTCCGTAGATCGATCGAACGAGGTTGAAGACCGTGAGCACTCCAGTCATCGGCGTCCTCGCCCTGCAGGGCGACGTCCGCGAGCACCTGGTCGCGCTGGCCGAGGCCGACGCGCTGGCCCGTCCGGTGCGCCGTGCCGAGGAGCTGGCCGAGGTCGACGCGCTGGTGATCCCCGGCGGGGAGTCCACCACCATGTCCAAGCTGGCGCTGCTGTTCGGCGTGATGGACCCGCTGCGCGAGCGGGTGGCCGCCGGGATGCCGGTGTACGGCACCTGCGCGGGCATGATCATGCTGGCCGACAAGATCCTCGACGGCCGGGACGACCAGGAGACCGTCGGCGGCATCGACATGACGGTGCGCCGCAACGCCTTCGGCCGGCAGAACGAGTCCTTCGAGTCCGGGATCGCCTTCAAGGGCATGGCGGACGCGCCGGTGCACGGCGTCTTCATCCGCGCCCCCTGGGTCGAGGCCGTCGGGGCCGGCGTCGAGGTGCTCGCCGAGCTGCCCGCCGCGGACGGCCCGGACAGCAGGATCGTGGCGGTGCGCCAGGGCAACCTGCTGGCCACCTCGTTCCACCCGGAGCTCACCGGCGACCACCGCGTGCACGCCTATTTCGTCGCCATGGTCGAGGAGCACCTCGCCGCGAAGTGACGGGGTTCCTACCACCCGTTGCGACACCGGTAAGATCTCATCTGTTTCATTTCCATTTGGCGACGTAAAGGAGCTGGCGATGTCCGGCCACTCTAAGTGGGCTACCACCAAGCACAAGAAGGCCGTGATCGACGCCAAGCGCGGCAAGCTCTTCGCCAAGATGATCAAGAACATCGAGGTGGCGGCGCGCACCGGCGGTCCCGACCCGGCCGGCAACCCGACCCTCTACGACGCCATCCAGAAGGCGAAGAAGAGCTCGGTCCCGATCGACAACATCAACCGCGCCGTCAAGCGCGGTGGCGGTCTGGAGGCCGGCGGCGCCGACTACCAGACGATCATGTACGAGGGCTACGGCCCGAACGGCGTCGCCGTCCTGATCGAGTGCCTCACCGACAACCGCAACCGCGCGGCCTCCGACGTGCGCGTCGCGATGACCCGCAACGGCGGCTCGATGGCCGACCCGGGCTCGGTGTCGTACCTGTTCACCCGCAAGGGCGTCGTGATCGTCCCCAAGGCCGACGGCGTGGACGAGGACAAGCTCTTCGAGGTCGTCCTCGACCAGGAGCCCGAGGAGATCAACGACCTCGGCGAGTCGTTCGAGATCGTCTCCGAGGCCTCCAAGATGGTGGCCGTGCGTACCGCGCTGGTGGACGCCGGCGTCGACTACGACTCGGCCGAGGCCAACTTCCTCCCGAGCATGCAGGTCGAGCTGGACGTCGACGGCGCCCGCAAGATCCTGAAGCTGATCGACGCGCTGGAGGACAGCGACGACGTGCAGAACGTCTTCGCCAACTTCGACATCTCCGACGAGGTCGGTGCGCAGCTCGACGCCGAGTGATCCTCCCCGAGTGATCGCCCGCGGGCGATCGTTCCCGCGGCCCGGCCCGGTGGTCCCAGGACCGCCGGGCCGGTGTCGTCGGCGGGGTTGTCGGACCCGGACGGTAGCCTTCGCAGGTCGCCCGCCGTGAGCCGCGGAGCGCGCCGGCGCCGGGTCCGGATCCGGGCCCGGAGGCGGGCGGCGATCGACGGAGAGGCGGGGCTTGTGGTTCGGGTACTGGGCGTGGACCCGGGGCTGACCAGGTGCGGGGTCGGCGTGGTCGAGGGTGCGCCGGGCCGGCCGCTGCGGATGGCCGGGGTCGGGGTGGTGCGCACGCCTGCCGAGGCCGAGATCGGGCAGCGGCTGCTGCTGGTCGAGCAGGGCATCGAGCAGTGGCTCGACGAGCACCGGCCCGACCTGGTGGCCGTCGAGCGGGTCTTCGCCCAGCACAACGTGCGGACGGTGATGGGCACCGCCCAGGCCAGCGCGGTCGCGATGCTCTGCGCCACCCGGCGCGGCATACCGGTCACCCTGCACACGCCGAGCGAGGTCAAGGCCGCCGTCACCGGCTCCGGCCGGGCCGACAAGGCCCAGGTCACGGCCATGGTGCAGCGCCTGCTGCGGCTGGACGCCCCGCCCAAGCCGGCCGACGCCGCGGACGCCCTGGCGCTGGCCATCTGCCACATCTGGCGCGGCGGCGCGACGAACCGCCTGGAGGCCGCGGTGCGGGCGGCCCGCGCCACCTCCCCGCACGCCCGTCCCACCCCCCGTTGAAAGGCAGTAGCCGGTGATCGCCTTCGTGCAAGGGCCCGTGGCGGCCATCTCCTCCGGACTCGCCGTGGTCGAGGTCGGCGGGGTCGGCATGGCCGTGCAGTGCACGCCGAGCACGCTGGCCGGGCTGCGGCTGGGGGAGCCGGTCCGCCTCGCCACCTCGCTCGTGGTCCGGGAGGACTCGCTGACCCTGTTCGGCTTCGCGGACGACGACGAGCGCGCCGTCTTCGAGATCCTGCAGGCGGCCCCGGGCGTCGGCCCCAAGCTGGCGCAGGCGATGCTCGGGGTGCACAGCCCGGACGCGCTGCGGGCCGCGGTGGCCGGCGGCGACGAGAAGGCGCTGGTGGCGGTGCCCGGCATCGGCAAGGCCAAGGCGGCCAAGCTGCTGCTGGAGTACAAGGACAAGCTGGGCGCCCCGCACGGCGCGGTGCCGGCGCAGAAGCCGATCGCGGCCGGTCCGGCTCCGTGGAGCGAGCAGCTGCACTCGGCGCTGACCGGCCTCGGCTACGCTCCGCGGGAGGCGGACGACGCGGTCGCGGCCGTCGCCCCCGAGGCGGAGGCCCAGGCGACGCCGGACGTCGGTGCGTTGCTCCGGCTCGCCCTGCGCGGCCTGAACCGGGCCCGCTGACCACTGACGATCTGTCCGTTTGTCGACTTTGGAGTCCACAGCACATGAGCGAGCGAAGCGGGGCGGGGTCATGAGTGCGTACGACCCCGATCCGGTCGACCGGCTGGTGACGCCCGCCGCCGACGGTGAGGACCAGGCGGTCGAGGCGGCGCTGCGCCCCAAGCTGCTGGAGGAGTTCATCGGCCAGGAGCGGGTGCGCGAGCAGCTGTCCCTGGTGCTTCAGGCGGCCCGCAAGCGCGGCAGCGCCCCGGACCACGTCCTGCTCAGCGGGCCGCCCGGGCTGGGCAAGACCACCCTGTCCATGATCATCGCCGCCGAGCTGGGCGCCCCGATCCGGATCACCTCCGGCCCAGCGATCCAGCACGCGGGCGACCTCGCGGCGATCCTCTCCTCGCTCACCGAGGGCGAGGTGCTCTTCCTCGACGAGATCCACCGGATGTCCCGGCCGGCCGAGGAGATGCTCTACATGGCGATGGAGGACTTCCGGGTCGACGTGATCGTCGGCAAGGGGCCGGGCGCCACCGCCATCCCGCTGGAGCTGCCCCCCTTCACCCTGGTCGGCGCCACCACCCGGGCCGGTCTGCTGCCGCCGCCGCTGCGGGACCGCTTCGGTTTCACCGGCCACATGGAGTTCTACGCGCCGGCCGAGCTCCAGCAGGTGGTGCGGCGCTCGGCCGCGCTGCTGGACGTGGAGATCGACCCGGCGGGCGCCGCCGAGATCGCCGGCCGCTCGCGCGGCACCCCGCGCATCGCCAACCGGCTGCTGCGCCGGGTCCGCGACTTCGCGCAGGTGCGGCACGACGGCCTGGTCAGCGCCGAGATCGCGGCCAGGGCGCTGGACGTCTACGAGGTGGACGCACGGGGCCTGGACCGGCTGGACCGCGCGGTGCTGCACGCGCTGCTGCGGCTCTTCGGCGGCGGTCCGGTCGGTTTGTCGACACTGGCGGTCGCCGTGGGTGAGGAGGCCGAGACGGTGGAGGAGGTGGCCGAGCCGTTCCTGGTCCGCGAGGGGCTGCTGGCCCGGACCCCGCGCGGGCGGATCGCCACCGCCGCCGCCTGGCAGCACCTCGGGATGACCCCTCCGGTCCAGACCACCCGCGGCGCGGTGCCGGCCCAGTCCGAACTCTTCCCGGCCGACGGGGGCTGAACGGGTGACCGGCCGCCGCCCGCTTCCCGGCGGGCGGCGCCACCGCGCCCCGAGGAGAAGCCACGGGAGAAGTCCGGGGAAACTGTGCAGGCGGAGGGTCGCCACTTTCGGCGGCAGGATGCGATGCTTGGCGTTGTCCGATCAGTTCGGGGTCGCCTAGACTCCGCCGGACCGCCCCTCTCACCTGACGGGCCGACCATTACCACACAGGCTGCCGATCGGCGGCCCGTAAAGGACCCTGGCTGCAGTGAACTTCATCATCCTTCTCCTCCCGATCCTGGCGATCGTGCTCATGTTCCGGTCGCAGAAGAAGCGCCAGCAGCAGCAGCAGCAGATGCAGACCTCGCTGGAGCCCGGGGCGGGAGTGCGCACCATCGGCGGCCTGTACGCCCAGGTGAAGGCGGTCAACGAGGAGACCATCGAGCTGGAGATCGCTCCCGGCGTGGTCACCCACTTCACCAAGAGCGCGATTGCGGCCGTCCTGGACCCCCAGGAGTACGACGCGATCATCAACGGCCGCCCCGCCGACGACGAGCTCGCCGAGCCGGAGGCCGAGGACGCCGAGCCGGTCGAGGACAAGCCGCTGACGCTGACCAAGGACAGCGCCGAGAAGGGCGACGTCGAGGGCGGGGCTCCCGCGAGCAAGTAGTACGGTCGGGCACCAGCCCGGCCGCGCGGCGCAGTGCCGCGAGCCCACAGGACCTCAGGGCCGCAGAACCGCCATGCCCCCGTCCCGCCACGAGCCGGACGGGGGTCCGGTCGGGGAGGTGGCATGGACAGGGAGAAACGAGCAAGGTGGCAACACCCAAGTCGCGCCCGCGCGACGGCTACCCAGGGCGGGCGCTGGCCCTCATCCTGGTCGTCACCGTCGGACTGGTCGCCCTCATGTTCGGGACGGGCAACACCAAGCCCCGGCTCGGGATCGACCTCGCCGGCGGCACCAGCATCACGCTGACCGCGAAGTCGACGGACCCCAAGGCGATCAACAAGTCCAGCATGGACATCGCCACCGGGATCATCGAGCGCCGCGTCAACGGTATGGGTGTCTCCGAGGCGGAGGTCCAGACCCAGGGCGACGACACGATCATCGTGAACATCCCCAAGGGCGGCGACCGGCAGAACGCGGCGGACCAGGTCGGTACCACCGCCAAGCTGTTCTTCCGCCCGGTCCTCGCCGTGGCGCCCAGCGGCTTCACCCCGCCCGCGCCCAGCGGCTCCCCGTCGGCCGGTGCCACCGGCTCCCCGAGCGCGACCCCGTCGAACGGTGCCACCGCGGCGCCCTCGGCCACCGCCTCCGGCACGCCCGCCGCGAGCGCCAGCCCCACCAAGCAGGGCCGCGCCCTCGGTGAGGCCCTCGCCGCCGACGCCAGCCCGAGCGCCGCCGCCACGGGTGCGAGCACCGCCCCGAGCGCCCCGGCCGCCGGCACGCCGTCCGCCGCCGCCACCCAGCCCAGTGCCGCCGACGTCAGCGCCGCGCTGACCCAGGGCACCGTGCCGCCGGAGCTGTCCGCCGCCTTCGCCGCCCTCGACTGCTCCAAGCCCGAGGTCCGCGCCGCCCAGACCGGCGCCGACGACAAGGCCGTCGTGGCCTGCTCGCAGAAGCCCCAGAACGGCTACTACGAGAAGCTCGCCCTCGGCCCCGCGGCCGTGAAGGGCGCGGACGTCTCCAAGGCCCAGGCCACCATCGACACCCAGACCGGCGCCGGCTGGCAGGTCCAGCTGCAGTTCAACGGCACCGGCACCGACGCGTTCGCCAAGGTCACCGGCCAGCTGGCCACCCAGACCCCGCCGACCAACCAGTTCGCGATCGTGCTGGACAACGAGGTCGTCTCGCACCCGCAGGTCAACGGCCCGATCCCGGGCGGCAGCGCCGTCATCACCGGCCGCTTCACCCAGGCCGAGGCGCAGGACCTGTCCAACGTGCTGAGCTTCGGCGCCCTGCCGCTGGAGTTCGCCAAGAGCGACATCACCACCGTCTCCCCGGCGCTCGGCAGCGACCAGCTCAAGGCCGGCCTGATCGCCGGCGCCATCGGCATGCTGCTGGTGGTCGTCTACTCGCTGGTCTACTACCGCGGCCTCGGGCTGGTCTCGATCGCCGGTCTGCTCGTCTCGGCGGCCCTGACCTACTCGATCATGAGCCTGCTCGGCGGCGGGATCGGCTTCGCGCTGAACCTGCCGGCCGTCTGCGGCGCGATCGTCGCGATCGGCATCACCGCGGACTCCTTCATCGTGTACTTCGAGCGCATCCGCGACGAGGTCCGCGAGGGTGCCCCGCTGCGCCCGGCGGTCCAGCGGGCCTGGCCGCGCGCCCGGCGCACCATCCTGGTCTCGGACTTCGTGTCGTTCCTCTGTGCCGCGGTGCTCTACGTGGTCTCGGTCGGCAAGGTCCAGGGCTTCGCGTTCACCCTGGGTCTGACCACCGCGCTGGACGTCGTGGTGATCTTCCTCTTCACCAAGCCGCTGATCACGCTGCTGGCCCGGCGGAAGTTCTTCTCCGACGGCCACCCGTGGTCCGGTCTGGACCCGAAGCGGCTGGGCGCCCGCCCGCCGCTGCGCAGCAGCCGTCGCCGTAGCTCCTCCTCCTCTGCCGCCGTGAAGGAGGCCTGACACCGTGTCTCGCTTCTCCAATCTGGGTCACCGGCTCTACCAGGGCGAGGTCAGCTTCGACTTCGTCGGCCGCCGCAAGCTCTGGTACTCCATCTCCGGCGTGATCGTGCTGGTCGCGGCGATCGGCCTGGCCATGGGCCTGCACCTGGGCATCGAGTTCAAGGGCGGCTCGGTCTACACCGTGAGCAAGCCCGGGCTGACCGTCTCGCAGGCGCAGGAGACGGCCGACAAGGTCGTCAGCTCGCACCCGCTGGTGCAGTCGACCGACAACGGCAAGATCCGCATCCAGGTCAGCACCGAGGAGTCGAAGAGCTCGGACGAGATCCGCTCCGAGCTCTCGCAGAAGCTGTCCGTCCCGCTGAACACGGTCGAGGCCCAGGTCATCGGCCCCAGCTGGGGCAAGCAGATCTCCCAGAAGGCGCTCACCGGCCTGATCATCTTCATGATCCTGGTGACGGCCTACCTGGCGATCGCCTTCGAGTGGCGGATGGCGGTGGCCGCCCTGGTCGCCCTCATCCACGACCTCCTGATCACCATCGGCGTGTACGCCCTGGTGGGCTTCGAGGTCACCCCCGGTACGGTGATCGGCTTCCTGACCATCCTCGGGTACTCGCTCTACGACACGGTCGTCGTCTTCGACACCGTGAAGGAGAACACCAAGGGGCTCACGAAGCAGAACAAGCTCACCTACAGCGAGGCGGCCAACGCGGGCCTCAACCAGACCCTGGTGCGTTCACTCAACACCACGGTGGTCGCCCTCCTGCCGGTCGCGGCGCTGCTGTTCATCGGTGGCGGCATCCTGGGCGCCGGCACGCTGAACGACATCTCGCTCGCGCTGTTCATCGGCCTCGCGGCCGGTGCCTACTCCTCGATCTGCGTCGCCACCCCGCTGCTGGCGCAGCTCAAGGAGGAGCAGCCCGAGATGAAGGCGCTGCGCAAGCGGGTCCTGCAGCACCGGGCCGCGGCCGCCAAGGCTGCCGCCGCGGGCGAGGCCCCGGGCGAGGAGATCGCGGACGAGGACCTGCCGGCGGGTATGGTCGGTCAGCGTGGCCGTGCGGCCGGCACCCCGCGTGCCAAGGGCCGTCCGTCCTCCAAGCGCTGAGCCCGACCCCGACCCCCGAGGACACCACCGTGACCACCGCCGACACCGCCCCTCCCAGCCCGCAGCCGGGCGGGAGGGGCCCGCTCGCCGAGCTGCTGAACAGCCGGATCCGGGACGTCCCGGACTACCCGAAGCCGGGCGTGCTGTTCAAGGACATCGCGCCGTTGCTCGCCGACGCCGAGGCCTTCGGCGCCCTCACCCGGGCGCTGGCGGACCGGGCGCTGGAGCTCGGGGCGACCAAGGTGGTGGGCCTGGAGGCGCGCGGCTTCGTGCTGGCGGCCCCGGCGGCCGTCGCGGCCGGACTCGGTTTCGTGCCGATCCGCAAGCAGGGCAAGCTGCCCGGCGAGGTGTTCCGGCGCTCGTACGAGCTGGAGTACGGCTCGGCGACGCTGGAGGTGCAGTGCGACGCCTTCGCGCCCGGTGAGCGGGTCCTGGTGGTGGACGACGTGCTGGCCACCGGTGGCACCATCGGTGCCTCGCTGGACCTGGTGAAGGAGGCCGGCGCCGAGCTGGTGGGCGTCCTGGTGCTGATGGAGCTGGGCTTCCTGGACGGCCGGCAGCGGCTGGCCGGGCACCTCGGCGGGGCTCCGTTGGAGACGCTGGTCACGGTCTGAGGGACCTGATGGAGGGCGGCGGTCGGATCATCCGACCGCCGCCCTTCCGTTTCCGGGCCGGGTGGATGAACACCGGGCCGCCCGGCTCGGTACCATGAAGATTCATCCCCTCCCGGCCGCGTCGCACCGCACGGGCCGCGGCAGGGGTCGGCCCCCCGGTGCCCCGAGGAGAGTCCTTGCCCGACGAGGTTGTGCCCACGGCCGCAGCGGCCGCCCCCGACAACCGTCCCACGCCCTCGGGGGCCACCCCGGCACGCCCGGCGCCGACCTCCTCGCGACCGACCGCGCCGACCGGCCGCGGCTCCTCCTCCGGCGGCATGCGCGCCCGCCTGGCCCGCCTCGGCGGCCAGCGCTCCAGCGTGCTCAACCCCGTCCTGGAGCCGCTGTTCCGCTCGATCCGGGCGAACGACCCGAAGGCCGACCCGGCGCTGCTGCGGGACATCGAGCGGGCCTACGCCGTCGCCGAGAAGTGGCACCGCGGGCAGAAGCGCAAGAGCGGCGACCCGTACATCACCCACCCGCTCGCCGTGGCGACCATCCTCGCCGAGCTCGGGATGGACGCCCCGACCCTGATGGCCGGGCTGCTGCACGACACGGTCGAGGACACCGACTACGGCCTGGAGACCCTGCGCAAGGACTTCGGCGACTCGGTGGCCCTGCTGGTCGACGGCGTCACCAAGCTCGACCGGGTCAAGTTCGGCGAGGCCGCGCAGGCCGAGACCGTCCGCAAGATGGTCGTCGCGATGGCCAAGGACCCGCGGGTCCTGGTGATCAAGCTGGCCGACCGCCTGCACAACATGCGCACGATGCGCTACCTCAAGCGGGAGAAGCAGGAGAAGAAGGCCCGCGAGACCCTCGAGATCTACGCCCCGCTGGCGCACCGGCTGGGCATGAACACCATCAAGTGGGAGCTGGAGGACCTCGCCTTCGCGATCCTCTACCCCAAGATGTACGACGAGATCGTCCGGCTGGTCGCCGAGCGCGCCCCCAAGCGGGACGAGTACCTGGCGACCGTCATCGACCAGGTCCAGGGGGACCTGCGCGGCGCCCGGATCACCGCCTCCGTCACCGGCCGGCCGAAGCACTACTACTCGGTCTACCAGAAGATGATCGTCCGGGGCCGGGATTTCGCCGAGATCTACGACCTGGTGGGCATCCGGGTCCTGGTCGACACCGTCCGCGACTGCTACGCGGCGCTGGGCACCATCCACGCGCGGTGGAACCCGGTGCCGGGGCGGTTCAAGGACTACATCGCGATGCCCAAGTTCAACATGTACCAGTCGCTGCACACCACGGTGATCGGCCCGGGCGGCAAGCCCGTCGAACTGCAGATCCGTACCTTCGACATGCACCGCCGGGCCGAGTACGGCATCGCCGCGCACTGGAAGTACAAGCAGCGCGCGGTGGCCGGCGCCTCCAAGGTCCGCACCGACACCCCGACCCAGGTCCGCAAGGACGACAAGGCCGGCGCCGTCAACGAGATGGCCTGGCTGCGGCAGCTGCTGGACTGGCAGAAGGAGACCGCCGACCCGGGCGAGTTCCTGGAGTCGCTCCGCTTCGACCTGGCCAGCAACGAGGTCTTCGTCTTCACGCCCAAGGGCGACGTGATAGCGCTGCCGGCCGGTGCGACCCCGGTCGACTTCGCCTTCGCGGTGCACACCGAGGTCGGCTACCGGACCATAGGGGCCCGGGTGAACGGGCGGCTGGTGCCGCTGGAGTCGACCCTGGAGAACGGCGACACCGTCGAGGTGTTCACCTCCAAGGCGGAGAACGCCGGCCCGTCCCGGGACTGGCTGGGCTTCGTCAAGTCGCCGCGAGCCCGCAACAAGATCCGCGCCTGGTTCTCCAAGGAGCGCCGCGAGGAGGCGATCGAGCACGGCAAGGAGGCGATCGTCCGGGCGATGCGCAAGCAGGGCCTGCCGATCCAGCGGATCCTGACCGGCGACTCGCTGGTCACCCTGGCCCACGAGATGCGCTACCCCGACATCTCCTCGCTCTACGCCGCGATCGGCGAGGGCCACGTCGCCGCGCAGAACATCGTGCAGAAGCTGGTCCAGGCGCTCGGCGGCGAGGAGGGCGCCACCGAGGACCTCGCCGAGACCGCGACCCCGACGCACGACAACCGCCGAGCGGTGCGCCGCCGGGCCAAGGGCGACCCGGGCGTGATCGTCAAGGGCGTCGAGGACGTCTGGGTCAAGCTCTCCCGCTGCTGCACCCCGGTGCCGGGCGACCCGATCCTCGGCTTCGTGACCCGCGGCAACGGCGTCTCCGTCCACCGCGCCGACTGCGTCAACGTCGAGGCGCTGAGCCAGCAGCCGGAACGGATGATCGACGTCGAGTGGGCGGCCACCCAGTCCTCGGTCTTCCTGGTGGCCATCCAGGTCGAGGCGCTGGACCGGTCCCGACTGCTGTCGGACGTCACCCGGGTGCTCTCCGACCAGCACGTCAACATCCTGTCGGCGGCGGTGCAGACCTCCCGCGACCGGGTCGCGATGAGCCGCTTCACCTTCGAGATGGGCGACCCGAAGCACCTCGGCCACGTGCTCAAGGCCGTCCGCGGCGTCGAGGGCGTCTACGACGTCTACCGCGTCACCTCGGCCCGCAAGTAGCGGCCGGGCCCGCGGCGCGCACGAGGAAGGCCCCCGGGGGAGTCCCCCCGGGGGCCTTCGGCGTACGGCGGGCCGACCGGGACGGTCAGCCGCTGAACTCCTCCTGGCTGCGGTGCGCCTGCTCCAGCAGGGTCTGCACACCGGCCAGCTCGGACTCCAGCTTCGCGGCCTTGGACGCGTTGCCGGCGGCACGGGCCTTGTCCAGGTCGGCCTGGATCTTCTCGGCCTTGGCCTCGAACAGGCCGACCATGCCGGCGGCACGGGCCTTGGCCTCCGGGTTGGACCGCTTCCACTCGGCGTCCTCGGCCTCGCGGATGGCCCGCTCGACCGCGTTCAGCCGGCCGTCCAGCTTCGGACGGACGTCGCGCGGCACGTGCCCGATCGCCTCCCAGCGCTCGTTCACCTCGCGCAGCGCGGCCTTGGCCGCCTTCAGGTCGGTGATCGGCAGGATCGCCTCGGCCTCGGCCGCCAGCGCCTCCTTGAGCTGCTGGTTGGCGACCTGCTCGGCGTCCCGCTCGCTGAACACCGCGGAACGGGCCTGGAAGAACACGTCCTGCGCGCCGCGGAACCGCGCCCACAGCTCGTCCTCGACGTCGCGCTGGGCCCGGCCGGCGGCCTTCCAGCGCGCCATCAGGTCGCGGTAGCGGGCCGCGGTGTCGCCCCACTCGGTGGACGAGGAGAGCGCCTCGGCCTCGGTGACCAGCGCCTCCTTGGTCTGCCGGGCCTGCTCGCGCTCGGCGTCCAGGGTCGCGAAGTGCGCCTTGCGGTGCTTGGAGAAGACCGAGCGGGCGTGCGAGAAGCGGTGCCACAGCTCGTCGTCGCTCTTGCGGTCCAGGCGGGGCAGACCCTTCCAGGTGTCCACCAGGGCGCGCAGCCGGTCCCCGGCCTCCCGCCACTGGGTCGACTCGGCGAGCTGCTCGGCCTCGGCGACCAGCGCCTCCTTGGCGGTGCGGGTCTCGTCCTGCGCCTTGGCCCGGGCGGCCTTGCGCTCCTCGCGCCGGCTCTCGATCTCGCCGGCGAGCGTGTCCAGT
This sequence comes from Kitasatospora sp. NPDC101176, assembly GCF_044768035.1. Classification (NCBI taxonomy): domain Bacteria; kingdom Bacillati; phylum Actinomycetota; class Actinomycetes; order Kitasatosporales; family Streptomycetaceae; genus Kitasatospora; species Kitasatospora sp. NPDC101176. The sequence continues at coordinate 174,393 of NZ_JBIWPA010000005.1, forward strand.
CGCTTGGCCAGGGCCTCCAGGTCACCGACCGCGTGCGCCTCGACGACCTGGGTGCGCAGGTGGTCCAGCGCGGTCTGGGCGTCCTTGGCGGCCAGGTCGGTGGTGCGCACCCGCTTCTCCAGCAGGCCGATCTCCACCTCGATGCCCTGGTACTTGCGCTCGAAGTAGGCGAGGGCCTCCTCGGGCGAGCCGGCCTGCCAGGAACCGACGACGCGTTCGCCGTCGGCCGTCCTGACGTAGACCGTGCCCTGCTCGTCGACACGGCCCCACGGGTCGCTGCTCATAGCGCGTCCTCCACATGACGTCGCGCCCGCGCCGGGGCGGCGCGCGTCCGTCGTCCACAGTTGATGTGCGGCGGACCGATGAGTCCGCCGTCCCCGTCCGCCGAGACTTGCTGCCGAGGGTGGCGGCTAGGCGGGTCCGGGCACCCTATACAACGCCAACATAGGCGACCAGGCCCGGTGCTGTCCGCATCCGGGCCGGGCGATTTCGGGCCCGGGCCGCCCGCGGGCGCCGTCGGCAAGCCTCGCGGGCGACCCCGGGGTAGGTCAACCCTTCGTGGCGGTGACCGAGTTGAAGGTGACGTCGGCCATCGGGTGGCCGTCCGTGCCGCCCTCCAGGGTGCCCGCGGCGGCGATCTTCTGCACCACGTCCAGGCCGCCGGTGATCTTCCCGAAGGGGGTGTAGTTCGGCGGCAGCTGGGTGTCCTTGTAGACCAGGAAGAACTGGCTGCCGTTGGTGCCCGGGCCGGAGTTGGCCATCGCCACGGTGCCGGCCGGGTAGGTCGCGCCGGTCAGGTTCTCGTCCGCGAACTTGTAGCCCGGGTCGCCGGTGCCGCCGGGGACGGTCGCGCTGGCGGTCGGGTCGCCGCACTGCAGCACGAAGATGCCGTCGGTGGTCAGACGGTGGCACTTGGTGTGGTCGAAGTACTTCTCGCCGGCCAGGAAGGCGAAGGAGTTCACCGTGTGCGGCGCCTTGGCCGCGTCGAGCGACAGCGTCACCTTGCCGCAGTTGGTGTCCAGCACGGCCGTGTACGAGGCGGCGGTGTCGATCGACATGGCCGGCTCGGTCTTCCACTGCTTGCCGTTCGGCGTACCCGGCGCCGGCGCGGCGCAGCCCTCGACCGCCTTGCGGACCGGGGCGGTCGGCTCGTTGGCCTGGGTGGGCGCGGCCTGGGGCGACTTGTCCTTGCCGTCCGAGTCGAACGCGCCGGTGCCGATCAGCGCACCGCCGCCGGCCAGGACCACGACGGCGAGCGAGGCGCCGAGGATCGCGTTGCGGCGCTTGCGCGCGGCCCGGGCCGCGGCCCGGCGTTCCGCCTGGCGCTCGTACTTCTCTCGGGCGAGCTGCCGCCGCCGCTGTTCGCTGCTGACCACCGGCCGTGTCTCCTACGGATGTGCTGGAAAAGTGGATGGGTACCGGAGCGGATCATCGCATCCATCAGCGGCCAAGTGTAGGGACCGGGCCCGTAAGAACGCGGTGAACCTGTCAGGACGAAGCGTGGCCGCCGCCCGCATCTGGTTCGCAACCGGACCCGCACCGCCGGTAGGCTGCCCATACACCACTGGTAGCCGCATCCCCGGAAGCCGCCCCCAGCACCCGGCAGCCGCACCCGCAGCCGCCGCTGCCGACCGCATCACGAAGGACGCGCGTGTTCATCGCCGGATTCCCCGCTGGAGCCTGGGGCACCAACTGCTACCTGGTCGCACCGGCGGCGGGCGAGGAGTGCGTCATCGTCGATCCCGGCCACCAGGCGGCCCGCGGCGTCGAGGAGATGGTCCGCGAGCACCGCCTCAAGCCCGTCGCCGTGCTGCTCACGCACGGCCACATCGACCACGTGGCCTCGGTGGTCCCGGTCTGCGGCGCCCGCGGCGTCCCGGCCTGGATCCACCCCGAGGACCGGTACATGATGTCCGACCCGGAGAAGGCGCTCGGCCGCTCTCTGGGCACCCAGCTGATGGGCGAGCTCACCGTCGGCGAACCCGACGACGTGCGCGAGCTCACCGACGGCGCGCTGCTGGAGCTGGCCGGCCTGGAGCTCACCGTCGACCACGCCCCGGGCCATACCGGGGGGTCGGTGACCTTCCGGACGCCCGGTGCCGAGGACCTCCCCCCGGTGCTGTTCTCGGGCGACCTGCTGTTCGCCGGCTCCATCGGGCGTACCGACCTCCCGGGCGGGGACAGCGCGGCGATCATGCGCTCGCTGGCCCGGGTGTGCCTGCCCCTCGACGACACCACCGTGGTCCTCTCCGGCCACGGCGGACAGACCACCATCGGCCGCGAGCGCGCCACCAACCCCTACCTCCGAGAGGCAGCGGGGGCGGCAGGCGCCCCGGCCTTCCCGCGACGAGGAATGTGACGGAAGAGAAGTTGAGCACCTTCACCGCCCCCAAGGGCACCTACGACCTGCTGCCCCCCAGCTCCGCGACCTTCCTGGCGATCCGCGAGCGCATCGCCGCGCCCGCCCGCCGGGCCGGCTACGGCTACGTCGAGACCCCGGTCTTCGAGGACGTGAAGCTCTTCTCCCGCGGCGTCGGCGAGTCGACCGACATCGTCAGCAAGGAGATGTACAACCTCACCACCCGGGGCGGCGACGAGCTCGCGCTGCGTCCGGAGGGCACCGCCTCGGTGCTGCGCGCCGCCCTCCAGGCCAACCTGCACAAGCAGGGCAACCTGCCGGTCAAGCTCTGGTACTCCGGCTCGTACTACCGCTACGAGCGCGCCCAGAAGGGCCGCTACCGCCAGTTCTCGCAGGTCGGAGCGGAGGCCATCGGCGCGGAGGACCCGGCGCTGGACGCCGAGTTGATCATCCTGGCCGACGACGCCTTCCGCTCGCTGGGCCTGAGCGACTACTCGCTGCTGCTCAACAGCCTCGGCGACAAGCAGTGCCGCCCGGTCTACCGCGCCGCCCTGGTCGAGTTCCTCGCCGGCCTGGACCTGGACGAGGACACCCGCCGCCGCGCCGGGATCAACCCGCTGCGCGTCCTCGACGACAAGCGCGAGGCCGTGCAGGCCCAGCTCGTCGACGCCCCGAAGCTGCGCGACTACCTGTGCGAGGAGTGCAAGGCGTACGACGAGAAGGTCCGCGAGCTGCTCACCGCGAACGGCGTCGCCTTCGTCGACGACCCCAAGCTCGTCCGCGGCCTGGACTACTACACCCGCACCACCTTCGAGTTCGTGCACAACGGCCTCGGCGCCCAGTCCGCGATCGGCGGCGGCGGCCGCTACGACGGCCTCTCCGAGATGATCGGCGGCCCGGCGCTGCCCTCCGTCGGCTGGGCCCTCGGCGTGGACCGCACCTTCCTGGCGATGGAGGCCGAGGGCGCCGCCCTGGACCTCCCCGCCGCCACCTCCGTGTACGCCGTCGCGCTCGGCGAGGAGGCCAAGAACGTCCTGTTCGCCAAGGTCGTCGAGCTGCGCCGGGCCGGTGTCGCCACCGACCTGGCGTTCGGCGTGAAGAGCATCAAGAACGCCATGAAGTCGGCCGACCGGTCCGGCGCCCGCTTCGCCCTCGTCGCCGGTGACCGCGACCTCGCCGAGGGCGTCGTCCAGCTCAAGGACCTGACCACCGGCGAGCAGAACCCCGTCGCCCTCGACGCACTCGTCACCACCCTGAAGGAGAAGCAGCTGTGATCCGCACGCACGACGCGGGCACGCTCCGCCCGGAGCACGCAGGCACCACCGTCACCCTGGCCGGCTGGGTCGCCCGCCGCCGCGACCACGGCGGTGTCGCCTTCATCGACCTGCGCGACGCCTCCGGCACCGTGCAGATCGTGGTCCGCGACCTGGACTCGGTGCACGGCCTGCGCGCCGAGTACTGCGTCAAGGTCGTCGGCGACGTCCGGGTGCGCCCCGAGGGCAACGAGAACCCCGACATCCCGACCGGCGCCGTCGAGGTCGTCGTCAGCGGGATCGAGGTCTTCTCCGAGGCCGCCCCGCTGCCCTTCCCCGTCGCCGAGTACGAGCCGGGCACGGTCAACGAGGAGGTCCGGCTGCGCTACCGCTACCTGGACCTGCGGCGCGAGGGCCCCGCGAAGGGCCTGCGGCTGCGCTCGAAGGTCAGCAACATCATCCGCCGGGTGATGGAGGAGAACGACTTCCTCGACATCGAGACGCCGTACCTCACCCGCTCCACCCCCGAGGGCGCCCGCGACTTCCTCGTCCCGGTCCGCCTGCAGCCCGGCCACTGGTACGCCCTGCCGCAGTCGCCCCAGCTGTTCAAGCAGCTGCTGATGGTGGCCGGCATGGAGCGCTACTACCAGATCGCCCGCTGCTTCCGCGACGAGGACTTCCGCGCCGACCGGCAGCCGGAGTTCACCCAGCTGGACATCGAGGCCTCGTTCGTCGACCAGGAGGACATCCTGGCCCTCGGCGAGAAGATCGTCGGCGCCATCTGGCGCGAGGTGCACGGCTACGAGCTGCCCACCCCGCTGCCCCGGATGTCCTACGCGGACGCCATGTCCCGCTACGGCTCCGACAAGCCGGACGTCCGCTTCGGGCAGGAGCTGACCGACCTCACCGAGTACTTCAAGGGCACCGCGTTCCGCGTCTTCCAGGCCCCGTACGTCGGTGCCGTGGTCATGCCCGGCGGCGCCTCGCAGCCCCGCAAGGCGCTGGACGCCTGGCAGGACTGGGCCAAGGCGCGCGGCGCCCGCGGCCTGGCCTACGTCGTCATCGACGCCGAGACCGGCGAGCTGCGCGGCCCCGTCGCCAAGAACCTGTCCGAGGAGCACCTGGCCGGCCTGGCCGCCGCCGCGGGCGCCAAGAACGGCGACGCGATCTTCTTCGCGGCCGGCAAGCAGCGCGCCTCCCAGGAGCTGCTGGGCGCCGCCCGCCTGGAGATCGGCCGCCGCTGCGAGCTGATCGACGAGTCGCAGTGGGCCTTCCTCTGGGTCGTCGACTTCCCGATGTTCGAGCCCATCGAGGACGACAAGGGCGAGTTCCAGGGCTGGCACGCGGTGCACCACCCGTTCACCGCACCGACCGCCGAGTCGCTGGCGACCTTCGACACCGACCCGGGTGCGGCGCTCTCCAATGCCTACGACCTGGTCCTCAACGGCTCGGAGCTGGGCGGCGGTTCGATCCGTATCCACCAGCGCGACGTGCAGAAGCGGGCGTTCGACGCGATCGGCCTCTCCGAGGAGGAGGCGGCCTCGCAGTTCGGCTTCCTGCTGGACGCCTTCAACTACGGCCCCCCGCCGCACGGCGGCGTCGCCTTCGGCCTCGACCGGATCGTCACGCTGCTCGGCGGCTACGACACCATCCGGGACGTCATCGCCTTCCCGAAGACGTCCACCGGCGGGGACCCGCTGACCGGCGCCCCGACGCCGATCACCCCGGCGCAGCGCCGCGAGGCGGGCGTGGACGCCACCCCGAAGCAGCGCGAGGACGCCAAGTCCGAGGCCCAGCCCAAGGCCTGACGCCGAATCCGCTAACCTGCAACGGCCCCGGACGGTCCACCCACCGTCCGGGGCCGGTCCACAACGGTGTGTGACACAGGGAGGGTTGACTCATGAAGGTCACCACGAGAGTCGAATGTCCGGACGACGCCCCGGCCACCAGACGCGTCCACATGGCCGCGTTCCCCGGCCCGGACGAGGCGGACCTGGTGGACGCGCTGCGCCGCGATCCCGCCTGGGTGCCCGGGCTGTCCGTGGTCGCGGTCGACGAGACCGGGCTGGTGATCGGGCACGCGCTGCTGACCCGGCTGCAGGTCGGCGAGGACGGCGTGGGGCTGGCGCTCGCGCCGGTCGCGGTCGCCCCGGAGTGGCAGCGCAAGGGCGTCGGCGAGCTGGTCGTCCGGGCCGCGCTGGCGGCGGCCGAGGAGGCGGGCGAGAAGCTCGTGGTCGTCCTCGGCGATCCGGCGTACTACGGGCGGTTCGGCTTCGCCCCGGCCGTGCGGCACGAGGTCAGCGGCCCGTTCGAGGTGCCCGAGACCTACTTCCAGACGCTGGCGCTGCCCGCGTACGACGGCGGTCCGCGCGGGCTCTGCCGTTACCCGGAGCCCTTCGTCTCGGTCTAGGGCGTGTCTTTAGGATCACGCCAGGCGATCGCCGCCGGGGCACGCACCGCGCCGGCCCGACCCCCCGCCGAAGGGCACCGTGACCCGGCAACTGTGCACGAACGCGGCCATCGCCGGCGTGAGTTCGCGGTCCTTCGGCCAGTAGAGCCCGACCTGGCTCGGGCTGAGCCCCCGCACCGGCCGGTAGGCGACGTCATCCCGCGCGGCCAGCCGGCTCATCGTCTCCGGTGCGAAGCCGACGCCCTGGCCGCACACCACCGCGGCCAGCCACTCGTCGGAGTTGTGCGCCACCGCGCCGATCCGCACCGGACGCCCGCCCCGCTCGTGGGCCGCGAGCCAGTACTCGCGCCAGTGCCCGGCCTCGTGCGGTATCGCCACGAACGGTTCGTCCGCCAGGTCCTCGAGGTCGAGCTCGGCCCGGGCTGCCAGCCGGTGCCCGGCCGGCAGTGCCGCGACCCGCGCCTCCTGGCCGAGCACGGCGGCGTTGTAGTGCTCGACCAGCCACGGCGGTCCGTGCCAGAGCGTCAGGTCGATCTCGCCGGTGGCCAGTCCCGAGGTCGGGTCGAACCAGTTGTTCTGCCGCAGCTCCACCTGCCAGCCGGGCATCCGCCGGGCGAAGTCGGCGAGCGTGCTGCGGGTCACCAGGTTGATGATGCCGCCCTCGAACCCCACCCGCAGCACCGAGCACTGCTCGGCCGCGGCCGCGCGGGTGGTGCGCAGCGCGTCGTCCCAGCCGGCCAGCAGCGCCCCGGTGTGCGCCGCCAGTGCCCGGCCGGCCTGGGTGGGCGTCATGCCGCGCCGCGAGCGCTCGAACAGCTCGACCCCGAGCAGCGCCTCCAGCTGGCGGATCTGCTTGGTCAGCGTCGGCTGGGAGACGAACAGCCGGGCCGCCGCGGCGGTCAGCTGACCCTCCTCGCAGACCGCGGTGAAGCTGCGCAGCAACCGGGTGTCGACATCCATGCCCCAAGGTTATGGAACGGGATATTGGACCGGCCCGGCAGGTGTGGGCCAAGGTTGATCGTTCGGCGTCCGCGCCGATCGGACGGGGGAGCGCGGCAGCGGCGGTTCAGGGGGCCGCCGCTGTCGCGGACCCGTCGCACGACCTGCGGAACCGGCCCCCAGCGCCTACGGTGACTGGTGATCAGCGGCGTCGGACGGAGGAGCCCAGGTGGCCAAGGAGCAGCGGACCGCGGAGTCGGAGCGGCTGTCGAGGAAGCCCTACGAGCGGGAGCTGCTGCGGCTGCAGCAGGAGCTGGTCAAGCTCCAGGAGTGGGTGCGGGTCACCGGGGCCCGGCTGGTGGTGGTCTTCGAGGGCCGGGACGCCGCGGGCAAGGGCGGCGCGATCAAGCGGGTGACGGAGTATCTGAACCCGCGCATCGCCCGGGTCGCGGCGCTGCCGACGCCGACCGAGCGGCAGCGGACGCAGTGGTACTTCCAGCGCTACGTGGAGCAGTTGCCGGCCGCCGGCGAGATCGTGCTGTTCGACCGCAGCTGGTACAACCGGGCCGGTGTGGAGCGGGTGATGGGCTTCTGCACCGACGAGGAGTACTGGCAGTTCCTGCACCAGTGCCCGACCTTCGAGCGGATGCTCATCGAGGCGGGCATCCTGCTGCGCAAGTACTGGTTCTCGGTCAGCGACACCGAGCAGGAGGCGCGCTTCCGGGCCCGGCTGGGGGACCCGATGAAGCGCTGGAAGCTCTCCCCGATGGACGTCGAGTCGATCACCCACTGGGAGGACTACTCGCGGGCCAAGGACGAGATGTTCGGCCACACGGACGTCCCGGACTCGCCGTGGCACGTGGTGGAGAGCGACGACAAGCGCCGGGCGAGGATCAACATGATCGCCCACCTGCTCTCCACCGTCCCGTACCACGAGGTCACCGCGCCGAGGATCGACCTGCCGCCCCGCCCGGCCCCGCGCGGCTACCAGCGGCCCCCGCGCGACCTGCAGAAGTACGTTCCGGACCACGCGGCGAAGCTGGGCTAGGACGTGGTCCCGCGGATCCCGTCGGACGGGTCGCGCCGCCGCGGTCCGCGCAGGCGCCCCGGGACTGTCACGGCCCTCGCATAGGCTTCCGGTGTGGACGAACCGGACCTCTTCACCGCCGCCGCCGAGGAACGCCAGGCCAGGGAGCCCGGGCGGGCCCCGCTGGCCGTGCGGATGCGCCCGCGCACGCTGGACGAGGTGGCCGGGCAGCGGCAGCTGCTGAAACCCGGCTCGCCGCTGCGCCGACTGGTCGGGGGCTCGCGCGGGCCGGCCGCCACCAGCTCGGTGATCCTCTGGGGCCCGCCCGGGACGGGCAAGACCACCCTGGCGCACGTGATCAGCCAGGCCGTGGAGGGCCGCTTCGTCGAGCTGTCCGCGATCACCGCCGGGGTCAAGGAGGTCCGCGCGGTGATCGACGGCGCCCGGCGGGCGGTCGGCATGTCCGGCCGGGAGACGGTGCTGTTCCTGGACGAGATCCACCGCTTCTCCAAGGCGCAGCAGGACTCGCTGCTGCCCGCCGTGGAGAACCGCTGGGTCACCCTGATCGCCGCGACCACCGAGAACCCCTACTTCTCGGTGATCTCCCCGCTGCTGTCGCGCTCGCTGCTGCTCACCCTGGAGTCGCTCACCGACGAGGACGTCCGCGCCCTGCTGCGCCGGGCGGTGGCCGACGAGCGCGGCCTGGAGGGCGCCCTGGAGCTCACCGGGGAGGCCGAGGACCACCTGGTCCGGCTGGCCGGCGGGGACGCCCGGCGGGCGCTGACCACCCTGGAGGCGGCCGCCGGGGCGGCGCTGGAGAAGGGCGAGCCGAGCATCACGCTGGCCACCACGGAGACGGCCGTGAACCAGGCGGCGGTGCGCTACGACAAGGACGGCGACCAGCACTACGACGTGGCGAGCGCGCTGATCAAGTCGATCCGGGGCAGTGACGTGGACGCCACGCTGCACTACCTGGCCCGGATGATCGAGGCGGGGGAGGACCCGCGCTTCATCGCCCGCCGGCTGATGATCTCCGCCAGCGAGGACGTCGGCCTGGCGGATCCGACGGCCCTGCAGACGGCGGTCGCGGCCGCCCAGGCGGTGGCCCTGATCGGCTTCCCGGAGGCGCGGATCATCCTCTCCCAGGCGGCGATCGCGCTGGCGCTGGCGCCCAAGTCCAATGCCGCCTACCTGGCGATCGACGCGGCGCTGGCGGACGTCCGGCAGGGCCTGGCGGGGGCCGTCCCGCCGCACTTGCGGGACGCGCACTACGGGGGCGCGGGCAAGCTGGGCCACGGGCGGGGCTACCAGTACCCGCACGACCTGCCGGAGGGCATCGCGGCCCAGCAGTACGCGCCGGACGCGGTGCACGGCAAGGAGTACTACCGGCCGACCCGCCGCGGCGGCGAGGCCCGCTACGCGGACGTGGTGGAGTGGACGCGGGGGCGGCTGCGGGGGGAGTGAGCCCCGCCGGGGGCGGGTGATCGGCCTCCCGGGGTGCCGGTATACTCGATCGGAGTGCCATGTCCCGGGACGGCGGCGGGGGAGACCCCACCGACCGGCCGCACCAGCGGGGCAGTGGCCGTAGGCCTCCTCCGGGAGGTCCGCACCAGGAGCGTCGCGCACCGTTATCGGTGTCGCGGGCGGCCGGACACCCGGCCGGCCCGTGTGACAAGCACTTCCGTGCCCGGCTCCGGAGAGCGGCTGATCGCGTCCGCGCAGGCGGCGTGGTTTTCTCCGGGTCGCGACGTGCGACCTCCGTCAACACCTGGTGAAGCCGTATTCGTAAGCAAGGAAGGTTTGGTTCATGGCGAACCAGAAGCGCCCCAAGGTCAAGATCGCGCGTGCGCTCGGCGTGCCGCTGACCCCGAAGTCCGTCAAGTACTTCGAGGCCCGCCCGTACCCGCCCGGCCAGCACGGCCGTGGTCGCAAGCAGAACTCGGACTACAAGGTCCGTCTGCTCGAGAAGCAGCGTCTGCGCGCCCAGTACGACCTGAGCGAGAAGCAGATGGCGCGCGCGTTCGACCGCGCGAAGAAGGCCGAGGGCAAGACCGGTGAGGCGCTCGTCGCCGAGCTGGAGACCCGCCTCGACGCCCTGGTCCTGCGTTCGGGCATCGCCCGCACCATCTACCAGGCCCGTCAGATGGTCGTCCACGGCCACATCGAGGTCAACGGCGGCAAGGTCAACAAGCCGTCGTACCAGATGAAGCCGGGCTTCGTGGTGACCGTCCGCGAGCGCAGCAAGGAGAAGGTCCCGTTCCAGGTCGCCCGTGAGGGTGGCTACGCGGGCGAGGGCCAGACCCCGAAGTACCTCGAGGTCAACCTGAAGGCCCTGGCCTTCCGCCTGGACCGTGCGCCGCAGCGCAAGGAGGTCCCGGTGATCTGTGACGAGCAGCTGGTCGTCGAGTACTACTCGCGCTGACCCGCGGCGGTCCCGCTCCGGCGGTACCACAGCGAGCCCCCGTCGCCTTTCGAGGCGGCGGGGGCTCGTCCCTTTTCCGGGGGGGGTGTCCCCGGTGTCCCCGGGATGCCCCCGGGGCCGGGTCGGCAGCGGCTCTCAGAGGTCCTCGCCGGTCATCGCGGCGGCCATCCGCAGGTGCGGGCGGGCCTCCGCGGCGCGGCCGCGGCGCTCCAGGGTGCGGCCGAGCATCAGCCTGGCGTAGGCCTCGGCCGGGTCGGCGTCGAGGATCCGGCGCAGCTCCTCCTCGGCGCGGCCGAGCTGGGCGGAGTGGTAGTAGCTGCGGGCCAGCAGCAGCCGGACGGAGAGGTTGCCCGGCTCCTCGGCCAGCACGCCCTCCAGCAGGCGGGCGGCGTCGGTGTACGCCTTGGACTCGAAGTGGAACGTCGCGAGGCGGTACTCGTCGGCGGTGGTGGTCACGGCCACGGTGGGCTCCTTCCGGGTGGTTCCTCGCCCCCTCCAGCAATGGACAAGTTTCAACTATTCCGCACCGGCGAGGGCGCCGGCGCGGGTGGCACCGAGCAGGGCCCGGGGCCGGGCTCAGGCCCGTCCGCCGAGCCCCCGCCGCCCAGCGCCCGGGAGACCGCCGCGTCCAGGTCGAGCCGGGCGCCGGCCTCGTAGCAGTCCTGGTACTCCTGCTCGGTGAGCCCGGCCCTGGCACGCTCCGCGCACTCCTGGTGCGGGCCGAAGAAGGACCGCGAGCCCAGGAACGGCAGGCCGACCGTGCGCCAGATCCGGTGCGCCGCGCCCTGCAGCACCCGGGCCTCGCGCAGGTCCCCCGGTTCCCCCGGGCCGCCGGGCTCGGTCTCCAGCAGCGCCAGCAGGTCGATCGCCAGCACGATGCCCAGCAGGTCGTGGAACAGGTGGTTCAGCCGGACGCTCTCCCGGGCCAGCGCACGGGCCGAGCGGACGGCTCCGTCCATCCAGTGCGAGTACGCCATCGCGTAGAGCACGTAGGCGTACGCCCACTGCTCGCCGTGCTCCTCGCACAGTTCGCGGGCCTGCCCGAACCAGAGCTCGCCGCTCTCCACGTCCCCCTGGAACAGGTAGGCGACGCCCAGCTCGAACATGGCCATCACGACGTTGCTGTTCAGCTCGCCGATCGTCCGGTAGTGCCAGAGCGCCTCCTCGAACAGCTCGGCGGCGCGGTCCGGTTCGTCGCCGATCAGGGCCGCGCAGCCCTGCCGGTGGACGGCGTAGGCGAGCGCCCGGTCGTCGCCGGTGTCGAGGGCCTGGCGGCGGCACTCCTCCAGGGCCGGGCGGGCGGTCGCCAGGTCGCCCTGCAGGGTGGCCATGTAGCCCGTGACCCAGAGGGCCTTGGCACGGGCCTCGGTGGGTTCGCGGTCCAGGGCGAGCGCGCGGTCCAGCCAGTGCCGGCCCTCGCCGAGGTGGCCGCAGCCGACCCAGTAGAACCAGAGCGTGCCGGCCAGCAGCAGGGCGATCTGCTCCTCGCCGGGCTCGGCCAGGCAGAACTCCAGCGCCGCGCGCAGGTTGGTGTGGGCGAGTTCGGTGCGCTCGGCGGTCTCGGCCTGGCGGGGGCCGAACCACTCGACCTCGCCCCAGGTGGCCACCCCCAGGTACCAGTCCCGGTGGCGGCGCAGCAGCCGCTGCTCCTCGCCGGCGGCGCGCAGCCAGTGCGAGCCGTATTCGCGCAGGGTGTCCAGCAGCCGGAAGCGGACGCCGAAGCTGCTCTCCTCGCGCAGGACCACGGACTTGGCGACCAGCTCGTCCAGCAGGTCGAGGACGTCCTCGGCGTCCAGGCCGTCGCCGGCGCAGACGTACTCGGCGGCGTCCAGGTCGAAGCTGCCGGCGAAGACCGAGAGGCGGGCCCAGAGTAAACGTTCCTGCGCCGTGCAGAGCTCGTGACTCCAACCGATCGTCGTCCGCAGCGTCTGATGCCGGGGCAGAGCCGTCCGGGAGCCCCCGGTGAGCAGCCGGAACCGGTCGTCCAGCCGGGCGGTGATCTGCTCCACCGACAGCGCCCGCAGCCGCCCGGCCGCCAGCTCCACGGCCAGCGGGATGCCGTCCAGCCGCCGGCAGAGCAGCCCCACCGCCTCCGCATTGGCCGCCGTCACCTCGAAGGACGGCAGCACCGCCCGGGCCCGGTCGGCGAACAGTCGCACCGCCTCCGGCAGCGCGTCCGACCCCACCCGGCCGACCGGCAGCGGCCCCACCGGCAGCGGGGCCAGCGTGTGCAGGTGCTCGCCGCAGGCCCGCAGCGGAGCCCGGCTGGTCGCCAGCACCCGCACACCCGGCAGCCCCCGCAGCAGCGCCTCCGTCAGCTCCGCGCACGCCGCCACCAGGTGCTCGCAGCCGTCCAGCACCAGCAGCAGGCGCTGGCCGGCCAGCCGCTCGGTGAGGACGTCCATCGGCGGGCGGGCGGTGCCGTCGGTCAGCCGCAGCGCCTCCAGCACGGCGTGGCCGAGCAGCAGCGGGTCCTGCACCGGGGCCACCTCCACCAGCCAGGTGCCGTCCGGGAAGGCGCCGGCCGCCCGGGCCGCGGCCCGCAGCGCCAGCCGGCTCTTGCCCACCCCGCCCGGGCCCGTGACGGTCACCAGCCGGGCGCCCGCCAGCAGCCTCGCCAGCTCCGTCAGCTCCCGCCGCCGCCCGACGAAGCCCGTCACCTCGGCCGGCAGCCGGCCGGGCTCCGGCTCGCGCGGCCACACCCCGGGCTCCCCGGGTTGTGCTCTCCAGTCGCCGGCCAAGCGGTGCTCCCCGTGGTCCCGGCCCGGACCCTCGCGGTCCGGGCCTGCGTCGGGCCGTACGGGCGACGGCCCGCCTGGCAGAACGAGGTGACCGGCCGGTGGGTTACGCGCGGGTTCGCACACCCGACCGGATCGGCGGGCCGGCGTCCCCCGCGGCGGCGGGCGCCGACCCGGTCCGGAAACCGGGCCCGGGCGCGATAGGGTTCCGTTCTGGAGAACAGCAAGGCGAGGGAGCGCGCAAAGGTGTCCGTGGGAGAGCTGGCCGGATTGCTCGTCGCCGTGTTCTGGGCGGTCCTGGTCACCCTGCTCGCCGTGGTGCTGGTCCGCCTCTCGCGGGTGCTGAAGGAGGCCGCCGTCCTGGTCTCCGCGGTCACCGAACAGGCCGTCCCGCTGCTGACCGAGGCCGGTGCCGCCGTGCGCAGCGCCAACGAGCAGCTGGAGCGGGTCGACGAGATCACCGCCAACGTGCAGGACGCCGCCGCCAACGCCAACGCCCTCTCCTCCACCGTCGCCGCCACCCTCGGCGGGCCGCTGGTGAAGGTCGCGGCCTTCAGCTACGGCGTCCGCAAGGCCGTCGCCAAGCAGCAGGGCGGCCAGCCGTCCGTGCCGCTGCAGGGCGGCGAGCGCGAGGAGCTGGCCCGGCTGGTCCGGGCCGAGGTGCGCGCCGCGACGGCGCCCAGGAACGGCCTGCTCTCGCGGGTCCGGCGCGCGGTGAGGGGCTGACGGCATGGTGCGACGCGTCTTCTGGATGGCGGTCGGTGCCGGTGCCACCGTCTGGGCCATGAACAAGGCCAACGAGGCCGTGCAGCGGCTCACCCCGGACAACCTCTCGGGCACCGCGGCCCGCGGTGCGCTGCACCTGGGCGACCTGGCCAAGCAGTTCGCCCAGGACGTGCGGGCCGGCATGGCCGAGCGCGAGGAGCAGCTGCGCGACGACCTCGGACTCCACGGCACCGCCGTCGTCGAGCCCCGGCGCCGCCGAGCGCTCCGGGGCGAGCCGCAGTACCGAGCTATCTCGGCGGCGCCCGGCAGCCCGGCCGCCGCCCTGCCTCCGTCCAGCAGTGCCCGCAAGACCCCCCAAGCCATGGAAGAAACGCCCCGCCGCGCCCTGCCGCCGCGGGGCGGCACCCCGAACCGGAAGGACCACTAATGGAGTCGGCTGAGATCCGCCGCCGCTGGCTGCGCTTCTTCGAGGAGCGCGGCCACACCGTCGTTCCGTCGGCGTCCCTGGTCGCCGACGACCCCACCCTGCTGCTCGTCAACGCCGGCATGGTGCCGTTCAAGCCCTACTTCCTGGGCGAGGTCAAGCCGCAGTTCTCGCGCGCCACCAGCGTCCAGAAGTGCGTGCGCACCCTGGACATCGAGGAGGTCGGGAAGACCACCCGGCACGGCTCCTTCTTCCAGATGTGCGGCAACTTCTCCTTCGGCGACTACTTCAAGGAAGGAGCCATCAAGTTCGCGTGGGACCTGCTCACCACCCCCGTCGCAGACGGTGGCTACGGCCTGGAGAAGGAGAAGCTCTGGATCACCGTCTACAAGGACGACGACGAGGCCGAGCAGATCTGGCGTGACGTCATCGGCGTGCCGGCCGAGCGGATCCAGCGCCTCGGCATGAAGGACAACTTCTGGTCGATGGGCGTCCCCGGCCCGTGCGGCCCGTGCTCGGAGATCAACTACGACCGCGGCCCCGCGTACGGCGAGGAGGGCGGCCCGGCCGTCAACGGCGAGCGCTACCTGGAGATCTGGAACCTGGTCTTCATGCAGTACGAGCGCGGCCACGGCGACGGCAAGGACGGCTTCGAGATCCTCGGCGACCTGCCGAGCAAGAACATCGACACCGGCCTCGGCCTGGAGCGCCTCGCCGCCATCCTGCAGGACGTCGACAACCTCTTCGAGATCGACACCAGCCGGATGATCCTCGACCGCGCCGCCGAGCTCACCGGCCACACCTACGGCGCCGACCACAAGTCGGACGTCTCGCTGCGCGTCGTCACCGACCACATCCGCACCGGCCTGATGCTCGTCGGCGACGGCGTCACCCCCGGCAACGAGGGCCGCGGCTACGTGCTGCGCCGCATCCTGCGCCGCGCCATCCGCAACATGCGCCTGCTCGGTGCCACCGGCCCGGTCGCCAAGGACCTGATCGACACCGCGATCAAGGCGATGGCCCCGCAGTACCCGGAGCTGGAGGCCGACCGCAAGCGCATCGAGACGGTCGTCGTCGGTGAGGAGGCGGCCTTCCTGCAGACCCTGAAGGCCGGCACCAGCCTGCTGGACGCCGCGGTCACCGAGACCCGGCAGGCCGGCGGCGCCGTCCTCTCCGGCGACCAGGCCTTCAAGCTGCACGACACCTACGGCTTCCCGATCGACCTCACCCTGGAGATGGCCGAGGAGCAGGGCCTCCAGGTCGACGAGGCCGGCTTCCGCCGCCTGATGCAGGAGCAGCGGGACCGCGCCAAGGCGGACGCCAAGGCGAAGAAGATGGGCCACGCCGACGTCGCCGCGTACCGCGAGGTCGCCGACACCTCCGGCGCCAGCGTCTTCACCGGCTACACCCTCACCGAGGGCGAGGCCACCGTGGTCGGCCTGCTGGTGGACGGCGTCCCGGCGCCGGCGGCCTCCGAGGGCGACGAGGTCGAGATCATCCTCGACCGCACCCCCTTCTACGCCGAGGGCGGCGGCCAGCTCGCCGACCACGGCCGGATCCGGCTGGAGTCCGGCGCGGTGGTGGAGATCCGCGACGTGCAGCAGCCCGTCCCGGGCGTCGTGGTGCACTCCGGCGGCGTGCTGTTCGGCGAGGTCGTGCTCGGCGCCTCGGCGTACGCCACGATCGACGTCGAGCGTCGCCGGGCGATCGCCCGCGCCCACTCGGCCACCCACCTGACCCACCAGGCGCTGCGCGACGCGCTCGGCCCGACGGCCGCCCAGGCCGGCTCCGAGAACGCCCCCGGCCGCTTCCGCTTCGACTTCGGCTCGCCCGCCGCCGTCCCCGGCAGCGTGCTGGTCGACGTCGAGCAGAAGATCAACGACGTGCTGGGCCGCGAGCTCGACGTCACCGCCGAGGTCATGACGATGGACCAGGCCCGCAAGGCCGGCGCCATCGCGATGTTCGGCGAGAAGTACGGCGACGAGGTGCGCGTCGTCACCATCGGCGACTTCTCCAAGGAGCTGTGCGGTGGCACGCACGTCGGCAACACCGCCCAGCTGGGCCTGGTGAAGCTGCTCGGCGAGTCCTCGATCGGCTCCGGCGTGCGCCGGGTGGAGGCGCTGGTCGGCGTCGACGCGTACAAGTTCCTGGCCCGTGAGCACACCGTGGTCGCCCAGCTCACCGAGCTGGTCAAGGGCCGCCCGGAGGAGCTGCCGGAGAAGATCTCCGGCATGCTCGCCAAGCTCAAGGACGCCGAGAAGGAGATCGAGCGCTTCCGCGCCGAGAAGGTGCTGGCCGCCGCGGCGGGCCTGGCCGACTCGGCCGAGGACGTGCACGGCATCGCCGTGGTCGCCGCTCAGGTCGCCGACGGCGTCGGCGCCGACGAGCTGCGCAAGCTCGTCCTGGACGTGCGCGGCCGCCTCGGCTCGCGCCCGGCCGTGGTCGCCGCGTTCACCGTCGCCAACGACCGGCCGCTGACCGTGATCGCCACCAACGAGGACGCCCGCGGCCGCGGCATCAAGGCCGGCGAGCTGGTCCGCGTCGCCGCCAAGACCCTCGGCGGCGGCGGTGGCGGCAAGGACGACGTCGCCCAGGGCGGCGGCTCGAACCCGGCCGCCGTCGGCGAGGCCGTCGCCGCGGTGCGCGCCCTGGTCGCGGAGCGCGCCTCCTGATGGAGTTCGAGGAGAGGCCCTTCCGGCGCGGGCGGCGGATCGCCGTCGACGTCGGTGACGCCCGGATCGGGGTCGCGTCCTGCGACCCCGACGGGGTGCTCGCCACACCCGTGGAGACCGTCCCGGCCGGAGTGAAGTCGCAGGCCAGGATCGCCGCCATCGTCGAGGAGTACGACGCGATGGAGGTGATCGTCGGGCTGCCCCGCTCGCTGAGCGGCAAGGAGGGCCCGGCGGCGGAGAAGGTCCGGGCGTACGCGGCGCGGCTGGCCAACCGGCTCTACCCGGTGCCCGTCCGGCTGGTCGACGAGCGGATGTCGACCGTCACCGCCACCCACGGGCTGCGCGCCTCGGGCGTCAAGGCGAAGAAGGGCCGCTCGGTCGTCGACCAGGCCGCCGCGGTGGTGATCCTGCAGACCGCCCTTGAGTCCGAACGGGTGAGCGGACGCCCGCCCGGTGAGAGCGTCGAGGCGGCGGGCTGACCGGCCTGTTCTAACGTCCCGGTGAGGGGTGCGGGGGGGGGCGGGCGCCCCGGCCCCCCCCCGGGGGTGGGGGGCCCCCCCGGGGGCCCCGCCCCCGGCCCCCCCCGCCGGGCCCCCCCGGCGCCCCCCCCCCCCCCCCGGGGGGCCCGGG